>NZ_CALMPD010000238.1 GCF_937871865.1 uncultured Legionella sp.
AGTCGATTTTAGCCACGGATGGCTTAAATCAATCACGAGCTTAGCGACACTATCGGGCATCGACTGCGGTGATTCATGATGAGTTTTGTTCAAGTCTGATTGTCTGTGAGCTTGATGAAGACAAATAATTCTCTCTGTGATTAAAAAATAGACATGAAGTATTTATTCAGGCTATAATATACTCAATATCGCGAGGGGGTAAATAATGTCTGATACTGATGAGTTAAATAATACCTTATCATTTACGATAGGTAATGCCAGAATCCAATTGCTTGAAACCCTACAAAAACAACTTGAAGCTTGTATTGCAGATCAAATAATTCCTCAAGCGGAAGGTGTCCCCTTTGTCAACATCAATAACGATCCAGCTCAAATAGCATCCATTAAAAAAGTAATTAATGCTTTATACCATGCGGAAGAAGCATTAAAAATATGGGAAGGGATGGACACATCAACCAAATGGGGTAAAGCGAAAGCAGCCCCTCAAGGTGTTTTGGCTCTGAATCAGATTTATAAATCGCTAGGGCAACTCAATGACGCGACACCAGAGATACAATCTATCATAGTAGATAACTATTGCCTGCTTGAGCCAGTATTTAGCGGAACTTATGAGATGATACAAAAATCTGGCTGGATCAGTGAGTTTTCAAAAATGGAAGCTCCTGAGAAGGCGAGTATTCTAATTAATAAAGGAACTGAATTACTCGGATCTGACAAAAGTAAATGGAACAGTACTCATCCTTTGCTTGAACCTTTTTCTAAGCTGTCACAATTAATCAATACGTTCACCGACACCGATCCTTCGAAAAAAAAGCAGTTACCAGAAGAACTGAGAAGAGAACGAATTTTATTAATTATTTCACTTATCGAGGATCTGGAAATTAATCCATTTTTTCAGAAGATAACAACCCGAGGTCTGGCGGAAACTAAAGCCGTTAATGATTTAATCGATTGGTTTAAAAGCATTCAGGAAGATGATTTTGAATTTACTCAGAAATCCATCAATAAATACATTTCATGGGCTAATGATGGGTTGCCGCTGTTGATTGTGGCGGTTGATCGGCTTGAGAGGCAAAATTATCTGAAATCTGGTTTGTTAAGCGCAGAAGTGATCAAGGCTACAGACAAGCTTGCATCTTCAATCAATGAACAAATAGCCTCTTCTTCGTTAAATATAAATGAACGAGTCGCACTGATGCCTTCATTTGCATCTGTTAGAGAGCAGGGTATTGAAGCCAGCCAGCTAACACAAGTACAGGATATTGCAAATGCACAAAACAGCAAGAGTTCGGTAGCTGATTTTTTTGCAATTTTGCAAGAATATAAAGGAAAATCATTTGCTGAAATTATTGAACCAGATCGAATTCGCTTAAGGCAAATCTATCCTGATATACAATATGATCTGGCTCATGCTGATTTTGAACTAGAAAATGAATTAGCGAATCTTTTAAATACGGTAGGTCCTGCAGAAAAGCCAGTAGAACCTGCTAGCAAGAGCTGGTGGCAACTTGCCACAGGAGCTGTCAGTTACGTTGCCAGTTTTGTTGTAAGTGGTGAGATAGATAAGGTTATAGCAAAACAAAATTCTGTGTATGAATTTATTAATAAAAAGATTGCAAGTGCACAATTGAAAATTACTGTTGGGGAGCAAGCTCGTGAACGGATAGCAGCTCATCAAGAGTTTAAAGAGCCTATAGAAGAACGAGTTTTATCACGAATCAATTTATTAAAAGCAAAATTGTCCCCCTTCCCAGAACGAAAGGTGATTAAGCCTGGGGATATCATTCCGGTGAAGACTTCCAGCCTGAATAATTTGCGCGGCAATCTTACGTATTTACAAGAATTGCGTTTATCGAATAAAGTATTAGAAACTAGCAAAAATATAAATACTTTAGTCGCACGCCATTTATCAGAGTCAGAACAGGCTTATTTTTCATCGCCACCTTATGTCATCAACGCGGATGAGCCAGAGTCAGTACAGCAAATCAAGGCTGTATCGAATGGACTATATCAGCTGGTGAGTGCTCTTGAGCAGTTTGAAAATATCAGTAGTGATTTTGGCATGGCAAGTAAAGCACAAATGCTTATGGTCGTTGTAAATGCTGGCCGTGAATTGAAACAAGCTATTGCCATCCTTTCTCCTGCTACTCGTCAGGCTTTGGCTCCTGTAATAGGAGCTCTGATGGCTTATGGAGGCTCATTCTCTCAAGTGAATGGGAAGGAATCTGACTTATCTGGACTTTGCCTGTTAAATCAACTAGATAATGCACTACCTGAGCAATCTGAAGAGTTAATTATTGCTCAGGATATTATGCCTGTATCAGAGGATAATGCATTACCTGAGCTAAAGGATAATGTACCGATAGTCTCTGTTGAAAACGTGTTTGTTGAACAGAAAGATATCCCTGTTATTAATACTGAGGCTGTAGTTGTTCCTCAGGCAAATACATCTATTCTGCCTGATGCAAAACAAGCTGAATTGGAAGATGCCACTTTTTATGAAGAGTGCGCTGGTAATATAGCTAATGGCAGAGAACGGTTATTAAATAAATTTAAAACGACTTTAACTAATCCTTTATCCAGCTTAATAATACCTCAATCAGAAGGGGTACCTTTTATCAATTTTGAAGCAGAACCACCTCAGGTCGTTGCAATTAAAAAAGTGATTAATTGCATGTATTATGCTGAGGCGGCATGCCGCACTCGCCATAAAATGAATTTTAATACTAACTCCATGTTTGATAATGTGATTCTTGCTCACCAGGGTGTTGCTGCTTTATCTCAAGTATATAAATCGTTATCACTTTTCGGAGATGCTTCTCCTGAAATAGGCAAAGTGATTAAAAACAATCATGATTTGATTGAGCCAATGTTTCGTGCAGTTGATCAATTGATAAAAAGTACTGGTTGGAGTTATCAGTTTTCTGCTACGGATATTACAGAACAGGTCGGAAGTTATTTAGGACAAGGCTTAAATCTTGTCCAGGCTGATAAAGAAGGTGTAACAAAGACTCATGCTTTGGTTAATATGCTGTCTGACTTACCCTTTGTAATGAATAAACTTGCAAAACGTTTGGATCCTGCAGTGAAAACTGATGGGGATAATATTCAAATGACTGAAGAACAGATTGATTCAATTAGTGGAGTTGCTGAACTTTTTATTGAGGGAAGTGGATCCATTTTTAATCTGATTAAAGGTCCTCATGCATTAATTTCGTTGCTTGATTTAAGTAAAAAATTAAATCAAGAGGGAGATAAACTTCAAAATACAACCGTTATAGCATATCAAGAATGGATAGATAAAGAGTACCCTCTGTTACTTGCTATGATAGACGAAATTGAGGTTCGTAATTATTTGAAACCAGGCCTGTTATCTGCTGCTTTGGTGGTTGAAATTGACGCCATTAATAAGAAATTAAATGAGACTATTGAATCAAAACAAGAAGATGCAACACTTGCAGCGATTAAAACAGGAAAATATGTAGTCACTGAAGCAGGTTCAATCGACCAGCTGAGGAAAATAAATATAACCTCTGATCTAGTGCAAACCAGAGACAGTAATCTAGCCAAAATTCATTATACAATGTGGTCAGATTTATTTAATAATGAAGTACAGCGACATGCCGCACGTGATTTTTTTGCACTGCTGCATAAGTATGAAGGAAAGCCTTTTGCAACAATTAACCTTGTTGATCGAGCGAAATTAAGAGTTTTATTTGCAAAAATTCAAGATCCAATGTCTTTTGCTAACCTTGATCTGGCTAATGAATTCCTTACTGCGTTAAACAGGCTTGAAACGACCAATAATAAAGTTCTGGAAGTACCATTTACTTTTACCCAATTATTAAATCAGGAAGAGTTGGTAATAAAATACCTCGAAGAACAAAAGAAATCATTTTTGCTTCATGCTGAAGTAATCGATGAGGCTAGAACTCAATTGAATCCGTCTGCAGATAATAAAACAAGACGTGATTTGGAACAGCTTGCGATGCTTAAAGCCCGTGACAAGTATCTTGAGGACAGTCAAAGCAGAGCTGCTCCTGGACCTGGAGAATTAAAGCCAGTCGTTATCGCCTCAACCAAAACTGTTCGTGGAAGTTTTGTAAAAGTACAAGAGTTAAATTTATCCGCTCATGTTGTGTTAATGAAGGAGCGATTTCGCGCTATCACTAAAGAGAAAATGTCCGAACACATACAAGTTTATCTGGAAAAACCAGAGCTTGAATCATTACATGTGATTAATAATACGGATCCGGTTATTCCTCGTCATATAAAACAACTGGAAAATGGTCTCTATCATTTACAATCTGCTTTAGAACGATTTGAAAAAATGGATAAAAATGATGCTTTTGTGACTCAATTAAAATTAATCTTTGAAATTGAGCATGAGGTCAGAGAATTAAAAAAAGGCATCTATGGTCTTACGCCTGAACTAAAAATCCATTATGGGCCATTAATACAGCAGGTTATGGATTTTTCTTCTACGGTTCAAAATATTGATTACGATACTGATGATACCGAAGAATTACAAAAAGTGCTGGTGCTTGCTAAAGAAGACTTATTAACCCTTAAATCAGACGCCGCGGCAGCAGATAAAATTAAAAAGCAAGATACACCTACTGCTGCTTTAAGAGGTTTAAAACTGGGGATCAAATACCTGCACGTGGCATCACCCCAACTGGAGCGAGCAAGATCTTATTTATTAGCAAAATATGGGCATGCTTTTAACCCTCAACCACTTGGTTTTCGTTCATTTACTCGCGAACAATTATCTGATAAAAAATTTATGTTAAGTGAAGTTGATCGCTTAAACAATCTGTTTGATACGGCAGGATATTTTGATCTTAAGAAAGCAACCGCAGTTATTGGTGTAGCGCAACAAGTGATGAGGGTCGGTGCTCAGGCTGGTGAGTTGGCTGGTATGGTTAATAAGCTGATTAAAGATGAATACGTGCATATTAAAGAATCATCATATAAAGATTACATTGCTGCTTTGTCACGTGAAGAAGATTATTTGTGTTTAAAACCAGGAACATTAATAACGCAAGGGATGACCTTGCTCAATCAGTTGTTTTTATCTGCTGCTTTAGAATTAGATATGCCCTTTAGTGAGAAATTGAAACTGTTGGATGATGCTCATTATATAAAATTGGTTGTAGAGCAGATCAAAGATGAGTTGATTCTGCTTGAAGTACAGCTGAAAACAGACCCTTTAAACGCGCAACTTGCACTTAATATTGCAATAAAAGAAGATAAAATAAAGCTACTCAATGAGCAAATTGCACTTCATAAAACTAAAGATATAAATGCAATAAGAAGCTCCTTATTGGATATACAGTTTGAGGTTGATTTAAGAGACGCTCTTTATAAGTCTTTTCTCAAAACTCCTATTCTTGAACAATATGAACGGGCGATCAGAAAACAATATACTGATAATGATAAAAGATTAGATATATTAAATGCAGAAGACAGTGGTAAGGCATTATCTCATTTATTGGATGTGTTTGAGAGGAATGAAATTGGTAATTATTTGATTGTTAGCAAGGCAATAAAGAAATTAGTTACCTTTGGTAATGGGCTGCCTGAACACAATCAATACGTAAAAGATTATTTGAACGATCTTGTTGCTGCTATATCAAATGAAGATATTCCAATTAAGGAGCGGGCTGATTATGTTAAGTCATTACCGACTAACCAGACTTTTATTGATACCTTAAGTCTTGCATCAGATGGTTTGAGTTTCTTGGTAAAATTCAAGCAATTTATTGAAAGAATAACTCAATGCATTATTGAGGGTCTTACAACGGGGGCCAATATTATCTCTCGCTACTATGAGATCAAGCTGGAACAAAAAATGGGGAACATTGAGAAGTCACTTAATTTTAAAGCCGAACTTAATGCTCAAAAAACTACAGAAGAGGATGAACAGGTTGAGTTGGAGCAAGATAAATCAGCCGAAGTTGCAGCCACCAAGGAGGGAGCATCACCTGTATCTGACGAAGATTTAGAACCTCCTGAAGAGGAGTATAGAAGCAACTCATTCAGGTAAATATCTCGCATCCATCATCAGATTCAGACATTTGAGAACATCAGGCCTGGTAGATGATGGATAATACTCCCATTGACAAGAACATAACTGCTGCAATTGCATGAACTATTTTCATCGGTATCTTTGTTGCAAATTTATTCCCAATATACACCGCCGGTACATCTGCCAGCAGCATCCCTATAGTGGTGCCAGCAATCACCAAAAGCGGGGCATTATAATGGGCTGTTAATGCAATAGTGGCAATCTGCGTTTTATCCCCCATTTCTGCGAGAAAAAAAGTTACAAAGGTTGCGCCAAACACACCTAGTTTATGTCCCAAAAGTGATTCATCCTGGTCTATTTTATCTGGAATTAATGTCCATATGGCCATACCAATAAACGAGGCAGCTAATAACCATCTCAGTGCGTCGGGATTGATTAGCGTGGTGATCCAAAGGCCTACCATTCCAGCTAAACTGTGATTAATTAATGTCGCGGTCAATATTCCCAATATAATAGGGAGCGGTTGTTGGAAACGAGAAGCGAGAATAAATGCCAGTAATTGGGTTTTATCACCTATTTCCGCAAGGGCAATTACTCCTATTGATACAAAAAATGCGTCCATCTCATCAATGCTTAATTAATTGTCATAGTGGATTATACTGAAAATCAATTGTAAAAGGGAATTGATTTATCTCTCCAATAATCGAACACGGATAAAACCTGAAAAGAGTATATAATTAGAGTATTGCCAGGATGCATGTTGCGTATTGGAGGCTGGAAATGATTAATCGGCTTAATTATCATCACCAAAGGTGATAAAGAAAACTCAGACTATTTTAAAGAATACAAAACCAAAATATATGAACGACGTATCTCGATGGGACTTGAGCAGCTTTATGGCGACATGTGTGCTGTCGTCATTCAGGTTCAAACCGGGGATGCCATCCAATATATAACCGAATTGCATGCCATGACTCCGTATCGCTATGCAGCAGGTTACATCAGCGAGACACATAAAATTTATTGTTTAATGAATACCAATACCTCTCCTGCATTGCTCGTGCTAGAGCCTTTGGATCCTAATTTTAAAGATGATATTACTCGTTTTAATAAAATGTATCCTAATTCAAGAGAAAAATTTAATTCGCGTTATGTAGGTGAAATTTATTCTTGCAAAGATAATAAAGAGACAATTAATATCCTTGGTTCACAAGGGTTTCGATTTCATGATCCCTACATTACTGAAAATAAATTTTACTGCAGTAAAAAAATACGATTCACTCGGATGTCTGATTTTACCTACAACAGCGTAGGGTA
>NZ_CALMPD010000239.1 GCF_937871865.1 uncultured Legionella sp.
TCGCTATTCGTAAACATTTTCCAAATACAAAAATCATTATTTGTGCCGATGATGATCGTTTGAATCCTGATAACCCTGGAATCACTAAAGGGCGAAAAGCTGCAATTGCTTCCGGTGCTTTATTTCATCAACCCAAATGGCCAGTTAATGCACCCAAAAATCTAACAGATTATAACGATCTGGCATGCTGGAATATTGAACAAAGGGTGAATCATGTCTGAATCTAATATTGAGTTTTGTGAGAGTACAGAAGGAACAGAGGGAACAAACCATGCGGCTGATAAAATTTCTCCATTGGGAATGGATGAAGGATTATTGATGATGGAAGCAATTTCACCTAGGGAGGTTGCGCCAAATAATATGATTGAAGCTAAAATTGATCGTCCTTGTTTTATTGTTCATGATGATTGGTTTCATCTTAATGGAAAAAATAGAGCGCCAGGATTGTATTGGCATGCCTATAGTAAGAGCAAAGATCCTCAACCCATAGATATATGGATCTCTGCCCCTATACATGCTGAGGCCATTACCTCTGATGAGCATGGAGAATCATTTGGGTTATTGCTACGATTTATTGACTCTTTTGATCAGTGGCGAGAATGGGCTATGCCTATGTACTTGTTAAAAGGCAGTGCTGAAGAAGTGCGAGGAGAGCTGCTGAAATTAGGATTTAGGATTGATCCAGATGCAAAAAATCATTTAAACAAATGGTTAATGCAACAAAAGCCAAAACCGAGATTTATTGCTGCGGTACGCACTGGTTGGCATTGCAATAATCGATCGTTTGTATTGCCATATAAAACCATCGGATATCAAAATGTTCGCTTTCAGTCAGAACTGGCAACACATAATAATTTTACTCAGCAAGGTCATGTAGAGAATTGGAAAAGATCAGTAGCGCAATACGCTAGAGGGAATCCAATACTGATATTGACGCTATCGGCTGCATTTGCTGCTCCTCTACTATTAATTGGAAAAAAACAGTACACCGGAGGGATGGGAATACATTTGGTTGGTCAATCTAGTAAAGGTAAAACAACCGCTTTGCAAGTTGCTGCTAGTGTATGGGGTGGCCCTGAATACATTTGTACATGGAATACAACATCTAATGGAGCGGAGGCCATTGCTGCAGAATTAAATGATGCTTTGCTTATTTTGGATGAAATTAGTGAATGTGATCCTCTTGAAATTGGTTCAATAATTTATGCTCTGGCTAATGGACAAGGTAAGCAACGAGCATTGCGTAATGGCAGATCTCAAACATCTTTCAAATGGCGAACTATTTTTTTATCTAGCGGTGAGCGGACATTAGCTGCTCATATGCAAGAAATTGGAAAACAAATTAAAGCTGGCCAAGAAGCAAGACTATTAGATATCCCATCAACTGATCGTTCCTTTGGTGCTTTTGATAATTTACATCATTTTTCTAATGGTTGTGAGTTTTCAGATTATTTAAAACGAGCAACGAGTGAAAATTATGGGACAGCAGGCCCTGAATTTATTAAATGTTTATTGGAAGATAAAGAGGACTTAAGTGAAGCCTATTTAAGAATACGTAAATTACCAGAGTTCGCTGCTGCAACTGATGGGATTGAAAATCGTGCATCCAGTATGTTTGCTCTTCTTGCTATGGCTGGTGAAAAAGCTACAGAGTATGGGGTAACTGGTTGGTCACAAGGAGAGGCTTTGAAAAGTATTCTTGATCTTATGAAATATTGGCAAGATTTTAGAGGGGAAGGACAAACAGAAACAAGGCAAATTCTGGAATGTATACAGTCTTTTATTGAACGCCATGGTGACAGTCGCTTCTCTGGCCTTCATGATTTGAGTAAATTAGGAGATAACGACAATATAGATCAAAAACCAATTGTTCGGGAGCGAGCAGGATATTGGAAAGATACTAAAGAAGGAAGAGTTTATCTTTTTAACTCTTCTGGACTAAAAGAAGCGGCTTCTGGCCATGATTTCAAGTTTATCTTACGAACGTTAAATGATGCTGGATGGATTATGGCCCATGATGCGAAAAAACATTCCAAAAAGGTAAGAGTTGGTAATCGATCTCTCAATCTTTATTGGATTCTTCCTAAAGAACATTAAGAATATATTATTTAGTGGATTGCCTTAGTTATCATCAATAAGGCAATCGTTCTACGTGTTCACTCTGTTCCCTCTAAAAAGGAACAAAAGTCTAAAAGAACATCAATCACACTCAATAAAAGTGATATTTTTGCTGTGAAATAAGGTAAAATAGTCAATTATAATGCTATTTGTTAATAAGATTTATCTGGGGTCATTATGAAGAAAAATAAAGTTGGCCGTCCAAGTGATTACACACAAGAACTGGCAGATCTTATATGTGAGCGAATAGCGACTCATAGTGTAGGATTACAACGGCTTTGTGATTTGTATAATGATATGCCTGAAAAATCGACAATACGTCGGTGGTGTTTAAAATATCCACAATTTAGAACCCAATACGCGCAAGCAAAAGCACTTCAAGTCGAAACGTTAATAGATGAAATTATTGACATTGCTGATGACGCTAGTCAGGACATAGATATTAGTGAGAAAGGGAAGGAAATTTGTAATAGTGAATTTATTGCCCGATCTAGATTAAGGATTGATACACGTAAATGGTTAGCATCAAAACTAGCACCCAAAATATATGGACAAATTCCTGTCACTCTTGAAATTTCACCCCCATCCGTAAAAACTTCGCTGAAAGGGGTAACTGATCCCAATGAAGCTGCTCGAGTTTATGCGCAAATCATGCGTGCTCCTACAAGCTAGTCTCTTCTCATTTTTACATGAGTCATGTTTATTCTTATTAAGATTCTCCCATTCTTATAAAAATTAAGAAATTCATTAATAATTTTCTTTGTATAACTTTATGAAAAATATATAAATAATAATTATTGTTATAAATCGTACCATAAAAAGCATTGACATT
>NZ_CALMPD010000240.1 GCF_937871865.1 uncultured Legionella sp.
AATAATAATGAAGTAGTGCATCGTTCTCTCTGCAGCCCCTAAAGCATTCTTAAAAACAATTGATTAAGCTCATATTTTCTTAAGTGTTCTTTAGCAATTACATGTTCCAAAAATCGTAAACAGCACTACTTTAACCCGTCAAAAAGGCAATAAGATCACAATATGCTAAAATAACAAACAACGGGATTAATAAAGAGAAACAGATGCAAAAAAAGTCAGATGTCTCATCCAAAACATACCAAAACATTATAGAAAATGAAGAAAATACCATGAGCACAGAACTGTCTGCAGGTGTTGGATTGGTGCTGCTGCAGCTAGCAAGGCATTTTTCAGACAGCCGGGTTAAGGGTAAATCAAAAGCAACAGTATCAACAGAACAAGTAAACCGATATATTGCCGCGGATGATACAGTGAAAGAGGCCTGGAACTATATTGAAAGCAAACTAAACGAAGAGGTTAACCGGCTAGATAAAATTACTACCTGGGTAGAAGGCCAAGAAACAACACGCTACATCGAACTAAGAACAGCCTTGGCTTTGGTGTATGCTGGCTGAAACGATTCATTCATTCCAACGTATATAAATATTCGTGCTTGCCTCGCAAAAGAAGATAAATCACTCAGTTTTATGGAAAATAGGCGTCAATATGTTAACTCGTTCTTTTATAAATCAGATCCCGTACCTGTTTAAAGAAGAAAAAGTTATAAATAAAGCGTTAAGAAACAGCTAAATGAAATTGGGACACTCAGCTAAAACCTTAAATCGCGAGGATATCCAAGGATTAATGACAGGCGAATCCTGATGGCCGAGAGCTCCTAATTTAAAACAGAACCCTATTAAAGATATTCAGAGAATATTCGAACTTATGCAAAAAAATATATAGAACTCTTAAGCCTCACTTAATGATTCACGTATAAATTTGTACTAAAATAAGGCATATGCATTGAACAAAGATATTATCTCATGCCTGAATCTTTAAAAAAGCGTCCGAAGTTATCAGTCAAAATGCAATTATTCAAAGATAACATTCATGCTTTGACCAGAGAAAGAAAGTCGCTTATAGAACGAGTCTATGAAGGAGGTAAATTTGCTTCGGTTGTCATTGCGGGAATAAATAAAGTATTTAGTGTTTTTGCCTCATTCTTATCTTCTTTTTCAGCCATTCCTTTAATTGGAAATTTTTTCCATGGACTAGCAGCAATCCCTGAGGGAATAGTGTTTTTCTCAGATCCTAAAAAAACGATTAAAGAAAAATTAATTAGTGCGGTGGCTATTATTATAGTTGGAGGTATAGCACTTACTGCATTTATTCTTGGTACTATTCCTACATTAATTTTTAGTACGGCAGTGGCATCATTTTTTGCCCTTCTGGAAGGACTTAATGTCGCCAATAGATATTTTCAAAAACAAAAGACGACTGAATTATATAATGAACGAAATGAATTTGTTAATCTGGTAACAAGCCGTAAAATTCCAGAGGGAGATAAATTTAATGAACTACTGGAAATACGTGCGGTTGAACTCGAACATGACATAGACAGACCCGGAGTTAGAAAGAGTATCCAAAGGGGAATGCAGGCAGAATTAGAATTCATTAATGACGAGCTTAATAAAAGAAACATAAAGATAGGCTGCAATCCTGAAAATAAAGCGTCTCAATTAGCACAACTTTATAAAATTCATAAAGAACAAATTCAAGTTCTTACTGGTGTCC
>NZ_CALMPD010000241.1 GCF_937871865.1 uncultured Legionella sp.
CCCAATTTCTTGCAGCCTTACCCAGCCCGCCGTAAACAATTAATGAATCCGGTGCTTCTGCAACATCAGGATCCAGATTATTACAGAGCATCCGCAAAGCAGCTTCAGTTAACCAATTTTTAGATTGTATTTCCGTACCGTTATTTGCAGTAATCACTCTATTATTCTTGCTATCACTCATCAAGAATTCTCCATTGCTATCAAAATAAGAAACATCATACACCAGAGCACTTACTCCGGGAATGAACTATAGAAGTAAAATTACTTAGTTGTATCTCTCTTGCCAAAAGAGGTTAAAAACCAGCTAGTTAAACGCAGATATAAGCCTGCAACAAATTGATATGAGCTTGTTTTGTTTGTCATAGACCCAAACATTTCATGAAGAAATTATTCGTTCGATGTTTAGTTAATAGGTAGAGAGGAGTCTATATGATATACTTCGTTGCAAATGAAATTTATAAGTGCGAATCGTGTTAGATCATCCCGACAAACATCCTAAATCCCTGCGAGTTTTTTTTGCTACAGAAATGTGGGAACGATATGGATTTTATGTAGTACAATCATTACTTGCGTTATATCTTGCATTCCATTTTCAATGGAACGACAAACAAATTTATGCATTAGTCGGCTCATTTACAGCGCTGACTTATCTGTCGCCTTTGGTCGGTGGATGGATAGCAGATAAATTGATAGGTCAGAAAAGAGCAACGCTATTAGGTGCATTGATTCTGTTTCTCAGTTATTGCCTTTTGTCTTTGCTTGATAGTAATCTGGCACTGACCTCATCATTAGCGGGCATTGCAGTAGGAACTGGCTTATTAAAACCGAATATATCCTCGTTATTAGGTAACGCATATCCCGTTGGCTCGCCACGCAGAGAGAGCGGTTTTACTATTTTTTACATGGGCATTACTTCGGGTATCATTTTGGGTACCACCTTGCCTAGCCAACTTAACGAGCTATTCGGTTGGTCTGGTTCGTTTATAAGCGCAGCAATTGGAATGGTTATTGCCTTTATGGTGTTCTGGTATGGAATACATCAATATAAAATAAAAGACTACAACCCTTTTGTTTTTGAATTTAAAAACGTGTCTCTTGCTGTTGTTTTATTAGCAGGACTTTGGGCTTTATCGTTCTATATACTGAGCTATCCCAAACTAGCCAATGCTATGTTTGGTCTTGTGGTTCTTTTTTCGGCCAGTTATATTTTATATTCGGTGAATCGTGAAGACACCAATCAAGCCCGACAAACACTGGTTATTGGTCTGTTATGCATTATCTCGATAATGTTCTGGGCATTCTATTTTCAAATGTTCATGTCATTAACCCTTTTTATTTCCCGGGTTGTTCAACCAACTTTATGGGGTATTCAATTTCCACCACCTTATTACATTACAGTGCAAAGCATTGGTATGTTGATTATTGGCTACTTTTTAGCGAAAAAGCATCATCATCTTAACTTGATTGAGCGTGGACTTAGTACTGGGAAAAAATTTGTATTAGCCATGTTATTCATCACTATTGCTTATTCCATCATTGCAGCCGCCAGCACCTTTGGTGATAAATCTGTTTTATTATCTCCCCTGCTTATTATCCCCGCTTATTTAATGATTTCACTAGCGGAATTATTCCTTTCTCCAGTTGGCTTATCAGCAATTACAGTTCTTGCAGATAAAAATAAAGTAAGTACTATGATTGGGATATTTTTTGTATCCTTGGGGATAGGTGGATTCTTGTCTGGTAAATTAGCATCATTAACAGCGATTCCTCCAGGAGAGACCAATATAGCCGTATTAAGAGCTCTTTATTCAACAGCGTTTATTCAACAACTAGGTATTCTTTTTGTCGCTACCTTCGGTTGTTTGGTGCTCTTTGCTGTGATTAAATTCCTGTTAACTCATATTCAGATGACAGAATAATGATGATTAACCCTTTTTATACAAACCAATTGCTGTTATCATTCGGTGCTTTTTGATAGAAGATTGACTCACTTATGTCTGACCAAAATCCTATGTTAAACACATTATTAAAATCACTTGAAGACATTCAGGCTATTGATGTCAAAGTGATCGATGTACGAAAACAAACAACCATTACTGACTACATGGTCATAGCATCTGGCCGCGCGTCTCGACATGTAAAAGCCGTTGCGCAAAAAGTAATGGAAGATATGAAAAAGGCTGGATTACCATCAATCAGCTGCACTGGCCTGGAAAGCGGTGACTGGGCTCTTATTGATTTTGGCGATTTTATCGTTCATGTCATGCAGCCAGAAAGCC
The DNA here is from genome assembly GCF_937871865.1 of uncultured Legionella sp. Classification (GTDB taxonomy): domain Bacteria; phylum Pseudomonadota; class Gammaproteobacteria; order Legionellales; family Legionellaceae; genus Legionella. The sequence goes on from NZ_CALMPD010000241.1 coordinate 2,280, forward strand.
GTCAATTTTATAATCTGGAAGGATTGTGGGAAGAGCGATCTAATTCCTGATTTATTATTATGCTAAAAATTACAATAATTACGCTTGGCAATAAAATGCCCGATTGGGTTGTAACAGGTTCTAATGAGTACCTCAAACGATTTAAAGACGGAATTCAACTTAAAATTATTGAGCTTCCATTAATCAGTCGAGGTAAGTCCTCTGATCTGACTCGCATTATGGAGAAAGAATCAGCATTGATTAAAGAAGCGCTTCCCAATGGTGCTCGATTGATTGCTATGGATATTGAAGGAAAAACCTTTAGTAGCGAAGAACTGGCCAGTAAAATCACGCAATTACAACAAATTTCCAGTCATTTTTGTCTTATAATCGGGGGACCAGAGGGATTATCAAGTGACATACTTAATCTTTGTGATGAACGATGGTCCTTATCAAAGCTTACCCTCCCTCACCCATTAGTCAGGATCATCTTGCTAGAAACGTTATACCGAGCGTGGTCTATTATAAATAATCATCCTTACCATAAATAATTTATTTCAGATAAATTGCGTCTTTTACTTCCCTTAATGTTTCTTGTCAGAGTGCATAATTATTGGTAAATCAAACCATTTTAAGTTACTATCTACCCTTTGGTTTGTACTAAACTTTACTGTATGCGATGCCCCTGAATCAATCATTCAAAAATTATCGAGCAGAATCACAAAATCAACGTCTCAGGCTTAATTTATTAGTAGCAATGCTAATTATTCTATCATTAATTCTGATTTTAAGATTAGCTTATCTACAGATATCCGAATTCAAAAGATATCAAACCCTGTCTTTAAAAAATCAGATGAGCATTATTCCTATTGCACCACCACGCGGTGTAATCCTCGATAGAAATGGGGTACTGCTCGCAGAGAACGTTCCTGTTTATGTACTGGAGATCGTTCCTGAGCATGTAAAAAATATGAAGGAAACTCTAGCCAGACTTCGCGAATTACTTCCATCGATAACCGATGATGATATAGAAACCTTTAATCGAGCCAAAGCGCAAAATCGCTCGTTTGTACCTGTTCCTATAAAGCTGAAATTAAACCAGGAAGAAGTAGCAACTTTTGCAATCAATCAATATCAATTTAAAGGGGTAAGCATCAAAGCACGATTAATGCGCCATTATCCCTTGGGTGCAATCACCGCTCATGCCCTGGGATATGTAGGAAGAATAAACATTGATGAATTAAAAAAGGTTGATCCTACAAATTATCGCGCTACAAATTTTATAGGGAAGTCTGGTATTGAAAAGTACTATGAAGACATTCTGCACGGTAAAGTAGGCTACCAGATGACAGAAACAGATGTTAGCGGCCGTACGTTGCGAGTAATCAATAAAGTAAACCCTCATTCAGGAGCTAAACTCTACTTAAGTCTTGATGTCAGACTACAGGAAGCGGCTTACAACGCACTGAAAGACAAGAGAGGAGCAGTAGTCGTTATTAATTCCCATAACGGCGAAATATTAGCCATGGTAAGTTCCCCAAGCTTTGACCCCAATATTTTTGTTGGCGGAGTCAGCACAAAAGATTATAAAATTTTATCTAACGCCCTTCAAAGACCTCTTTTTAACAGAGCGGTCAGAGGAGTATATCCTCCTGCATCGACAATCAAACCTTTTGTTGGTTTGGCTGGTCTGGATAAAGGATTTGTCACTCCCACATCGGAAATATGGGATCATGGTAAATTTAAATTACCAACAGCCAGCCATATCTACAGAGATTGGAAAAAAACAGGGCATGGTGCTATGAATTTCAAACGAGCCATTACTGTATCCTGTGATACTTATTTTTATCATCTAGGTCATAGGATGGGTATATCCAACATTGAAGACATGCTGGTCAAATTTGGACTAGGGCAATTAACACACATCGATCTCCATGAAGAAGCAAATGGAATCATTCCAAGCGCACGCTGGAAAAAACAGGTGAAGGGTGTATCGTGGTATCCAGGAGACACCGTAATCACATCAATAGGTCAAGGTTTTATGCTGGCAACTCCATTACAAATGGCCAATGCAACAGCATCTCTGGCACAACATGGACAACGATTTAAACCACATTTACTCACTAAAACAGTAAATAGCGATACTGGTGAAGTAGATGAATATAAGCCTGTTGAAGAATACCCGGTATATCTTAAGGATGAATCAAATTGGAATGTAGTCGCTGAAGCCATGCATAACGTATTAACTAGTAATGAAGGTACAGGAGCTCGATTTGGAAGAAATCCTCCTTACCCTGTAGCCGGTAAGACAGGGACAGCACAAGTATTTAGTGGGCGACAGTACGAAAAAGCAAAATATGAAGACATCCCTGAAGCACTTCGTGATAATTCATTATTTATAGCCTTTACTCCCGTAGAAAAACCGGACATAGCTATTGCCGTAGTAGTAGAAAATGATGTCATTGCATCAATAGTAGCTCGTAAAGTCCTGGATGCTTATTACCAAATATACCCTCTTAAAAAAGAGAATCCATGAACAGACATCATTCTAAACCCGTATATCGATTTACAGCAAAAGCCCTGCACATGGACTTTCCCCTGTTAGGTTTATTGCTCACTTTAATATCATTAGGGCTTTTAATTTTATACAGTGCATCAAATGCAAATATAAGCATGATTCTTCGTCAGTCTATGAGGCTGATAATTGCAACCATGATTATGCTGGCTCTGGGATTTGTTCCCCCACATAAATATAAAATATGGACCCCCTGGATTTATGGCGTAGGTCTTGGTTTACTGGTTGCAGTAATGCTGATGGGTAAAATTGGTAAAGGGGCTCAGCGTTGGCTTGAATTGGGATTGTTCCGTTTCCAACCATCTGAAATCATGAAACTTGCTGTACCCATGATGACCGCGTGGTATTTTGATCGGCAAGCTCATCCCGGCAGCATCAGAGCAATCTCAATAGCGGCAATAATCATATTTATTCCAGCTTTGTTAATCGCGAAACAACCTGATTTAGGTACAGCGATTATGGTAAGTTCAGCCGGATTATGTGTTATTTTTCTCGCTGGAATTCGGTTTAAATTCATTTTATTGCTTGTGATACTTATGGGATTAGCGGTGCCTGTTGTCTGGCATGTAATGCATGACTATCAAAAACAACGAGTGTATACACTTCTTGATCCGGAACAAGATCCTCTTGGTGCAGGCTATCACATCATCCAATCTAAAATTGCTATTGGTTCAGGTGGCCTTATGGGCAAAGGCTGGCTGGAAGGTAGCCAATCACATTTGAACTTTTTGCCCGAACATGCCACAGATTTTATTTTTGCCGTCAGTGGAGAAGAGTTTGGATTTGCGGGAGGGTTTGCAATTATTGCACTCATTGTGTTGATTTCTCTTAGAGGTTTGAATATTGCAAGCAATGCCCAAACGACATTCACAAGATTGCTTGCTGCCAGTCTGGCTATGTCCTTCTTTTTATCCGGCTTTGTTAACATCGGCATGGTCATGGGTATTATTCCAGTAGTCGGGATTCCTCTTCCGCTGGTCAGCTATGGAGGAACAGCCATGGTGACGTTTTTAGCCTGTTTTGGAGTATTAATGTCAATCAGTTCACATCGGATTTTATTTAACAGTGTGAATTAAAAGTATAAGCTCCTTGCTCAGCTATCACAAACCGATATTCGCAACAGAATAGCACCGTTGCCTCATTGATATGTAGTTCCTGATGTGAATTGTAGCAACTGCCCTGAGTTTTTAGTTGCTACCAAACTTTATGCTGATAGTGAAGAAATAATATATATCAAAGCAATGCAGCAACAGGAGCGTAACTTCGTCGATGAATAATACAAGGACCTAAGCGTGCCAATGCTTCTCTGTGCGCAACTGTGGGATATCCCTTATGGCCTGCGAATCCGTATCCAGGATATATTTTATCAAGCGCCTCCATTTCTTCGTCACGTAAGACCTTAGCCAAGATAGAAGCAGCACTTATTGCCGGAATCAAACTGTCTCCCTGTACAATAGCTTTGCACGGCATATTTATTTTAGGAATATGAATTCCATCAACCCAGACAGCCTCAGGTTGAATAGACAAGGCTTCTACCGCGCGTTGCATCGCTAATAAAGTAGCATGATGAATATTCAGTTCATCTATTTCTTCAACTTCAGCTCGCCCATAAGCAAAAGCCAAAGCTTGTTCCTGAATTTGTAACGACAATTTTTTTCGTTTCTTCTCACTCAGTTTTTTTGAGTCAGCTAACCCTTCAATTGGTTCTTTTAAAATTACTGCGGCAGTAATTACTGCTCCAGCCAATGGGCCACGCCCTACTTCATCCACCCCTGCTATCACTATTGCGTTCTCAAAATCCACTGTATTGCTCTCTGCTAAAAGTAAGATGAAGATAATACATCGATAAAATTGATTTATCACCTAAGAAATGCGATCATGCGTACAAATAATTAGCAAATGATTCTCAATGAGTAAAATTCGATGCGCAGTAATTGGTGTCGGCTATCTTGGTCGATTTCATGCACAAAAATATCAATTAATTCCAAATGCTGAATTAGTTGGTGTTTGTGATCATAATCCGGATGTATGTAATGCAGTAGCTCAAGAACTAAATGTTACTCCATTTTTTGACTACCATGATTTGTTTGGTAAAGTTGATGCAGTAAATATTGCCGCCACCACAAACAAACATTTTGAAATTGCAAAAGCGTGTTTACAACAAGGTATACACGTATTAATAGAAAAGCCAATTACAGAAACTCTAGAGCAGGCGGAAGAATTAATACAACTCGCTAAAAAGCATAATGCCAAATTACAAGTTGGGCATCTGGAACGGTTTAATTCCGCCCGTCTTGCAGTGGATCCATATCTGGAAACCCCTTTATTTATAGAATCAGAGCGCCTGGCTCCCTTTAATCCCCGAGGGACAGATGTAAACGTCATACTTGATGTAATGATTCATGACATTGATATTATTCAAAATATGGTAAAAAGCCCGATCACCTCTATAGTTGCGCAAGGAACGCCAGTATTAACGAGAGCAATAGATATAGCCAACGCCAGAATAACCTTTGCAAATCATTGTGTTGCCAATGTAACTGCCAGCCGCATCAGCTTTAAAACCGAACGGAAAACGCGAATTTTTCAACATAACTCTTATATTTCCATTGATTACCACAAAAAACAATTTGCAGTATTTCAAAAAGGTGATGGCGAAATGTTTCCTGGAATACCTGATATTACCAGTGTTGCCCAGGAGTTCGAAAAAGGTGATGCCTTATTAGAAGAAATTAAAGCTTTTCTGAACTGTATTGAACACGACACAACGCCCCTGGTCACAGGAGAAGATGGACGATACGCTCTTGAGACAGCCGAACAAATAACGACGCTAATTCACAGTAATCTTACTGAACGTTATGCAGAAAGCTAAACATATTGTCATCATAGCAGGAGAGGAATCAGGAGACATTCATGCCTCAGCCCTGATTAAACAGCTAAAAGCATCTTATCCTGCTATGCGCGTCAGCGGAATTGGCGGCAAACACATGCAAGAAGCGGGGGCTGAACTGATATCAGATCTGGCTCGTTATGGAGTCACGGGATTTACCGAGGTTGTTCGTTATTTAAACATAATCAGAAAAGCTTTTAATACCATTAAAAAACATCTTGAAACACAAAAACCTGATTTATTAATACTGGTTGATTATCCCGGATTTAATTTAAGATTAGCCAAGTACGCAAAAAAGGAATTAGGCCTTAAAATAATTTATTACATCAGCCCGCAAATTTGGGCCTGGAAAGCAAATCGCATTCATACAATCAAAGAATGTATTGATAGAATGGCCGTAATTTTGCCTTTTGAAAAATCGATTTATGAAAAAGCGGGAGTGCCAGTCAACTTTGTTGGCCACCCTCTCGTAGAGAAAATGTCGCAAAATGCCGATATGCAATCCAGTAGAACAGCGCTGCAATTACCTTTGGATAAGGAAATTTTTGCCCTTCTTCCTGGCAGTCGCTCCCATGAAATTGAACGTCATATGCCGGTTCTCAGAGACACTGCAAAATTAATGCATCAAAAAGATCCCAGTATTCATTTTGTAATTCCGGTGGCTGGAACTATTAACCCAGAAAAAATAAGTACTTATTTTTCAAGATTAAATATACCAGTTACCTTTATAAAAGGAAAAGCTATTGAATGTATGTCCGCAGCTAACTTTGTCATTGTTGCGTCAGGAACTGCGTCACTAGAATGCGCACTTCTCGAAAAGCCGATGTGCATCATCTACAAATCCTCCTTCATAACCTACCATATGGCAATGCTATTACTCAAAGTCAGATTCCTGGGTTTATGCAACCTTCTAGTTAATAAAATGATGGTTCCTGAGTTCTTACAATATGATTGTAATGCTGTTGAATTATATCGATATATTTCAGATTTTCGCCAAGATAAGAGACAACCGGAGAAAATGATAAATCAACTTTCCACTCTTAAAGAATCATTGTCCTCCAATAAGTCTGACTGCACCCTATTTGAACTAATAGAGAATGAATTGCCCGAAAAAAATGCATAGTTTTACTGTGAAAATCTAGATAATCAATTAACCTTCATGTACAATTAATTTTGCTTTCATTTACACGTGCAAGCAATTGGACTGTATGATTTAATTAATAATAAGGAAGTTAAGATGAATGTCATTGAAACACAAACGACGGCTCAAAGCACCAAACAAGAGCAAGGATTACAAGATTTAGTATACAGTTTGGTCACCCGCTTTCTTGCTGAGAATAAAACCAAATCGATTGATGATCTTTATGACATGATATTGTCTGAAGTTGAACCTCCATTACTACAAGCTGTTATGGAAAAGCGTCGTGGAAACCAACTACAAGCAGCTAAGATGTTAGGAATTAGCCGCGGTACCATTCGAAAGAAATTACAAAGATATTTCGGAACCAAATATTTTCGCTTAACAGACGAATAAGGGAAACCTTAAAGGCTCGAGAATCGAGCCTTTTTTTTTGTCTCCAAGAATCTAGATTCGATGAACAACTTTTGTTTATCACATAAAAACCTGTCATTGCGAGCGTTAGCGAAGCAATCTCGAGTGATGCTTCGCTAAAATCCTGAACTAGATTGCTTCACATCGTTCGCAACAACGACTTATTTACAACGAATTAATATTTGGTTCACAGAACCTGGCATCAACTGCAGTCAGGGGAATTTCCTACTAATATATGTCCAGACATATTAGAGGACGTTCAATACATAGAGGCGAATGCATTACAAATGCCAAATAAAAAAAAGCAACCCGGAGGTTGCTTTAATACATTATCACATCTGTTTAGGATGCGGCTAACAATTTGTTAACTCTATTCACAAAATCAGCAGGGTTATCTAACTGCCCGCCTTCTGCTAACACTGCCTGTTCAAACAACATGACCACCCATAATTCAAACTGACTATCATCCTGAATATCATGTAATCGCTTGATTAAAGCGTGTTCCGGATTGATTTCAAAAACAGGCTTGCTTGCAGGCACTTGCTGGCCAGCTGCTTGTAATATACGCTGCATTTCTAATCCCATATCCTGTTCATCTGCGATAATGCACGCTGGTGAATCAGTTAGCCGATTGGTAAGCAGAACATCCTTTACTCGATCACTCAAAATGGTTTTAATATGATTGATTACAGGCTCTAGAGTTTTTTCCTGTTCTTTAATTTGTTCTTCAGATTCATCATCATTAAACTCAACCTTGCCTTTGGAAATAGATTGCAATTTCTTGCCAGCAAATTCATTCATATAACCCACTAACCACTCATCGATTTTATCGCTCAGCAATAATACTTCTATGCCCTTTTTCTTAAAAATTTCAAGATGGGGGCTGTTTTTTGCAGCGTTATAGCTGGAAGCAGTGATGTAGTAAATCTTATCCTGCCCTTCCTTCATTCTGCTAACGTACTCGTCAAGAGTGATCTCTTGTTTTTCAGAACCGCTTACCGTTGAAGAAAAGCGTAGCAATTTTGCAATTGCTTCTTTATTGGCAAAATCTTCAACTGGCCCTTCTTTAAGAACCAAACCAAACTCATTCCAGAATTTTTGATATGACTCTTTGTCGTTTGTACTCATTTTTTCTAACATGGATAATATACGTTTAGTGCAAGCAGCTTTGATACTCTCTACTTGTTTATTATCCTGCAATATTTCACGAGAAACATTTAGTGGTAAATCACTGGCATCAACAATACCTTTAACAAATCGTAAATATCTGGGTAAAAATTGAGTAGCGTCATCCATGATAAACACGCGTTTAACATATAATTTTAAACCATGTTTTACTTCCTGCTGCCATAAATCATAAGGTGCATGGGAAGGTATATAAAGTAAAGTAATGTATTCATGCTTTCCTTCAACATGATTATGAGACCAAGACAGTGGCTCCATATAATCATGAGAAATGTGCTTGTATAATGTTTTATATTCTTCATCAGTAATTTCAGATTTTTGCATGGTCCATAATGCAGTAGCCTTATTTACCGTTTCAAATTCGTCAGATTCTTTATCATCTTCCTCAGACACTTTTTTCATCTCTATAGGCCAGCAGATATGATCTGAATACTTGCTGATGATATTGCGTATACGCCAGTTACTGAGAAACTCTTCGCAATCGTCCTTCAAATGTAGAGTAATTTCTGTACCACGAGATGTTTTCTTTTCTACACCAATAGTAAATTCACCATCACCTGTAGATTCCCATACGACACCTTCATCTGCGTTTAAACCTGCACGACGTGTTTTTACTGTCACTTTATCGGCAACAATAAATGCGGAGTAAAAGCCCACCCCAAATTGGCCAATCAACTGTGAATCTTTAGCATTTTCACCAGTTAATTGACTCATGAATTCTTTAGTACCTGACTTCGCAATAGTACCAAGATTCTCAACAACTTCATCCCAGCTCATACCAATTCCATTATCACTAATCGTAATGGTTTTAAGCTTTTCATTAACTCCAATTGTGATTTTTAAATCTGAATCATCTTCAAAAAGAGCACTGTTAGATAAAGCTAAAAATCGCAGCTTATCCAATGCATCAGATGAGTTAGAAATTAATTCTCTAAGAAAAATTTCTTTGTTGCTATACAGAGAATGTATTACTAAGTGAAGCATTTGCTTTACTTCAGTTTGAAACCCCATCGTTTGTTGCTTACTACCCATTATCCAATCTCCTGTCAGGCATTATCAATTATCATAAGTATGATATGCATATAAGGGTATATTCAGGAATTTCAAGGGGGAGTCATTAATTAATAATGATTTTTATAAAATCCGTGCTACGAAACAGCATGCGCACCTGCATTACCAATCAAATCCAGCCATAGTCAGAGTGCCGCCGGAATGAATAATTAAGACATTACCTTTTAATTGTTCTTTTTCTATGTAATTTCGTGCCGAGTAAAATAATTTTGCCGAATAGATGGGATCAGCAAGGATCCCTTCTTCTAATGCCATTCGCCTTACTTCATGGCGTATTGTTTTATTGACGGAGCCAAAAGATTTGCCGGTGTCAGGATAAAAGCAATCAACAGTTTCAGGTATGTGCCCTATCCATTGTTTTAGCTTCAATTTAAACTGCTCCTCATCATCTGCTAATAAAAGAATATGGATCAATGCGTGATGCCCTGATTCGCTTAAACCCTTTACAAGTGCTGCTGCAGAAAAACCGGTCCCCGCATCTACAAAAATGTGTTGAAACGTAATTCCAGCAGATTGTTCATTATGAACAATATCAGATGCAATAGTCATTGCTCCTTCCATCGCTTCAGGAACACTAGCTCCCTCTTGAAGCACGAATCCATGCACGCCAAGCTGATTAAGATAGGTATTTGCAAGCACACCTACAGTCTCCCAATCCTTCCGTTCAACCCAGATTATGTCCTGTTCTTCTAGAAAAAGCCTGCTTAACTTAAAATTCCCTTTTATCTCTAAATGATGCGGCTTTATTAAAAATACAGTGATCTTTAATTGAAATTCTCTCGCCATTTGCAGTGCTGAGAGTAAATTATTGGATTGTGGTCCGGCAATAATGATTAGATGCTCAACTCCCATAGTCTTTAACGCAGGCATTAAGCTTGAATATTTTCGCAGTTTAGATCCACTGATCCCGCAACTCAGCTCATCATCACGTTTAACATAACAATTTACATCACCATACGGGAAATGATTCAGTTTATGGATCCGGCTTGTTAAATGCCACATAAATACCACAAAAGATTATGAATGAATTCGGATGAAATCAAGATAGTGCTCTTTTGATGAGTGTTCATTATATAAATACCCTGATTCAGAGAACTCTTTTATTTGCTCCAGGCTATCTATTCTATTTTGGATTATATATTTAGCCATTAAACCGCGAGCCTTTTTGGCATAAATACCTATCATTTTGAGCTGGTTGTTTTTCTGTTCATAAAAATTAATAGTCACGATTGGGTGATTTATTTTTTTAGCATCGACTGCTTTAAAATATTCATTAGATGCCAGATTAATAAGCACTGGATTAGGATCTGATGCCAATTGCTCATTCAACGCTTTAGTGACAGGATCTCTCCAATAATCATAAAGGGTATTACCTTTAGGATTGGCAAGATGAACCCCCATTTCCAATCTATAAGGTTGTATTAAATCCAAAGGCCGTAAAAGCCCATAAAGACCAGATAAAATTCGCAAATGCGATTGAGAAAATTCAATATCATCCTGACTCCAGCTGTTTGCTGAAAGCCCTTGGTACACATCACCTTGAAATAGCAACAAAGCAGGATAAGAAGGAGACTTTATATCAAACTTCTGGTATCTATCATAATTCAGCACAGCAAGTTCTTGGGATAAATCCATTAACTGCGCTATTTCACCTACAGATTTTGATTTCATCAGTTTAGCCAGAACATTACTCTTCTCTAAAAATAAAGGCTCGGTCACTTCATTAGCATAAGGAGTGGAAATAGATAACAGTTTTTTTGCAGGCGATAATAGTGTAAACATGAAAGAAACCCTTGTATAAAATCTTCTGTAATTTACCAGTCCGGATACAAAACGCCAAGTTAAAAAATAACGTCTCATAGAACAACTTCTGAAATTATTTAGTTGCTCCCCTTATTTCCCCCTTTTACCATGCCAACCCGAGGTCGATGCATATGTATTGTAATACTCTCACTGGTTAACAAAATATCACCATCAGAGTTAAGTATTTGAACAGCCATCGTATGTGTTCCTCTATAAATTCCATTGAGCTGAAACAAAGTATTTGATTGGGGCTCTCCTAATGGCGCACCGTCAAACACCATTTGCAAGGCATCTCCCTCGGCTAAAGCAGGTTCCATTTCAACAGCTACAATAATATATCCCTGATTATTTCGAATGGTCGCATCGTTAAGAGGTTGAATAATTGCAATTTTGCTGTATTTCGGCTCATCATTTGAAGGGTGTTCCGTTTTTTGTTCTTCCTGAGAAGAAGCACCACCGGCTGTAGAAGCTGGCGGTGTATAGCCTTGTGAATCAGGAATATTTAATTGCTTTGCTCCTGGATGAGGTTGATCACTGAAATGAACAACCCCCTGGCTGTCTGTCCATTGAAATATTTGTGCATAGGAAACACAAAATAAAAACATACATGAAACAACCAGTACCAGTTTTTTCATTATGAATCCTTAGAGACTATAATATAACTCGAATTCATAAGGATGAGTCAGACTTTGGATTCTAGTTATCTCTTCTTCTTTCATCTTGATGTAGTTGTTAATAAAGTCTCGACTAAAGACATCACCATGCAATAAAAACTCATGATCATCTCTTAAGTGTTCCATAGCTTGTTCCAGAGAAGAACAAACAGTCGGTACATCAACAAGTTCTTCAGGAGGCAAATCATAAAGATCTTTATCCATCGGTTGGCCTGGATGAATTTTCTTCTGGATACCATCAAGACCAGCCATCATCATCGCCGCGAATGCCAGATATGGGTTAGCTGTTGGATCAGGAAAACGTACTTCAATTCGGCGTGCCTTTGGGTTATTTACATGAGGTATGCGTATTGCAGCAGAACGATTTCTGGCTGAATAAGCCAACAATACAGGTGCTTCAAATCCTGGAACAAGGCGCTTGTAACTATTTGTAGAAGGATTGGTGAATGCATTCAGAGCACGAGCATGTTTGATTATTCCACCGATGTAATATAAGGCGGTTTCAGATAATCCGGCATATTGGTCACCAGAAAATAAATTAACACCGTCTTTAGATAAAGATTGATGACAATGCATGCCACTTCCATTATCGCCCACTAAAGGTTTAGGCATGAATGTAGCTGTTTTACCATAATTATGAGCCACATTATGAATAACATATTTCAAAATTTGTATTTCATCTGCTTTAAGAGTTAGTGAGTTGAATCGTGTAGCAACTTCACACTGATTTGCAGTCGCAACCTCATGATGATGCGCTTCAACAACAGTTCCTAATGATTCCAGGGTTAAGCAGATTGCAGAGCGAATATCATGTGATGAATCAACAGGAGGAACAGGAAAATAACCACCTTTCAATGGGGGTCTATGGCCAATATTCCCACCTTCCATCTCTTTACCAGAATTCCATTGGGCTTCATCCGAATCAATAAAGTAAAAGGAGCCACTGATATTGGTTTCCCAGCGAACGTTGTCAAAAAGGAAAAATTCAGGTTCTGGTCCAACATTCACTACATCCGCAAGTCCAGTAGATTGCAAATAAGCTTCAGCGCGTTGAGCAATGGAGCGTGGGCAACGATCATAGCCTAGCATGGTCTGCGGGTCTACAACATTACATCGTATAAAGAGAGTGTTATCCTGAAAAAATGGGTCGAGTTGGATAGTATCTAAATCAGGCATAAGCGCTAAATCAGACTGATGAATTTTTTGCCATCCCTTGAATGAGGATCCGTCAATCATTTTTCCGTTTTCAATAAAGTCATCATCAACTGCCGACACTGGAATAGTAATATGCTGTTCTTTACCACGTATATCGGTAAATCTCAGATCGATAAACTTTGCATCATGTTCCTTAATTGCCTCAAGTACTACATTTTTACTCATCTTTTAGTCTCCAGGATAGTCCGAATATAGTTTACCTTAAGTGACTTATTAATCCCAATAGATTACACTCTATAGTTTTCTACTTTATAAAAGTTAATATGGGCGCGTACCAATACCAAGCGCTAAAAAAAAATGGCGGAGCCAGTAAAGGGATCATCGAAGCTGATTCTGAACGTCACGCACGTCAATTATTAAGAGAAAAAGGCTTAATTCCCACCAATGTTCAAACACTCACCCAACAACGCACGGGTGGTAATACAAAGGGTAAAATATCTGCTGCAGATCTATCCCTTATGACACGACAGTTAGCCACTCTTCTTGCGGCAGGTATTCCTGTTGAAGAGTCATTACGTGGTGTAAGTGAGCAAACAGAAAAAGATAAAGTAAGGGAACTCATCATAGGAATACGCGCAAAGGTACTTGAAGGCTATGGATTAGCTCAGGCAATGTCTCATTACCCTAATGCCTTCCCAGAGCTTTATCGAGCTACAGTGGGTTCTGGTGAGCAGACTGGCAGACTGGATCTGGTTCTAGAGAAATTGGCTGATTACACTGAGAATCAACAACAAACGCGCCAAAAAGTGCAACAAGCATTGATTTACCCCATACTCATGATATTAGTTTCAACCGCAATAATCAGTTTCCTGCTTACATTTGTGGTTCCCAAAATAATCGAGGTATTTACGAGTAGTGGCCAAACCTTGCCCGGAATGACAGAGCTGCTGATTAATATCAGTGATTTTATAAAGTCTTATGGACTCTATACAGTAGGTGCTCTGATACTCTTGTTTGCCGGATTTAAACGAAGCTTAAAGAATATAAAAATCAAAACTCTGTGGCACCGTTTTTTACTTAAGCTCCCCATAGTTTCCTATCTGGTTAAAACAATTAACGTGGCTCGATACATTCATACGTTCGGGATATTGTTCGCAGCTGGCGTCAGCGTACTGGAAACTATGCGCGTTTCGGCAAGTCTGGTAACCAATCTGGTCATGCGACAAGCTTTTGATACTGCAACACTAAGAGTACGTGAAGGCAGTGGCATTAGTGAAGCACTCAAAGAAACACGATATATTAGTCCTATGGCCATTCATTTGATTGCCAGTGGAGAAAAAAGTGGCCAACTATCCAGTATGATGGAGCGCGCCGCAAGTCATCTTGATAATGAGGTAAAACGATTAATAGACACTTCATTAACCTTATTAGAACCACTGGTTATTTTATTTATGGGAGCGGTTGTATTATTTATTGTATTGGCAACCTTACTCCCTATATTTTCAATGGAACAATTAGTTGCCTAATCACTCTAATTAGACCATCATAAGCATGTTATAATTTATAATAGGTTTTATAGAGTCTGTTGATCTTTCATGCCTAATCTACCGATGTCATGAATCACCTATGATGTGTCGGGATTTTAGACTGAAATGCCAACAGAGCCTGGTTTTAAAAGGAAAAAAAATGAATAGGCAAAAAGGTTTCTCTTTAATTGAGATTATGGTTGTTGTAGT
>NZ_CALMPD010000242.1 GCF_937871865.1 uncultured Legionella sp.
AGATCCGTCCAAAACTTAATATTTTTAAAATTGGTTCTTTTTTGCAACGGAGCCCTAAAAAGTGTCCGGAAATTTCTAAGGTTCCGGGCTAGAACCCCTATTCTTAGATTAATAATTAAACATAACCCTTTTACCAAGCTCCTGGTTGAGGGTCATGCTATTCAAATGTACTACATTATTCATGATCAGGATGAACAACAAAAATTCCTGGCGCATTACGCAAATATTCATTATAGTCCATACCGTATCCAAAAATATAATGATCTTCGACCTCTAATCCTACAAAATCGGCTTTTTGTAGCCCATTAGGAACTCGTTTACGGTATTTATCAACTAATACAGCGCTATATACTTTCTTTGCACCCATTGCTTCTATTTCAGCTATAATGGCAGCAAGAGTGACTCCACCATCCAGAATGTCATCTACAATCAGTACGGTACGCCCTTCCAAATTAACGGATGGTTTTACTTTCCAATGTATTTCTCCGCCAGTAATGTCTCCGCGATAACGTGTAGCATGGACATAATCCACTTCCAGCGGAAAATCCAACCGAGGTAACAAATTACCCAAAGGAACTAATCCACCAATCATCACGCAAAGAATTACGGGGTTTTCATCTTGTAACTGTTCATGGATCTTGATTGCCATTCTATCCAGAGCTGCTTCTACTTCATTTGTAGTAAACAAACAGGTCGATTTTTCATAAACCGCTTTGATTTTACTAGGAATAGTCATTTGGTTTCCTTCGAGAGTTAGACTAATTTATATAATTTTTAAATATTTTATACCAGTTTAATCTTTTGTTTTTCCGGTACCTGGAAATGGACTGACTTTATTTCCATAACCCAGATTATCCTTAACCTTGGCTGTACCTTGTTTTGTTACTTCATCAATTCTATAAATTGAATGCATTGGAATAAAAGTGCGTTTGACACCATTAAACTCCATTTTTAACCGCTCTTCCGAAGGATCGACAACCAGCGCAGTTTGTTCGCCAAAGACTAATTCTTCAACTTCAAGAAACCCAAACATGTCACTTTCTTTAATTGAGCGTGCATAGATTTCGTATATTGCTTCTTGATTAGCAAAAGTGATTTTAAATAATGTCTTTTTTGTCATGAAATGAACCTTTTTTTAACGCAAGCTGCAGTATACAAAAATAAGGGGGTAGTGTTCAAATATTTATACATTTATTAATTAATAGCTGGTTGTAAAGGTGATTTATAATCTTTAGCTACAGGCTCGGTAACTACTGGTGTAATCAATGTTGGGCTAATACATTCATACTTCTGCGCAATATAACAATAAAAACCGGATGGAAATGGCCAAATCATTTTTCCAACCTCATCAAAAAAGGATAGTTTTTTAATAATTGATTTATTATTTACAGGTGGAATATAACAAAAATGATTTAAAGAGCATTGTCTGTAGCCTCTTTGTAAAAAAATTCGATTGAGATTAAATGCGGTACGCATTTTTATATGTCGATCATTATAGCAATGGAGAAGACCACTCTTCATAGCTGCTCCCCACAAACTCCAGGGATTTATATTAACAAGCACGATTAAACCCATCGGCTTTAAAATTCGATCAATTTCATCTATAAGCGAAAAGCCAGCTCCAAAAGGTTCTAGTGTTAGAGGAACTAAAACACAATCAACACTGTTTCTATTCAAAGGGATTTGATTGAATGAACATTCCAATTGCGGTTCTTTATTAAGAGAAAAAGGCGATGCCAACCATTTATGGTTGAAGTCAAATGAATCTAACCATTGATTTTCGCCACAAAGACCTAATTGTAAAAGAACGTCTCCTCTTAGATAATCTTTTACTTGCTCAAGTTGCCGGGTAAATTCATCAGCAACAGCAGAACCTAACGGTGCTTTAAACCATTCATTCAGTGCCTGATAATGTTTTATTTGCTGTTCAATCAACAAGATAATACCTGTATGCAATTTTTGCTAAACAATTTTACTACAATACAACGACTTAGAGATGCAAACAAATTTTTTCACTTAATTATCCATTCCTGCCCCCTTGATGTACTTTATAACTGTCTGAATTTTAAGATGAAATATCCAGAGTCTCTAATAAATCAATTTTTAATTAGGCACTCTCGGCATTTCAGTCTAAAATCCCTGTTTCTTGCGTATTGATGGAGTCATATACAAGCAAGAATACAGGGTTAGGTACAAGCTGCCACAAAGCTCTTAATTCAAGTATATACTTAGCTCCAGAATTTAATGTAAATTTATTAAACAAATCTCGTGAAATTGTTTAAGTTATTAACTATTCTTAAGAAGAACAAACAAGAAGAAAAATAATATGGTGATCGCTCAGGACGAACAACGACTACAGGGAATTGGGCAACTGCTTGTCCTTGAGAAACTATTAGAGAAATCTAATGCTATCAATTACTATAAGTCAGCAGCCGCTGAAAAAATTTCATTGATTCAATATTTGGTCAAAAACAAAATATTAACAGCAGAACAAATAGCATTAACTGCTGCTCAAAATTTTGGTGTGCCAATGATCAATCTTGATTGCATTGATGCAGAAACCATCCCCTCCTCTCTTGTTAACGAAAAACTGATTCGGCGACATGCAATGGTTCCCTTGTTTACCCGAGGCAGTAATTTATATCTCGCGACCGATGATCCAAGCAAACAAAGCTCCTTAAAAGAAATACAGTTTCACACGGGATTGAATACTCATGCCATAGTTGTTGAAACAGACAAATTAACGTTATTGATTGAACATTTATTAACCGTCAAGGAAAGCCAGGGGCTATCTGATTATGTAGATGATTCAAATGAACTAGACGGTTTGGAAATAAGTGCGGATGATGAAGAGCATGATGGAGAAGCCTCCTCATCGGTTACCGATGATGCTCCTATTGTGAAATTTGTGAATAAAATATTACTCGATGCCATAAAACAAGGGGCCTCTGATATTCATTTTGAACCTTATGAGCGAGAATATCGTATTCGTTATCGACAAGATGGCATCTTACACGAGGTGGCAACTCCGCCGGCAAGTTTGTCATCAAGGATCACTGCAAGAATAAAAGTTATGTCTTGTCTTGATATATCAGAAAGACGCATCCCTCAGGATGGTGGTTTTAAAATGAAAATATCAAAAACCCGATCCATCGATTTTCGGGTAAGCACCTGCCCTACTTCCAGTGGTGAAAAAGTAGTTATGAGGGTACTTGATCCGGGAGCAGCCAAGTTAGGAATTGAAGCATTGGGATTTAGCACGATTCAACGTGCCCATTTTGTTAAAGCAATTGAACGTCCTCAGGGAATGATATTGGTTACCGGCCCTACTGGAAGTGGTAAAACGGTCAGTTTATATACCGCATTAAATATACTAAACACTACAGAGGTAAATATATCAACTGCAGAAGACCCTGTTGAAATCAAGGTTCCGGGAATTAACCAGGTTAATATAAACCCCAAGGCAGGCCTAACGTTTTCGGGAGCATTGCGGTCTTTTTTACGCCAGGATCCAGACATTATCATGGTAGGGGAAATAAGAGATTTGGAAACCGCTGAAATTGCAATTAAAGCCGCTCAAACAGGGCATTTAGTCTTGTCTACCCTTCATACTAATAGTGCTGCTGAGACATTAAATCGCTTGGTGAATATGGGAATACCTACCTTTAATATTGCCAGTTCAGTAACTATTATTATTGCTCAGCGCCTGGCAAGGAAGTTATGTGATGGCTGCAAACAGATAAGGGATGACTTCACAAGACAGGGACTGTTGGAACTTGGATTTCAGGAAAATGACTTGCTCGATCTGAAGTTATATAAAGCCGTGGGGTGCAATCAATGCACAGGAGGATACCGTGGCCGTGTTGGCCTCTTTGAAGTTTTACCGATGACCAAGTCTCTGGGACAGCTTATTATGTCAGGAGGCAACTCCCTGGAAATATTAAAAACAGCACAATCAGAAGGAATGCTGACTATTTTTGAGTCTGGCTTGGAAAAAGTAAAACAAGGCATTACCACCATAGAGGAGGTCAATCGGGTAACCGTTGATTAGGTGTTATGGATAAAAATCCCAATTCAGTACTAACCTTTCACTATGAGGGAATCAATAGATCTGGCCAAAAAATGATTGGTGAGATACAAGCCAAAAGCCTCGCTATCGCCAAAGCAGATTTACGTAAACAAGGTATAGTGACCAATAAAGTAGCGAAGAAGAGAAAACCTCTTTTCGATAAAAAAAACAAAAAAATAAAACCAGGGGATATAACTGTATTTAGTCGCCAGTTAGCAACGATGATTGAATCAGGAATACCTTTAGTTCAATCCTTTGATATAGTGTCAAAAGGACAAAGCAATAAACGCTTGAAAGCTCTTATTGATGCAATAAAAAATGATGTTGAGACAGGATTAACTTTGGCCGAATCCTTGAGCAAACACCCTGCTTATTTTAATGAATTATTTTGCAATCTTGTTGATGCAGGAGAAAAATCCGGTTCTCTGGATGTGATGCTAGATAAGGTTGCAACCTATAAAGAAAAAATTGAAACCATAAAAAAGAAAATTAAAAAAGCATTGACCTACCCTATTGCAGTAATGATTGTAGCTCTTATTGTCACCGCTGGACTTTTGATTTTTGTAGTACCCCAATTTGAGTCTCTGTTTAAAGGATTTGGTGCTGATTTACCTGCGCTGACTGCAGCGGTAGTATCGATGTCTAAATTTATGCAAGCCTACTGGTATTATATCTTTGGGGCGTTGGGGGCAATGATTTATGCATTTATATATACTAAAAATCACTCAGCCAATTTTGCTCAGAACATGGATAGGTTCATGCTAAAATTACCAGTCATTGGACCTATTCTTGAGAAAGCGTCTATTGCTCGATTCACCAGAACCTTATCTATAACCTTTGCAGCAGGACTCCCATTGGTTGAGGCATTAAAATCGGTTGCAGGAGCAACTGGAAATATTATATACGCCAAAGCGACAGATCAAATCAGAGAAGAGGTCTCCACAGGGCAGCAAATGAATACCGCGATGGAGAATACTCATTTATTTCCAAATATGGTCATTCAGATGGTAGCAATAGGAGAAGAATCAGGTGCTTTAGAAAAGATGCTAGGAAAAGTAGCTGATTTTTATGAAGAAGATGTTGATAATGCTGTTGATGCATTAAGTAGTTTATTGGAGCCGATTATTATGTCAATATTGGGCATTCTCGTCGGTGGTCTGGTTGTTGCCATGTACCTGCCTATATTTAAACTTGGCTCTGCAGTCTAAAATGCCATTTATGCCCCATTATAAAAGGATTTGATTTTTATATGCTACAGGAACTGATGCTCTACCACCCTTCATTTATGTATCTGTCCATCGCTCTTATTTCCCTTGCTGTAGGAAGTTTGTTGAATGTAATCATTTATCGTTTGCCTATCATGCTCCAGGCAGAGTGGAAAGAGCAATGTTGCGAACTACTGGATGTAAAAAACAAAGAGGAACAAACAAAAATAAATTTATTTTTACCAAGGTCATTTTGCCCTAATTGTAAAACGCAGGTTAAATCCTGGCAAAATATCCCGATACTGAGTTATTTGTTTTTAAAGGGACGCTGTTTTTATTGTAAACACCCTATTTCAATGAGATATCCATTTATAGAATTGCTCACCATGCTGCTCTCATTATACGCAAGCCGGCATTTTGATTTTACAATGCAACTCCCCTTTGCTTTATTAGGCATCTGGATATTAATCACATTAATTTTTATAGATTTGGATCATCAATTGTTACCTGATAGTTTGACCTTGGGATTACTTTGGCTTGGTTTAATTGCTAATACGCAAAACTTATTTACAAGTTTGCCTGTTGCCGTTTTAAGCTGCGCAGGTGCATACATCAGCCTCTGGTTGTTTATTAAACTCTTCTACCTGTTTACAGGTAAAATTGGAATGGGCCATGGAGATTTCAAGCTGTTTGCAGCTTTTGGCGCATGGTTTGGCTGGATCTATTTACCACTAATACTATTATTTTCCTCAATAACTGGAGCGATTATTGGTATTATCTATTTAAATATAAAGAAAAAATCCAGAAATACAGCTATCCCATTCGGCCCTTTTTTATGTGTTTCTGCATTAATAGCCATGTTTTGGGGGAACTCAATAATTTATTGGTATTTGAATCTGTGGATGTAGTAGCACTGAGGAATCCTGGCATATTTATGCACAATCAACAGAGGTTTATCGTATTGAACAAACTGACCTAAATTCTGTCGTTCCCACGCAGGCGGGAATACATTCTTCAGACAAAGTAAGAAAGTAAGAAAGTAAATTGAAAAAGGGTTTCCCGCCTGCGTGGTAACAGCATAACAAAGACCACAATGAGTTAATAAAGAACAAAAATGGGTGTATAAAAAAATCCATCCTCTCCCGGATAGTAGCATTATATAGCTGCTACTATATCTTCGTACACGTTTAATACCCACCATCAGAGTTAATTTATTTGTGTGGCCTTATATGATAAAATGCTCTTTTATTAATCATATGTCTCTGAAAATAATAAAAAGCCCCCCCCCAAAAAAGACTGGATTTTTTGAAAAGGAACTATTCACTGTATATTTGGTGTAATTAATGATGTTTGATTCTAAGTTTATTGAATTATATTCCTATCCTTTACAGATACCACAAAATGAATTTATAACCTTGTTTTCCCAAAAAGAACATTTCGTTTTCATTAAAAACAGACACTCTGAATATCACTATGGCAATCCACAATTTCTAGATCTCATGGGGTTAAATAGCGTTAAAAAGCTTTATAAAAAAACGGATTATGACTTGAATGATTGCTGCTAATGATTTTGAAGCATTCAGAGCAGCAAATAGGCGCGAACATCGAGACCTGGCCGATTTTCTCTTAACGCAGTCGCTGCCCTGTTTTATGTATGCAGAATCCCATCAGCATGAATACGGGGCAACGTGTATTACTCCATTTACAGCGCGCAAGCTTGCATCGTTAGCTGAGGAGAAAAACAGGCTAACCGAACAAAATCCTGATGCGGTATTGATGCTTTCAGAGGAGGACAGCAAATTATGCTTTTATATGCTGAGGAATTTAATTCGCCGCAATACTGAGACGCTAGGGGACGATATATTGTTTTTACTGGATATTCCTTCGGTTAAAAACCTGGCTCATACGGCAGTGAGTCCGAATCAGCCTAACGAGTTATTGCGTCTGGCCCTGGATGTAAACAACCGCGACGCGGCAGAGGTGCTGCTTGCCATTCCAGCGGTTCATGCTCTGGCAACAGAGCATGACTTCTACGTCAACGAGCAGCGACACGGAATAGACGTGCAGGCTTTGGCAGCTGACCGCGAATCCTCAATGAAAGCCTTAACCCAGGGGGAACAGCAACGCCTTCAAGCGCTCACCCAACGCTACCAGAGTCTGCTCGATAAGGCGGGGGTCGCGAACTGACCCGATCCATTTTGGAAATGATTAAATTACTACATATAGCAATATATAAGGCATTAATATTGCCTCGATTAGAGAGGAGTCCATTCCATTACTCTAGGTGCTGTGAACGAATTTTAGACATAACTTATGTGCAAGTAGCAAGTAGGTTGGGCCTTGGCCCAACAGCAGAGCGTAGCGACTTCTTTTATATAAAAATGCCCCCATAAGCGTTCTATTATTGCGATTAATGAAGTCGCTGCGCTCACTTGTTGGGCCAAGGCCCAACCTACTTGTCTATAAAATACTCTTAAAATTCGTTCACAAAACCTAGGCCAAAATTAAATATTGAATGCAGTGCTAGCGGATTGAGGAAAATTAGTTGTAAAAAAGTCCTCACGAACTGACTCTCTTCCTTTATGTGCTAATAAACTCTCTTTAGCTGTATTTATTTTCTTGGGTGCTTCTTCTGCCCTTTTTGTATCGTTCGGATTCTTGTCAGGATGAAATTCCAATAATAATGCTTTATAAGTTTTTTTAATAACCCAATCAGGGGCATTAGCATGCACACCTAGAATATCCGCAGCAAGAATGGCATGTAAATTTGCAGGTTTAATTTGATAAAAAGCAAGACAATCGTAGGTTTTTTTAGCTGAAATATGGTCTTTACCTTGTGCTGCAGCAAAATAATGCCTTGGCTCCAAACTTACATTGCTTTGCTCTAAAATGCTTCTTACACAATTTATATGGCCCAAGCTTAATAGCTTATACAAATAAGCAGAAGCTTTTTCTTGATCTAAATCCGGTAAAGCGTGTTGAAGCTCGTCTAAATTACCCTCTAAAATCATGAGGGGATAATCAGTTTTTCTAGCACCACTCGATTTTCTAATGAGTTTGTATAAGTCAACTGCATTAGTCTTTTCATTTTTGTTTTCTGGTATTAAAGCAGCAGCATAATAATGTTTAGGCTGTATGGGGACATCCACCGCAATTAGTTCTCGCACGCAATCCTCGTGACCATAACAAAGAGCCCAATATAAGGCTGTACCTTTATTATCTTTTTTATGAACCTCCCGCGCCAAACATTGCTTTAGATCCTTGACAACCCCTGCTTTACAGCAAGCAATTAAGGTTTCAAGTTGGTTAAAATTTCTCTGTGTCGTAGTTTCTGGTCTAGACAAAGTATTCCAAAAACTTGAAGGATTAAGCGTAGGTTCTGTACCCATAAAACGTTCGAATGGAGTGTCGGCAAAGGACTCAAAATTATTTTGAGTATTGAAATTACCACTATTATTTGAAGCGAGAAAAGGTTCAACATATCGGTAATATTCTGCTTGATATTGCCTGTAGTTTCCCTTGATATATTGCAAAACCTCAGGGACAGAAAGCAATCTATTGATAATCGCTTTATTTGAGGTTGAAAAAGCACTTTTTAGAATAGATTGATTTGTTGCTTCAGCAATTATAGGCTCAAATTTTAATAATACATTTAATGTATCGATATTTTTTGATATAACAGCGCCGTTTAGCCATTTAACCGCATTATCTTTATTTATCTGTTTATACATTGGTAACGCAAGAATTTCCTCTATAAGATCAGGCCTGTTTTTAAACGTCGCACACTCTAAAATGCAAGTACCATAACTTCTATCGTTTTTTAGTAAGATCCTGGACGCTTCTGTATTAAATAGATAATCAAAGGCGTCAAACAAATCGTAATTTAATGCCCAAGCCGCGGTCCGTGGAATCCATATCGTAGAATCTCGCTGCACTTCAAGTAAGGTATCGAAATGACTAAGTTTTTTTAGGGCAATAGCAACTTGTAGTGGAGACAAATCCTCTATGCTTGTAGTGTATGAGGTTGTGTACTTCAGCTTGTATGTTTTGTTTAAAATTTTTGCTTTTTCTTCTTGATTTTTTTATCATGCTCCGGAACTGCCAAGAATTGCGCCAATTCTTTATAAGATTGCAAACTACTTTCTTCAAAATTAAACATGGTATTCACTCAACTAACATCAATTCAAATTTTGAGCCCTTATATCACAAAAACATAGGTGATAAAATAATACGTAGTTAGTTAATCAGGCTTGGGGCTAATAGGTTCATTGCCAGTTTGGGCTGGATATGCGATAAAACCCATTTTTGTGTAATAAAGAGCATGAAGCTGGAAAACTATACAAAATTATGCCCATGCTTGTGGATTCGATGTATTTATGAAATTAAAAACAATGCCTTCACACCATGCAGATTATTGACCTAAACTTATCATCATGTAGGATTATGGTCTTTCTCTTTTGAATTAGCACAAGGAATTAGAAAATGTAACGTTCCTAGAATATTGATACTAAGATAAATCTACGGTTTTTAAGGCGCTATTGATTAAATTTTAATCATGACTCTTTTTACTAGAATCCCGTCCAAACGTCAAAATGTCCATTTTCATTAAATTACTAATTCAAATGATAATTTGAAAATCTCAACTGAGGGTACCATCATTTTAAAAGCAGGCTCAACTCATTTACCAATAGATGATTTTATAGATGATATTTTACAGCAGGTAAAATCTCATACTAATTTAGTAATAACAGCCGCACCTGGTGCTGGCAAGACAACTCGATTGCCTCCGGAATTTCTTTCTGTTTTAGACGGGAAAATATTAGTACTTGAACCTCGAAGAATGGCGTCGATTGCTGCTGCTCATAGGGTTGCAGAAGAAAATAATTGGCTAGTCGGTGAGGAGGTTGGTTATCAAGTCCGTTTTGTCAATAAAACATCACATAAAACCAGATTAATTTACATGACGGAAGCTTTGCTGGCCCGACACATGATTCATCATCCGGAGTTAGACGATGTAGACATGGTGATTCTAGACGAGTTTCATGAACGGTCTTTACACGTTGATTTAACTCTAGGATTGATACGTGAACTACAAGAGTTAGGACATCCTATTAAAATTGTGGTCATGTCAGCGACACTCGAAGCAGAAAAAATTGCTGAATATTTGGATAATTGTCCTGTCATATCGGTGCCTGGAAAGTTATTTGAGTTAACGATACATTATCAAAAATCAACTCAATTACTAAAGCTTCAATATCAATTTTATGAACATTTGTCTCAAGTCATCAAAGAAGCACAGCGACAGACTAATAAAGATATTTTAGTATTTTTACCAGGTTCAGGCGAAATTGAACGCGCTAAAGTAAACTTACTTGATTGGACAGAAAGCAAAAATATAGAAGTGATCACGCTGCATGGCAGTCTTCCTCTGGAAGCACAGCGTATCGCATTGCGTAAATCTTCAGCGCAAAGAATTATTCTTGCAACTAATATTGCTGAGTCTTCTGTTACTTTAGACGGTGTTGATACCGTCATAGATTCAGGTTTAGTAAAAATAATGAAACAAGATTTACGTACTGGATTTTCTCGCCTGGAAATTTCGCGAATTAGCTTAGCAAGTGCCATTCAGCGTGCGGGTAGAGCTGCCCGACAATTTCCAGGTGTTTGTTACAGGATGTGGAATCAAAATGATGAAAGGTCATTTGTGAAATCAAATATTCCAGAAACGCTACGTTCAGATTTAAGCGATAGTTTACTTTTTTTAGCGAATCAACATATCTCGAATTTTGAGAGTTTTTCGTGGTTTGAAAGACCTCCCCGTGCCAACATTGAACGTGCGACCTTTCGCTTACAAGCGGCAGGTGCTCTCAACGATAACAATGAATTAACATCAATAGGTAACCAGCTTTTGGATTTCCCATTACCTCTGCGTTTGGGGAGACTATTAATTGCAGGTATAGAAAATAATTGCATCGATCTGGCTGCAAAAATTGCAGCGTTATTACAAGAGCGTGATATTCTACAAAAAGGAATTACGAATCATTTTCAAGAGGATAATTTTGAATGTGATGTTGCACCGCGATTAAAAATTTTGAATAAATTTCTAAAAGACGGTTCTTCACGCGAAGGCCATTTCACAATGTTACAAATTGTCGCGCAAAGTTATCAGCAGATTCTGGATCTTGCTAAAAAATTACAAAAAGCAGAGCCCCCTGCTCATCTTGAAGAAGATGAAGCGAGACAGTTACTCCTCATGTTATCTTTTGGTGATCGTTTATGTCGACGTCGCAAGAACTCTGATCGTGGATTAATGGTCGGTGGCCGTGGTGTAAAATTATCAGATCGAACGCTTGTGAAAAGGAGTGAGTTTTTTATTGCATTAAATGGTTTTGAAGAAAGCGGCGAGGCTGAAACCTTAATTAATCAGGCGAGTGGGATAAATAAAGAATTTTTGTTCAAACACTTTTCTAACAACATAATAAAGAAAAGAGACATTATTTTTGACGCAGAAAAATCTCAATTTTATCAGCGTGAATTTAAAACACTTTGGGATTTACCTATAGAAGAACCGAATTTTTCTTTGGCAACATCGGTACACGTTGCAGAAAAATTGCCTGATATATTAACTGACAATTGGGCGAGCACGCTGAAGAAAAATGAATGCTTACACGAGTGGTATCAAAAGATTATATTTTTACGATTCCATAAGGCATTAATACCTACTGACATACAAGATGAATTGGAAAGCCTTTTCGACGGAGATGCATTTAAAAAATCATTTTGCTTAGCTGTATTTAGACAAGCATGTTTCGGTGAAAGTAAAATGACCTTCGTACTGCAAAAAAATTTAGTGTATTTTTTTGAACTCAATTTATCTGAAACACTGCGTAGTATTTTACAAACCGAACTCCCCAATAAGTTAAAAGTGCCAAGTGGTAGCATGATACCCATTCATTATTCAACGGTTGATCATCCCTTTCTTGCAGTACGCATCCAAGAAGTGTTTGGATGGGAAAAAACACCGAAAATATTATTTCAGAGTGTGTCGGTTGTGCTGCATTTATTAGGTCCGAATTTTCGTCCAGTGCAGCTAACAAGTGATCTAGAAAGCTTTTGGCAAAATGGTTATTCAGAAATCCGTAAAGAGTTACGGATACGTTATCCTAAACATCAATGGCCATTAAATCCAGCTGATGGCATTGCTCACGCAAAGGGATCGAGGCGAAAATAAAAGAAATCCAACGATGAATCTATGGTTGTTTGGAAGCGAGATCACCGCAATGTGGCTTGGTCTACCAAACAAGTCGTGATAATTGAAGGCAAAGAAAAAATTGACTATTGATGTTTTCATTTAAGCCGAGTCATAGATCTCAATATAATTAGCATCAGGTAAATTGAAAACAAAACAACCATGACGAAACAAAACAAGTCAATTATGTTATAATAAAACATGAGATAAACATTAACTCATTATTTTATTGATTACATTGTAAATAAATAACCAGGAATTATAGTGCCTAACATTAATATAGCCGAAGAAGAATGGCAGGTAGCATATAAATTATTAGAGAAAGCTGCTGATGGTACGAAACTTCCCTATTCTATGTGTTATGAAGAGAACATTTTAGTACCTAGAAAACGTTATCAAAATAATCCCAAAACATATAAAACAACTCACTCGTTTATAAAAATACATGGAGAAATATACGCCCTTGCTCAGGGAAAAAAAACGGACGCAAATATTAATAAAGGGTCTACTGCCAAACTGAAATATGCTTGTAACAAAGCTGGAGAGCAATTTCTAATAAAAATCAGTAATTGGATTCAGGAAAAAGAGGCCAATATAATGATGGACCTCTCTCAGTCTGTTGGCTTTAATGAACGTTCAGACAAATCAAAATTCTATATTGCCCTTTTATTTTTAGGTACAGACCTAGAGAATTACCTTACTCAAAATCATGCCATATTAAACGAAGATCAGCGATTCGATATTGCAATAAAGCTATGTTGGCAAGTGTTTTGTCTGCATGAAGGATTAAGTTCTAAAACAAGTACTCCTTATGCTCATTATGATATCAAACATGATAATGTAACGATTGATAAAGATGGCAATATACATTTGATTGATTATGGCTATGCTGAAGAAAAACCAAATAATCCAGCGTACATCAAATCAGATGCAGCAGCTTACATGCCTGATGCAAAACCGTTCCAACTAACAGGAGAGCAAATTGATGTTGTATCTTTGAAGAGAACACTTTTTGCTCCAGAGTCCTATTATTGCTCGTCAGGTTTTGAAAACGATGATGTCAAACACCTCTTTTGCTATCGTATAATGACAAAAGAGATGTTAGTTAATTATAAATTAACTTCTTACATCAATACTGGTGCGCAACTGAATGATTATCCTGACTATCAAAAAGAACACATACCAGCCAAAACTTTATGCGCACTACTGGTCGCTGCAAAATTAAAATTAAATATTTCAAATGAAGAAATTAAAAACAATCCTGATTTAGCCCTTACCATCAGTAGCTTATATATGTGTGGGAAGGCCATGGAGATTGAACAAGTAATAGAATCAGAAGAGGATGTCAAATTAATAGGGGCATTACAAAAGACTAATCGAATAAGCCGACTTGAAGAATATAAGGCTAAGCAGGATTTATGTTATTTAATAACGCTTGCGGACTCCCTTGAAAAACGATTAGCTCTAATCTATATCGATGAATTGGGTTTTCTGGAGGATAGTAAATCCCTTATTGAATCAAACAATATTGCCGTCGCTATTATAGATGTCAAAAATCGATTTAAAGACCCTGATAAAGTAAAAAATTATATAAAGAAACTGTTAAATAATAATATTTACGCTGATAGCTATAATTTTTTAAATAAGCATTCAATCAAGGAAAAAAGTAAGCGAAAAAATCTTGTAAGCATAATGGAAGATGAGAACGAGGCTGCATTGATTTCTAATATTGATGATCAGCTAATTAAAAGAGCAATTATTAGCTTAATCAAATGCACTAAATATAGCTATAATAATGTACTAAAGCTAAGCACTAATAAGGAGCTTGCTGCAGTTATTATAGAGTTTGAGAACAATTCGTCTTTTATTACAAACGCACTTGACTGCCCAGAAACCGTATTAAGAAATTATAAAAATTGTAATCTGGCAAAAATAGAGAGTAGTGAACAACTCAAAATACTGCTATCAAATGCATCTTCAAATGCGTTGCATATTTTAGTAGAGGCAGGTATTCATACAACTCATGATCTATCTAAAATACCGTTATCCAAAATTGCTCAAACAATTATAAAACTAAACGAGTTAAATCGTAATGAGCTTTATGGGTTTGTCGTTAGACATGATACAGATAAAGTGCCAAACAGATTAGCACAAATCCTGAAAAACCCATGTATATGTGACATAACAGCGAATATGATCAGTAATCAGCATATGTTCGAGGCATTATATAATACAAACAATATGACGTGCTTTAATAGAAGCACACACCCGGTTAAGATCGTAATCTTAAGCTGGGA
>NZ_CALMPD010000243.1 GCF_937871865.1 uncultured Legionella sp.
CTTGCGCCACCAATTCTGACCGACTAAATAACACCTGGATAACCAATGAAATGATTGAAGCTTATACCATATTACATACTATGGGTTATGCTCATTCATTTGAAGTATGGCAAAATGATCATCTTGTTGGTGGCCTTTATGGAATTAGTTTGGGACATGCTTTTTTCGGTGAATCCATGTTCCATACAGTAACCGATGCCTCCAAAATCGCTTTATATTATTTATGCCAAACAATGACAGAATGGAACTTTGATTTTATAGACTGCCAAATGCCAACCAGTCATCTGCAACGATTAGGCGCTAAAATTATCAGCAGGAAAGAGTTTCTTCATCGTTTGGATTTAGCTCTGGAACACCCCAACAAACTCGAAGGGTGGTACTTCTCTCAGCCCTTCCTGGACTAAGAATTTTTCCCGCATTACACTCTGCAGGCTACGGAACTCTCCATGTTTTTCACATTTCGAGGCCTTACAGTGCAAACTCCTGATCCTGCAAAGAACATGGTTTAAGACAAACAGCTAATAACGGGTTGATATTGAGATGGTACAGAATACGTTACAATGATCCATGTCTGTAATAAGAGCACACACATAATTAATAAGGCGCCGAATGTAAACCAAAAATAACTGATCAGTCCTGAGGCTGGTAATTCTTCTTTAAATACATTGAGCAAAACGGAGCCGGCTAGAAATGCAAGCATTAATGCAGCAATCAAGACATTAACAGGATCAAAAATAACAGAACAAAGCCAGCCTAATAATAAGGCACATATCAATATAAAGCGGCCTAAGCGATTGAATTGTCTACGATACAACCGGCTGAATTTACGATCCGTTAGCACAAAGTGCAATGCCATAGCAAAAGTAAATAATACTGTGGCGGTGACACTTGTCAGTGCACGCAAAGACATCGTGTAGGTAATTAGAAAATTATACAAACAGAACATAATTAAATGTAATCCATAGACCATTCCATCATGGTGTCTGGCTTTGCGCTTCTGTTCCGCTAATAAATCCAAACCGTAATAAATAAGAAATCCAAGTAAAGCAACGATATAAATTAATAATTCAGTAAAAGGAGTAAGCCATTGATTTGTTAAAAGAAAACGACCAATTGGCTTATTGTATTCAACCAGATTAGGAAGCATATCTAAAAATACATAGGCGACGGCAACGCCTCCCGCAAAGGATACAAATGCACGCCCATTGCCAGGCAAGTGATTAGCAAACCAGGGGCTTAAATAATGAAACACTATCAGAAACAATGTAGCTGCCAGAGCAACCCATAAATGAGGTGCGGTTATCCATAACACAAAAAATACCTCCATTGACGTCAAACGATGGCTAAGTACACATTTATCTAAATGTGACCTATACTAAATTAAAATAGAAACAAGTACATTCAAAATAGTGTATGCTGATGAAAACTAATTTTGCGAGCTGAACTTATGAAACAACACTCTCCGGGATTCCTGGCATTAGTTACTGAATCAAAAAAAAGAATTAAAGAAATTGCTCCAGAAGATCTAAAATCCAAACTGGATATTAATGAACCCCTGGTTTTAATCGATGTCCGTGAAGATAATGAACTACCAACAGGAAGTATTCCTGGCTCTATACATTTGAGCAAAGGCATTATTGAGCGCGATATTGAACAAAAAATTCCAGATTTACATACCCCAATCATTGTTTATTGCAGTGGTGGTTTTCGTAGTGCTCTGGTCGCGGATGCCTTACAAAAAATCGGTTACACTAAAGTTCATTCTTTAGTTAATGGTTTTAAAGGATGGATGGACCATGGTTTTAATATTCAAAAATAAGGCCTGAGCTTTAAATCATTTCAAACAAATACCAGCCTCCTGCATCCTTGTTTTATAAAAAGTAAAGAATGCAGGAAAACAATTTATTATAATGAGGCATGAGTTAACATATTAACGCGATCTAATTTGAGTTCTCTGCTCTCAATGGATAACTACAAAGTTCCTCAGTAACCTGTCCAAAATTATCAACATAGCCAATGCCAATCGAAGCTGATTCAACCATTAAATTGGGAAAATCATAGTCTTGGATGAGTTGACTCATTTCCTTTTGGAAACGGCGCTCTTCCTCTTTATCCTCAAAATTTTTAGCCATCAAAGTAAAATGTGGAGAAAATTCAAAAAATACATTAGGACTACCATAACGTAAAAATGCTCTTTTCTTTACCGGTATTGTCTCCGCCCAATCAGGAATTTTGGCATTAAAATCCCGTAATTCAGAAAGTTGAATGGTGAGTACATCACTTAATTTTTGCAGCATTCTGGTAGCGTCCGAATGGGGGGAGTTCATATCCAGATCCAGCATTACATAATTTCCTAAGGTAAGATAAATCTGTGTGGTTTTTGCCTCTATCCGTTGTGATTGCTCCGCCATATGAGCAACACGGAGTTTGATTTTATCCAGTTGAGACTCATGATATGAAGCAAGATACAAAGTAATATGTAATGGGTGATGTTCAAGAAATGGCTTCAGATGATAGCGGGAAAAAATACCCTTGTTTTCAAGATAGTCATTGAATTGTTTGATGCTTTTATACAAAATCGGTTCATCAAAACGTAAATAGACATTAATGTCTTTAGCATAAAGAACGGATGGTAGTAAAATTACTATGAGTAATCTGGCGATAAAATTCATTGTTCCCTCAATATATTAGTTTTCCAGACAGACAAAATATACGATTGATTAACCTACAATCATATATTTCATTGCCATTTTTCTTAATTTAGTGCACTATTTCACCTTTATGAACTTGTAACATCACTGAGAGACCTATGGCAAAAGAAGATCATATAGAAATGGCTGGCACCGTTATTGATACATTACCCAACACAATGTTTCGTGTTGAATTAGAAAATGGACACGTTGTTACTGCCCACATTTCTGGTCGTATGCGTAAAAACTACATTAGAATACTTACAGGTGATAAGGTTAAGGTTGAATTAACTCCTTACGATTTATCTAAAGGCCGTATTATATTTCGTGATAAAAACTAATTCGTCGGTTACATATTATCGAATTAGAATCAAAATCTTTTGCAGTTAATTATTGCATTTGAACTACATTAATCAATATCACTTCGATTCAGGATGGGCCTGCACTCCAGCAAAGCCCAAACCTTTAAACACAGACGTTAACGCTCTATACACCACACGTCTGCTTTTGCTACATAGTGTGAAGTTCTGCGCTCAAAATTGCCCGTTCATCAAAATCTGGACATCTCCCTGAACGACACTTCCATTAATTTAAGAAAAGTACGCCATCCAGAGCATAGCGGAGGATCTCCTGAATGCAGGAGAGATCCTTCGCTATGCTCTGGATGACGGCCAAAATCCTTAACTTAATGGCGCCCTTTAGCGGATACTCTTTCTGTCTTATTTCCCAGCGATCATCATTTTTTCTATTAGGATAGAGCCACAGCGAGTAGGGATGTTGATATTAATGTCATTGCCTACCGCCAGTATCGCCTGGAACATCTCTTTTAAATTTCCTGCAATAGTAATTTCATCAACTGGAAACTGAATTTCCCCATTTTCAATCCAATATCCGCTTGCACCACGAGAATAATCACCGGTTATGCCATTGACGCCCTGCCCCATCAATTCAGTGACTAATAATCCTTTATTCATTTTCTTTAGTAATTCAGTCAATCCACCATCAGTAGGATCTACAGTCAAATTATGTACCCCATCACTGTTGGCCGTAGTACTCAACCCCATTTTTCGAGCAGAATAACTACCAAGAACGTATTGAACGACACGCCCTTTATCGACCAGAACATTCGCTCGAGTTGGAACACCTTCACCATCCATTGATGAGCTTCCCAAAGCACCTGGTAAATGGGGTTGTTCGTAGATACGAATGTATTCAGGGAATACCTGCTGGCCTATAGAATCAAGTAAAAAAGAGTTTTTTCGATATAAATTAGAGCCACTGATCGCATTAACAAAACTCGATATTAAACCGCTTGACACCCTTGAAGAAAAAATAACTGGGGCAACCTGTGTTTCAATTTGCCTGGAGTTTAATCGACTCAGGGCACGTTCTACTGCATTTCGTGCAATCAGATCAGTATCCATTAAATCATTGGCATTTCTTACTGTCGTATAATCATAGTCTCGTTGCATCTCCTCGCCTTCTTTCGCAATTACGGAGCAACTGATGCCATGACGTGTACAATGAACATAGCCTTCGCCGCCATGAGTGTTGGCATAAGCATGATGAGACTCATATGAAGAAACACTAACCCCATCAGAGTTCGTAATGCGTTTATCAAGAGATAAAGCATGACGCTCACAATTCAGGGCGATTTCAATTGCTTTTTGAGGCGTCACATCCCAGGGATGATATAAATCCAGATCAGGATGATTCTTGGTCATTAATTCTTTATCAGCAAGTCCGAAACATGGGTCCGCAGCGCTAACACGAGCAATATCGCAAGCCGCGCGAACTAATGCTTCAAGTGCCTCAGGCGTAGTATCAGTACTGCTTGCAGCCCCTTTTTTCTGGCCAAAATAGACGGTTAATCCAACCCCCTTGTCTTCACTAAAAGCAACAGTCTCAACTTCCCCCATACGGACATCAACCGAGAATCCTCGGTCATTATTGACCGCAACAGCAGCATCACTTGCTCCTTCTCTTTTGGCAATATCCAAGACCAGGTTCATCAATCGAGATAATTCTATAGTTGACTTATGTACTTCACTATTGCTATGTTGCGGTTTA
The DNA here is from genome assembly GCF_937871865.1 of uncultured Legionella sp. Taxonomy (GTDB): domain Bacteria; phylum Pseudomonadota; class Gammaproteobacteria; order Legionellales; family Legionellaceae; genus Legionella. The sequence goes on from NZ_CALMPD010000243.1 coordinate 4,761, forward strand.
ATTTGCATATGAGATTCCGTGGTATTGAATGATGTACATAAGGATACAATAACATGTCTTCGCAAACCAATCTTTATCCTGCAAAGATAACGTGTTTATTTACATTTATTATCAGCCTGTTGCTTCCGTTGAATTCATATGCTGCGCATAAATGGCAAGAATTAACACCAGGTATAGAATATCAGGATCTTGAAGGTGGTCTATTAACACCATGGTCGCATGTCCATGTTTTTCGTGTTGATTTAACTAAAAATAAATTAGCACTGGTCAATGCTAAAACATTGTCGCTAAAAAATGCATCCGCCGATCAATTTGCCGAACACAGCAAGGCCTTGTTAAGTATTAACGGAGGTTTTTTTGATCATGAATTCAATCCTCTTGGACTGAGAATCAACAATAAGAAGCTTGAAAATCCTCTGAAACGAATCAGTTGGTGGGGTATTTTTTATGTGAAAAACAAAAAAGCCCGTATTAGCAGCCTTCGTAATTTCACTCATGACAGTAATATCGATTTTGCAATCCAAACTGGCCCAAGATTATTGGTTAAGGGAAGTATTCCCTCTCTTAAACCAGGAGTTGCCGACCGATCAGCACTAGGTATAACCCAAGATGGAAAAGTCATTATCCTTGTTACTACCAATGCCGCAATGACTACCTTTGAATTGGCGAAATTACTCAAGTCACCTCCTTTATCGTGTATTGATGCTATAAATCTTGATGGAGGGAGCTCCAGCCAATTATATGCACACATTGGATCATTCCAACTTAATGTTCATGGTTTTTCACATGTCAGTGATGCAATTATTGTAAAAAGATTATAATTTCATATAAATTACTAAAACTTCCTGATAATAAAGGTATATTCGCCTTATTACTCAGTTTATAAATATTAACTCACAAGTTATCCACAAATTATTCCCAGATTATTCCCTTGACCACCAGACAAAAACACATTATCTTGTTGTTTGTTCCTAAAGAAAACCCTACATATAGCGTTTTATGCTATAATTAACCTAACAGTAAATACGCTTTATCAACTGTTGACAATACATATTTCGTGGAGGAAAAATGTCCGAAATTCTTGAGCCGGTAAAAGACGCACCGCTAACAAGTCAACTGGAATTGACTGCTAATACCCCAGGTTTGCTTAAAACGATAAAACGTAATGGCAAAGTAGTGACCTATGATGACACTAAAATTAAAATTGCGATTACTAAAGCGTTTATTGCAGACGAAGGTGGAAGTGCGCCTACATCTGATAGAATTCATCAACAAATTGAAGAGCTAACTCGCCAGATTTCACAAGTATTCAACCGCCGCTTACCTAGTGGTGGCGCAATTCATATTGAAGACATTCAGGACCAGGTTGAACTGGCACTGATGCGTAGTGGCCATTATAAGGTTGCTCGCTCTTACGTTCTGTATCGTGAAGAACACCGCAAGGCACGCCAAAGCGAAAAAAAACCACAGCCAAGTGATAGCAAAGAATTACTCATTACTATGCCAGATGGTGAATTAAAGCCATTGGATATGGATAGAGTAAACACTATTGTTGCTGAATCAATCCGAAATCTGGAACATGTCACCGCAGAGCCTGTAATCAAAGACGCCCTGCGCAATCTGTACAATCAGGCCAAATTCGAAGACGTGCATAAGTCTTTAATTATGTCAGCTCGAGCTCTGGTCGAGAAAGAACCTAATTATACTTACGTAAGTGCTCGTTTGCTACTAGACAGCTTGCGTATGGAAGCATTGAGCAAATTAAAAATAAAATCTGACGCAACCTTTGATGAAATGGGGCGACTTTATCCAGAATACTTCAAAGCGTATATAGCACACGGTATTAACCAGGGTATGCTTGATACCAAAATGGCTGATTTTGATTTGGATAAACTCAGTAAGGCTTTATTGCCAGAACGTGATATGCAATTTACTTATTTAAGTCTGCAAACCTTATACGATCGTTATTTTATCCACGATCGTGGTGTTCGTTATGAATTACCTCAAGCATTCTTTATGCGTGTTGCTATGGGTCTTGCGATGCGTGAAAAAGACAAAGAAGCAAGAGCAATTGAGTTTTATCAATTGATTTCTTCTTTTGATTACATGTCTTCCACCCCTACCCTGTTTAACTCAGGAACTGTAAGACCACAATTATCAAGCTGCTACCTAACTACTGTACCCGATCATCTGGATGGTATTTATAGTGCAATTAAAGACAATGCCTTGCTTTCGAAATTTGCTGGTGGTTTAGGTAACGACTGGACTCCGGTTCGGGCTATGGGATCACACATTAAAGGTACTAATGGTAAATCACAGGGTGTTGTACCATTCCTGAACGTGGCTGACGCTACTGCTGTTGCTGTAAATCAGGGTGGTAAACGTAAGGGAGCTGTTTGTGCGTATCTTGAATGCTGGCATAGAGACGTTGAAGAGTTTCTGGAATTAAGAAAAAATACTGGTGATGATCGCCGCCGTACTCATGATATGAATACTGCGCTATGGATTCCAGATCTGTTCATGAAACGAGTTCGAGAAGAAGGTGACTGGACGCTGTTTTCTCCAGATGACGTACCTGAATTACATGATCAATACGGTAAAGCATTTGAAACCATGTATATGGATGCAGAAGAAAAAGCACGTCAAGGCATTATTACCAATGCGAAAACGCTTTCTGCTGTTAAATTATGGCGAAAAATGCTCTCCATGTTGTTTGAAACAGGACATCCATGGATGACATTTAAAGATCCTTGTAATCTTCGTTCACCGCAACAACATGCAGGGGTTATTCACAGCTCTAACTTATGTACCGAGATTACATTAAACACTTCTGAAGAAGAAATTGCAGTGTGTAATCTGGGTAGTGTTAATATTCCAGCTCACATTAAAAATGGCCAACTGGATAAAGTGAAGTTAAAGCAAACCATTACCACAGCTATTCGTATGCTGGATAACGTGATTGATATTAACTATTATTCAGTTCCTCAAGCACGTAACTCGAACTTGAAGCACCGACCTATTGGTATGGGTATCATGGGATTCCAGGATGCATTGTATGAATTAAAAATTGATTATACTTCCAAAGAAGCAGTTGAGTTTGCTGACGCTTCAATGGAATTAATTAGTTATTATGCTATTGAAGCATCATGTGATCTGGCAAAAGAACGAGGTAATTACTCCAGTTATGAAGGATCTTTATGGAGCAAAGGGATATTACCTATTGATTCTATTAATTTATTACAACAAGCACGTAGTAAATATCTGGAACAAGATCGTTCACAACGATTGGATTGGGAAACATTAAGAGTAAAAGTACGAACTCAAGGCATGCGTAACTCTAACGTAATGGCTATTGCACCTACAGCGACTATTTCCAATATCTGTGGCGTGTCACAATCCATTGAGCCTACGTACCAGAATCTGTATGTTAAATCTAATCTGTCAGGTGAATTTACAGTAGTGAATCCCTATTTGGTCGCAGATTTAAAAGCGCTGAATCTTTGGGATGAAGTAATGGTAAATGATCTGAAATACTTTAATGGTAGTGTTCAGCCTATTAGCCGCATACCAGAAGAGTTGAAAAAACGTTATGCTACTTCTTTTGAAATTGACCCGATATGGTTAGTTGAAGCAGCCTCTCGCCGTCAGAAATGGATAGATCAGGCGCAATCCCTTAACATCTATATGGCACAACCATCGGGAAAAAAACTGGATCAACTTTATACGCATGCCTGGATACGTGGACTAAAAACCACTTATTACCTGAGAAGTCTGGGAGCGAGTAATGCTGAAAAATCTACAGTTACCGATGGTGCGCTTAATGCAGTGAAACTGGTCGATGAAGCACCGAAAGTATGCTCCATCCTTGATCCTGACTGCGAAGCTTGCCAATAAATCCGGAGAAATTTAATGCAACAAAATAATAGACAAGAACAAATCGCAGCCCAAATACTGGGTGCGACCGGACTAGAAGATTTAGAAATGGGAGCGGCACGTATTCATGTTGATGATAAGCAAATCATCAATTGCCGCGCCGACCTAAATCAATTGGTTCCGTTTAAATACAGATGGGCATGGGATAAATACCTGACGGCTTGTGCAAATCACTGGATGCCAAATGAAATCAGTATGAGCGCAGATGTGGCTCTTTGGAAAGATCCTAACGGACTTACAGAAGATGAGAGACTCATTATCAAACGTAATCTGGGATTTTTCTCAACAGCAGATTCGTTAGTTGCGAATAACCTGGTGCTTGCTGTTTACAAGCACATTACCAATCCGGAATGCCGCCAGTACTTACTACGACAAGCGTTTGAAGAAGCACTGCATACGCACGCCTATCAATACGTTATTGAAAGTCTGGGACTTGATGAAGCTGAAGTATTTAACATGTATAGAGAAATACCTTCAGTTGCTACCAAAGCAGCCTGGGCACTACCCTTTACTCAAAGTCTTGGAGATGAAACATTCCATACTGGTACCCCGGAAAATGATCAGCGCTTATTACGTGATTTAATCGCATTTTATGTAATATTTGAAGGTATATTTTTCTATGTTGGCTTTACCCAAATATTATCTATGGGTCGCCGTAATAAGATGGTAGGAACATCAGAGCAATTCCAATACATATTGCGTGATGAATCAATGCATATGAATTTTGGTATTGATGTGATAAACCAAATCAAAATCGAAAATCCTCATTTGTGGACACCTGAATTTAAAGAAGAAATTATTCAACTGGTCAGAGACGGCGTAGAGATGGAATATCAATACGCTAAAGATACCATGCCTCATGGTATCCTGGGAATGAATGCCGAAATGTTTGAAGAATATCTCCACTTCATAGCGAATCGGCGTTTGAACCAGATAGGCCTGCCCGATCAATACCCTGGCGCAGAAAACCCATTCCCATGGATGAGTGAAATGATGGATTTGAAGAAAGAAAAGAATTTCTTTGAAACTCGTGTTATAGAATATCAAGCGGGTGGTACTCTGAGTTGGGAAGATGAATAAATAGATACAGCGAACGCCACCAGACTTTAGATACGATGCAAGGAAACGAAACAAGTATTTGCAACTGAGTATAAAGTTTAATGGAGAATAGTATCAGATCCGGCTTAATATTTATTAAGCCGGATTTTTTTAAGGAGTGTTTTTAGGCTTAATGCTCAATGGATCAGGCTCTCTCGTTTTTAGTAAAGACTCTTTATAACTTTGCGCCGGGTTTAATAATTTCGCAATAGTTTGTAAACCTTCTTTTATAGCGGGGTCGTCTTTATTTTCCAGTTCAGCTTCTTTTAATTGCTCTTGAATTTCTTCCAAGGTTCCTTGATAAAGTTTACCGTCACCACAAGAAAAAACATTAAATCCGGTTAGTTTGCCATCAGGACCAAGCTCACGAGCCAGAAACTTACGAGGCGGTTCTAAAGCTGCTTGTGAAGCAAAAAACGAAATGGCATCCTCTTGACTCGGAAACCTTAGCACATTATTTTCGACAGGGGTTTCAGGATATTGTTGATTATAATCTTTAATTATTTTCTTCCAGTCGTCAGGTTCTACTCCGGTAGGCTGAAAACTAACCTCCTCCACAGGTTTAGGGGATGCATCATCTTCTAATAATGCTGTTGCCATACGTCGTTCTTCCTCAAGGCGTGCAGTTTCCATTTCTCGCCCGAGAGCTTCCTGTTTTTGGCGTTCTTCTATTAGTTTTTGCCTGATTTTATCTTCTTTACTCGACATATCATCACCCATATTCACTTAATTGAAAGACTTAAATGTTTTGTTTTCCACTTCTGCCTAGCCTAAACGATATCATACGTCTCTATTATAGCAGGTTCTTTTGAGAAAATTTTACACTTTCCTAACAGAAACCGATTCTAAGTAGTAAGCAAAACTCACAAAGAATCACATGAAATACCTCGCCACTTCTCATTGTTGAAGCAACAAAACTCTAATCATTAATATAATAATAACAATAAGAGTATGACTTTCTATATTGATCCGGTATACTCCTGAACGCATATAATTAGTCCTAAAAAATTAAAAATAACACATGCATATAATGATTTTACTATGGCTCTGTTGACATCATGCAAAAGCCTACGTTCAGCAACTTATACGTGACCGTGGACAAACCACGACACGTCGGGGGTTTTGACCGAACAGTTCAGCAGCCCTTAACCTGCTCTTATGTTTGAGGTGAATAATGTATAATAAAGAAGATAGAAAACAACTAATCCAGGATGAGGAAAACAATTATAATTTTAGGTTGAAGTTTATGATTGCAGCAGGAGGTGCAATTATTTCTCTCGCTATTCTGAATATTGTTCTTCTAGCTAAAGCATCAACGACAAGTGTGGCAGTTGGAGCAAGTGCAATGGCGGCATCACCTATAATTCCTCTCATAGGAATGGCTACCCTGATTATTGCATCCTTGTGTGTTTTACCCCTACTATTTTCTGGCAACAGTACTGTCTATGTAGGAAATCCTCGCCCAAGAGCTGGCTTTTGGGGCGTTAGTGGCTGGGGATCGACTCTATTCGCAGTAGCAACTGAAGGTTGTGATAGTCACCGTCATCATGGTAACAATCAACACAGCCACGGCAACAATCATAGACATAGTGGCGGAAGCATTTTCAGTGGTGGCAATCAGCACAACCATGGCAATAATCATGGGCACGGTGGCGGAAGCATTTTCAGTGCTAGCAATCAGCACAACCATGGCAATAATCATGGGCACGGTGGCGGAAACGTTTTCGGTGGTGGGAACCGGCACGGTCACAGGTAAGAAGATGTTACTCTAATAAAAGATAAAGGCTATTTATTGCATATAAATGGCCTTTTTCAGGTTGATGTTATATAAATAAAGTATTTTCCAATAAAATGTGCCACATCCTGTATTAAATTAAGCCATAATGCAGAAGTTCGTTCATTATCTCCTGTATTACGATTGTGTCTAATACAGGCTACTTTTGTTAAGTGTAATTTAAAACAGAATGCGTCAACTCATCTTGTTCCTCAATCTCATAAGACAGAGCAAGTTCGTGTTTCTTTTGCATTGCAAGCACGGCGTCGAATATCTGCTCCACCTCACCCTTCTCAGCCCAAAAACTCTGAAATGCTAAAGGATATTCTTTTAATAATTCCGATTTTGAAATTAAGGAGTGCTCAGCAAATTGCTTTTCAATATGTTGTAAACAGTCTATTTTTTGATAATTTACATCATTTTTTACAGTTGAATGAGCATTAAGTAAATCAATTTTTCGAGAAAGAACTTCTTTTATATAAAGGGCACTTGTATTGAGATCCATAGTTTTTATAGCAGCGCTGTAATCAAATGGTGCGAAGAGACGAGAATGAGAATAGCCAAGAGGACTATTCAAACTGGCAACATTATATGGAACGATGGACAGATGAATTTGTTCCTCATTTAATAGCAAGTCAGGTTTAGCTAACTGTAAAAACTCTTTAATTGCTAATTTCCAATTATGAGGTGCCATACGCCATAATAGATTAAGCCCTGTTAAGGCAGCTGCCGAAATAGCGCAGGCAGAACCAACCACAGGAGCAATCGGAGTTAACAACACAAAAGTAACCGCACCCGCAATAGACGTGAGCAGGCTTATAATAAACGCGTTATTCAATGCGGCCTGGATGTAATGCATGCGTTGTGAGGAAACAGCTAATGCTTCATAAGCCCGATAAATATTCAGGCTTAACATAACGCTCTGATGTATCCCGGCAAGCACCACGCTACTTAAGAAAAACCAGGGACCTGCAGCAAAGGAAAGTCCAAGAGAGGTAGCGATGACTGCGCCATATAAAGAGACGCTTGCTAAAGCAGCACAGACTAATGAAATTACAAACTCAAACCATTTATCAAAATTTTGGTTTTTAGCAGTTGCCAGGTCGTACCCGTTAATCAAAGCTAATACAGTAAGTAAAAGGCCTATAAAAGGTAACATTACAAAGTAAAATGGCGACCCACTAAATGCTGCGAACAAACGTGAATCAGCCATTACTCCAAATAACCCGACATCCTGAGTTTCTTTTATGTACAATACCGCTTTTTGTAGCATCCCTGATGCCATAACATCACCCGATTTTTCTATAGTCTTAGTTGCGGGAATAAAATGACATCTCGAATAGACTGTGAATTAGTAAATAACATTACCAATCTGTCTATACCGATTCCCTCTCCCGCCGTTGGGGGTAAGCCGTATTCCAATGCTTCAATATAATCACTATCAAAATGCATGGCTTCAAGATCACCTGCATCTTTTTCTTCAACCTGCTTTTTAAATCGTTCCGCCTGATCCTCTGCATCATTCAGCTCAGAAAAGCCATTGGCAATTTCTCGACCAGCAATGAAAAATTCAAAGCGATCGGTAACTTCAGGATCTGAATTGCTTCGTCTGGCCAACGGAGAAATTTCTGTAGGATAGTCAGTAATAAATGTAGGTTGAAATAATTGATGCTCAATTGTTTCTTCAAACACAATCATTTGCAGCTTACCTAAACCATCAGTTGTTTTAAAAGGTAATTTTAAATTATTCAAAATAGCTCTGCATCCATCAATGCGTTCCAACTGTTCGAGCTTAATGTCCGGATGATGTTTTAGAATTGCTTCTTTCACAGACATACGTGCAAACGGCTGGTTAAAATCAATAGTATGTCCTTGATACTCAACCTGGCGGCTTCCTAAAACTACATCACATAAATGTTGTAATAATTGTTCTGTGAAGTTCATCAAATCTTTATAATCTGCATAAGCCTGATAAAACTCTATCATGGTGAATTCTGGATTATGACGCGTTGAAATTCCTTCATTTCTGAAGTTTCGATTGATTTCATATACGCGCTCAAAGCCTCCAACAACCAATCGCTTTAAATAAAGCTCGGGAGCGATTCGCAGATACATGGTCATGTCCAGAGTATTATGATGGGTAACGAATGGACGTGCGACGGCACCACCTGGAATGGGATGCATCATTGGCGTTTCAACTTCCAGGTAATGATTTTGATCCATGAACTGTCTAAATGCCTGAATTAAACGCGAACGAATCAAAAAAGTGTTCCGACTTTCTTCGTTAGCAATTAAATCCACATAACGTTTACGATACTTGATTTCCTGATCCGCCAATCCATGAAATTTATCAGGAAGTGGCCTTAAGGATTTTGTTAACAATTCCACATGTTCGGCATTTACAGTAAGTTCACCAGTGTTGGTTAAGAATAACTCTCCTTTTACCCCAACGATGTCGCCTAAATCCCAGTGTTTGAATTGTTCGTAAATTTCAGGCAGATCATTTGCTCTGATGTATATTTGAATACGGCCAGAAACATCCTGAATATGGAAAAAGCTGGCTTTGCCCATAATTCGTCGCAAAACAATTCGTCCTGCAACTACAACTTTAACCTGTTTTTGAGCCAAAGTTTCTTTATCATATTCACTGAATTCTTTATTCAATTCATCAGCCAGATGTTCTCTGCGAAATTGATTTGGGAAATTAAACCCCGAAGTTCTCAAATCGGCTAATTTTTGCTTACGGATATGATAAACTTCACTCTCATCTATAAATTCTTCGGTCATTCTGCCCCTACTCCTGCTTTTAAACTTGCTTCAATAAATTGGTCTAGTGAGCCATCCAATACAGCTTGTGTATTGCTTGTTTCAACACCAGTACGTAAATCTTTAATTCTGGATTGGTCTAATACATAAGAACGTATTTGAGATCCCCATCCAATATCTGATTTAGAGGCTTCCAAAGCCTGTTGATCTGCGTTTTTCTTTTGCATTTCCAATTCGTACAATTTCGCACGCAACTGCTTAAACGCCTGATCTTTGTTTTTATGCTGACTTCGATCATTCTGGCATTGCACTACAATTCCAGATGGCATATGGGTAATCCGCACCGCAGAATCCGTTCGGTTTACGTGCTGCCCGCCTGCCCCGGATGCACGATAGGTATCAATACGCAAATCAGCAGGATTAATTTCGATTTCAATATCATCATCAATCTCTGGTGAAATGAAGACAGCAGCAAAAGATGTGTGTCGTCGGTTACCCGAATCAAACGGAGATTTACGCACTAACCGATGAACCCCTGTTTCAGTTCGTAACCAGCCGAAAGCATATTCGCCTTTAAAATAGATAGTAGCACTCTTGATACCAGCCACATCTCCTGGAGAACATTCTATCAATTCAGTAACAAATCCATGCTGTTCACCCCAGCGTAAATACATCCGTAAAATCATCTCAGCCCAATCTTGAGCTTCTGTTCCACCGGAACCAGATTGAATATCAAGATAGGCATTGGAATCATCCATTTTGCCAGAAAACATTCGTCTAAACTCAAGTCCAGCTACCTGTTGCTCTACAGCGTTGAGTTCTTCACCTATTTCGTTAATAGTTTGCTCATCGTTTTCTTCTCGAGCCAATTCGAATAGTTCAGCCAAATCGATTACCGACTGCCCCAACTGAGTTAATGAAAAGACTATTGCCTCTAATTGAGTTTTTTCCCGGCCTAATGCCTGAGCCTGCTCCGGATTATCCCAAATGGTGGGTGACTCCAATTCCCGGGTTACTTCTTCGAGGCGTTCATTTTTCGTTTCAAAGTCAAAGATACCCCCTAAGCGATTCAATTCGCTTCTCGAGATCTGTTAAGCTATGGCTTATTTGATTCACTTCTAACATAAGTGTCTCTAAAAAATAAAAAGAGGATTTTACCGTGAAAGTCGTTTTCTAGCTATAGTAACGAAGTAACATCTCAATAAGTTGAGGAATTTTTCTGACGAAAACAACACTACTAAGTACCAAGTCTCCTGTGTAATATCACTAATATGTTTCAAAATGAATAGTTCAATGGAACACATACTATGATGATGCCAACCACATCATCATAGTATTTATAAAATTACAAACAGAATTTTGTTTTTGAATCAAAGCAGGTGTGGATGTAATTACTACTTAGCATCGGAGTAAATAATTGAGGTTCTTTATCCATGATAAAAATATGATTAGACTCTAATACAACATAATTCGAAGTGCTAAAAACCTCTTGATAGACCTTGCTTGCCTCAGGGAAAAACCATTTATCAAAAAAAGAAGTAACGATTGCAGGCTCTTCATTGTAAAATCTTTTTTCAATATCGCTTATCAATTTTTTTTGCATCTGATAATTGCTGGCAAACATAATATTGGCAGTATCAGATCGGTACACCAAAAAATTAGGATCATCTATTCCTTTTTTATATCCAGAAGAAACCTTCAACGACGTAACAAGATCCTTTGCACTTTCAATTATTAATGGATACCCATAAATCTCTGTACCATTCATACGTTCAAGCCAATCAGTTAAATCAGATACCGCCTTATCACTTACAGGATCGAAATAGCTGGAAATAATAAAGCGATCAGCCATATCCGTTTGAGGATCGTACTCACAATAGATATGACTGTTTAAATAATACATGTCGGATTGAATAAGATAATCAAGGAACAGTTGTTCGGCCTCATGAAATACATCATCACAAGAATTATTTTTAGATTTTATAATACCCGTAAGTCGTATGATTTGGGTTGGATAGTTAATAGTTCGTTCAGCATGAGTAGAAAAAAACTCCTCGGTATTGGTGTAATGCTTAATCAGTACATTTTTTTTCTGAGTGACCGTTATTTTTCCTTTGTTCAAATCATTGACATCTCCTGCAAAAGCAGGGAAAACGGCACAAAAAAGCAATAAGTAGTGAGCTAACTTCATGATTAATTCCATTTAATTTAAACTCAAAAAACTATATCAAATTAAAACAATAAGATCGAATTATTTATAATGTAGAAGAGCATTAACCGTTGAATTTTAGAAAACGCCCATGTAAACGAAAAAGTGCGTAGGTAAAGGACAGGAAAAAAGAAGTTTTATGAAACCAGACATTAACTTATATCAAGCTGTGATCAACAAAGTTGAATGACTGCGGTTTAGCTAGAGTGTTTCTATCAGAGAATCATGATGTGCTCCAAATTCATTATAAAGTAGGGTATTTAGGCTAATACAGTCCAGTCGACGAGTTGGATGTTCAGCAGGTAAATGACTTATCCATTCTTGCTCCATGGTAGATGTATAAAATGTATCTTTCCATTTTTCATTTCTACACTCTTCATTCTGTAGGTCACGAGACGAGCATCCTGTCGATAATTTTATACAAGCATCTTCTAGAAATTGTAGTGAGATAGCGCTTGTATCATTAACAAGCTCCCAGTCATCTTTATTTTCCACTGAAAATCGTGTTGTGCGGTAAATTTGTCCATGATCCATTTTTGCATCTATTTCATGTAACGTTACCCCATGATGAGCTCTTAGATGAGGGAAAATCCTTAAGAAAGTAAACATTCCTAGCCCAGGATGCTCTGGTGGAGCTGGATGAATATTAATTGCTCCTTTTTTAGCTTTCTCTAATTCCTCTTTTTTAATATATAATTCCGACCAAAATGAAATAAGATAGTCATACTCTAATGTTTTTAATTTGTGTCTAATCCTACTTTTCCCTTCATCGCCTTGCACGCATTCATCATAAGGGATAACAATAATATTTTCGAAATATTGACGCACAATATCTAACCCTAATTTACCAAATTTGAACTTTGCTTTCGCCACATATACGACTATGTCTTTATTATTTTTCATAAAAAGTCCTTATTGGCCTGGTGTAATGAAATGGGCTCCTCTCTTAATCGAGGCAATTTGTTAATTAGCGAAAAACTAAAAACTCTATTTGATAAAGAAAAAATAACAGGAATTTGGTCGGTACGCCCTGAAGGTTATAGGCTACTAAGGCAGGGCCATAAATGCGGCCACTGTTGTGGCCGCATTGGTTCTTCCCTGTATTTTTTATTTAAGGATATTAGGTACGCCGCCGCTTTCGGCGAGCTTAATCATTACCTGCTTGTGGAGCCAAACATTCATCTCAGCCGAACCATCGAGCGCTCCAGTGTAGCCAAGTTCCTGGGCAAGCTGCTTGCGGGCGCTAAGGCTTGAATCGAGGTTCAGTAGCTTCATCAAATCAACAATGGATTGTTTCCAATTGTAATCCTTACGACCAGTAGTATCGGCGACCTTTTGAATCATCGCTTCGACTTCGACTCCTGTCATCGGCTTTTTTGGCGGTAGAGCTACCGCCGTGTTGCCGCCGGTGTCCACTGATGTAGCTGCTTTTGCAGTCCCAAAAATTGCGGAAACGATGCTACCAAAAATGCTCATGACTTCCTCCTTGTTAGATCATTGAAACGAAACATATGGTGCGAAACTAAATTCCGAGCGCATCGCTGGACGCGCGTTCTTGGTTAAGTCTAGTATCCTCTTTCTGATCTTACAACCTTTTGCAGACAAAAATTTACTCACCCCGGAGGTCTATCAGGCCCTTTAAAAAAGAAAGACATTAAGTGATTCATGGGCAATATGAGAATTTTTTTCTAAAGTTCGAGAATCACCAGTAAAGAGATATAAATTTTTAACTCTAAAAGTAGATTTAAAACAGCTCCAATGGAAACAATTAAATCAAATGGTGCCTTAAAACCATGTACGTATTAATTAGTGGAATTCAGATATCGAATCAATGTTACTGAATAATCCAGAAAAAGAAATAATTTAACTTGTCTTGATTGCAGCACGATAGGCTTGTAAATTCATAATCAATTCTGCTTCTGCATTAGATAAATGACAGCTATTAACTATTTCTTCTCTATTGCCCCCCATTTCCAATATTCGGATCGCGTGCTGATATCCACCATCATTATCTCGAATATTTTCCAGATTTTGTAATTGGTTATCCATACTGATTAATTGATTATTAATTTCTTTTAATTGTTTCGAAAAGACCAGATCAGCGTTAATCAAGACAGGGTGATCGCGGGTAATTTGAATAATAGATTGCTCTAAAGAATCAATTTTGTTCTGAAAAGATACAATTTGTTTACGTTGATTTAATATAAAATTGACAATAAACAAAAAGATAATGACATTAATGCTCAACAAAATATTAATCATTGTTTAATTCCTTCTTTTCAGGATCCTGCTGCTTTAATGTATTGTCAGAATTCTGAGTATTTAATTTTGTCTTGGCAGTCCCTTGGGACTTTAACTCCGTCGTCGCGGGATCCTGTTGTTTTAATGGAACAGTAACTGCATCCGTTTTAATACTTATATTATGAGTTTGACCTATTTCGGGATTGATAAGCCGCTCAATTTTTCGGTTTGTGGCAATAATGATATTTACTCTGCGGTTTTGGCTTCTTCCTGCATCAGTCAAGTTATCACTAACAGGATACTGATCGCCATACCCGGTCACTAATATTCTTCCAGTATCAATTCCATATCCATTTAAAATTCGCCCTACCGAAGCAGCTCTGGTTGCAGAAAGTTCCCAGTTGGAAGGATATTGTGGTGTTTGAATAGGAAGATTATCAGTATAACCTTCAATAACAACTGGATAAGGATAGTTTTTAAGCTTGGCAGCCAATCGCATTAATTTAATCAATGCTTCTGCTTTTAAATCAACCTCTCCCGAATCAAATAAAGAACCTGCTTTAATTTGCAGCTCTATCCATCCATCTTGTCTGTTAATTTTATAATTACCGTCTTCCAAGTCGGATAATGATTTGTTGAGTTCTTCCAAACCATCATTATAAGATCCTGGAGTTTTCTTTTCTTCCGGCCCATTCTTGATCACATCAGATGACTGAGTTGCCTTATTTTTATCTTTCTTATCAAATGCAGATTTCATTCCATCTGAAAGCGATTTGTATTTGGATAT
>NZ_CALMPD010000244.1 GCF_937871865.1 uncultured Legionella sp.
CTGATCAAACAAGGCATCCACACCGCCTTCATCTACTGCTGATTTATAACGATAGAACGTATCTCTGGATAGCCCCATTACCTTCCGCTCATGGGGGTACAGGTAAATCAATGCTTGCATTGCAGATGGCGATATGTGTCGCAATGGGATTTCCCTTTATGAATAAAAAAACGATACCTAGTAGAGTATTGTTCTTTTCAGGTGAGGATTCAACTTCAGTTGTTCGTCATCGCTTAGCATGCATTTGCCGTGTTCAAAAAATTGACCCTACTGTATTGGCAGATAGGTTACTTGTAATTGACTCTACAGAGAACCCTGGATTATATGTAACGCAAAACAGAGACAATATTTCGATAGATGGGTATAAAAAGCTGCTTGAAAGAAGCACTGCTTATAGTGCAGGATTAATTATTATTGATAATGCGAGTGATACTTTTGACGCTAATGAAAACGAGCGTGCACGTGTGCGTGAATTTATTCGTTTTTTAACACAACTTGCAAAATTATTAAATGCAGCCGTTCTACTGCTTGCTCATATGGATAAAGATTCTGTCAAGTACAAATCATCTAGTGAAAACTATAGCGGTTCCACGGCATGGCACAATAGTGTTCGGTCTAGATTATTTCTAAACATAGATAAAGAGACTCAAACCTTATCATTAATCCAACAAAAATCAAACTTGGAGCATCTTAGCGAAGCAATCAATATGAGAAGAGAAGAATACGGTATCTTATCCTTTTTTACTCTTCCTTGTGTGGATGATTTTAGTATGACTATATTATGCGCCAAGTGGTATTAAAACAAAAGAAAGTCCGGTGTAATAAAATTTTTTCTTATGACACTCGTCGTTATATGTTAAATCTACATTTGTACTTTGTGAAGTTATTTGGTTGTCATATTGTGGATAATAAAATGCCTATCAATATTGAATCTTTTTCAAAAGCTATTCTTGATAAAAAAGCACATCCTGATTTATATCTGTCCTTTGGGCATTTTGGTATTTCTACTAATAAATACTCCGGATGTTCAGAGATTCAATGTGATTTGCTAAAAAATGGTGAGGTAGCATTTGCAAATTGGTTTTACCAAGTTGGTGCATTGGTAGTAAATATTCTTTATGCGATACCTGGTGAGCATAGATACGGTTTAACAGATGCTTGGCATCCCAAGAAAGCTCTATGTTTGAATGTTAAAAATTTTATTGCATTATAAGTTTTTTGCTAGAGCATCCAACACAGCTGCTTTTAAGTTCCCCGAGCATATTCATTCGCTTTTTGGACTAGATTTAGATAAGAGTATCGTTCTGAACTAGTTATTGGGTATGTAGAATACACTAAATTAATAAAGTTATCCCATGTAAGCGTTTTTGTAATTTCAATAATATAACATAACGATTCTTTTTGGCGTTCGGCTATTTCTATAGGCTCATAGTTGTCCAGTTTAAGAAAAAATAAATTTTTAGTACCGCCATAGTAATTATTTGTATTTTTGATGCCAAATAAATTAGGATTAGCGTTTACTTCATTTATGACATCTTGAACAAATGGGCCATAATTATCAAAGTACCAATTAATATTTGTAATTTGCTTTTTATAATTAATTGCTTGATGCCAATCAGCCAAATAAATTATTTTGGTCATTCTGGCATTCGAAAGATCATCTTTATATGGGTATTGCTTTAATATAAATGCAATTACCTCTTTAAGGATATTCGACATTATAGCCCCCTTTTTTTAGCTGTGGATGGCATAGGTATGTGTTCTCGAAATTTTGTTATTAAATCCGCTATAAACGCCTCTTCCTGATCTAATTTTTCCTTAAGTAGATTTTCAGAAAACCGAAGTGTTTCGGTTGATTCTACAAGAATAATCGCAACAGCATCTCCCTTATGATCTGTAATCCTTTTAACAGCATATAAAACTGACTTCATTCTAAGGGATTTTAATGTTTCCTTAGGAATATTATGTTTATTTTTATTGTAGTTTATAAAATCTTCACCTTCATGGTTACAATCAAAATACCAACCTTTTTCCCAGCCTAAAGCAATAACCCCTTGATTATCTGGATATTCTGATCTTCCGGGGCTTTTAAATTTAGGGTTTGCAGAGAAACGGCCAAACGGAATAAACTTACCTGCGCTATCATGTAAATATAGCGTTACTCTGTCATTATCTGGGCTAAAGGTTAACTTTCCAGTTGCAAGATGAAATAAGTAGCCATCAAACATATTTTTAATATTATCCCCGATAATACTATTTTTTTCGATTTCTTCTTTTAATTCCTTACTTAAGGTAGAGATAGTTTTATCTATGGAAAGAAACCAACGAAGTATTGATAGAATAAAAGTTGATACAGCAAAAATAAAAAGAATCGTAAAAGAGTATTCTGATAATAGTTCAATTAATGGAGTCCATCTTGGAAATCGGTGCTTCCAAGGCGAAAAGTCATAAGATGCTAGCACAGAAAATATAACAATTATTAATCCAAGAAGAGGATTTAATATATTATAAATTGAATCAAAATATTTTCTAATTGTAGCCAGCACTGTTATGTCCACGTATTCATGCGATTATTAAAGGATTCATGAATGTTAAGAGTAGTTTCTATAGAATAGCGCTTAAAAAAACTTCTGATAAGTTTTTATGAAATTAAATCAGATTAAGCATTTCACAGGGGTAACCTAAAGGATAACCTCAAAGAATAGTATAAATTTAAAAACTAATTATTTCAGGGAGTTACAACGAGTACTTGGCGGAGAGACAGGGATTCGAACCCTGGGAAGGTTGCCCTTCAACGGTTTTCAAGACCGCCGCATTCGACCGCTCTGCCATCTCTCCGATTGGCCAGAATACTATATTAACGCGGATTCATTTGCAAATGGTTTTTGCGTTTTTTATTAAAGAAATCAAATTAATGGCGATTTTTAAACAAGTTGTATGAACTTGTTATTTAAATTAAAGAATCAGTAAGAGAGTGTTCGCAAATTAGTGTGTCCTAGGTATAATGTCCCAAATTTTCCTGTCGTGGTTGGTTAGGGTTTGTAATGTATATGCATCGGAGCGTAATACAACAGATCTTGATGTAACAGATACAATTTATAGGTGTAGGTTATGAAACGAATTCAAGTAGTACTCCTGGTTGGCCTTATGGTTTTTTTATCATCTTGTGCCAAATGGAATAAGGACGATGATGAAAAAAATCCTTATAAAGGGATGACTGCCAAGCAAATTTATAATGAATCACAAAAATCATTGAAAAAAGAAGAGTATGCTTCGGCTGCGAAACAACTTGAAGCTATTGAATCAATGTATCCATTTAGTGATTACACAGAGCAATCACAGCTACAACTAATCTATGCTTATTATCAAAGTGAAGATTATCCTTCAGCTGCTGCTACTGCAGAACGATTTATCCATCTTTACCCACGTGCTAAAAATGTTGATTATGCTTACTATATGAGAGGGCTAGCTAACTTCCAACAGACTCGTGGAGTGTTTGCAAAAGTCTTGCCGTTGGATGAGTCATGGCGTGATCCAGGCACGCAAAGTCAGGCTTTTCTGGATTTTGCAGCCTTAATCCAAAAGTTCCCCAACAGTAAATATAAAGCAAACGCATTACAACGTATGATTTACTTGCGTAACATGTTTGCCCAGCATGAACTTAATGTGTCGGAGTATTACTTCAAGCGTAAAATGTATGTTGCAGCTATAGAACGAGCGAATTTCCTTGTGAAAACTTATCCGCAAGCCCCTAGTGCTCAAAAAGCTTTGGTGGTTATGTATGATGCGAATATGGCTTTGGGGCTCAAGAAGGCCGCTGACGATGCTATGGCTGTTTATCAAGCTACATATCATACATCTGATATGACTCGAGTTGCTTCTTAATATTGATTCAATAAAAAAGGGAGTGTTCACTCCCTTTTTTGTATTAAATTCTTCAGTTTTTTTCTATTTCTAATAATTCTTCAGCCAACTTGATTCAATGAATCGTCTGATCCTGCTCATATCGAGTTTCCGTGTTATACAAGACACCCTCAGATTAAAGGAATGTTTCTTATAAAGCATAAATAAGTCACAAACATACATGTATATGGACTAAAATTATACATTATATCTAATAAGTTTTTACTGTTATCGAAAGGATGAACATATTATGGACAAAAAAACTGATCAAATCAGCGTAATCATTGAGGATGAAGAAGAGTTGGAAATTACTATTACTCAACTCATCGCAGAATCCGTCGCACGTTCTGATATTAGTGTTCAGGGTACTCCGAAACAAATGAAAGAGAAATATGGGGTTTCTTTTATCGCTCCTGAAGTAGTACAAGAAAGTAGAGATCCTCCTGTTAAAGAGCCTTTTTTAAACGATGATTTTGGTTGGATTGTTGGTTTGTCATTTGCTGTTCCGTTATTTAGCTGCCTCATTATTGCCATTTTTATAATGGGTGATATTCGATCATCCTCTGATATTTGGTTCTATGGAATATGCGGGACAATAGTTGGTTCTATTCTGGGGTTATTGCTTGCTAAAGTTGTTAAAATGAAACATGACGAAAGAATAAGCAAACAGGAAAAAAAAGGAGGATTTGTTCTTTGGGTTACCGTGCATTCAGCAGAGCAGCATCAAGAGGTGATTAACATCTTAAAAAGACATCATCCGCAACATATGAAGGAATAGGGGAGTTGAGTTGCGGCTCTGAGGTTCCTAAGCATGGGTAAAGCATACGCCATTTTCTGCTTGCAAATAGGGGCTTGGAATATTGTCTTGGCTTAAATTTTTGGATACCGTGGTCAAGCCACGGTAATTCGGAAAGATGGGATAATTCCTCTGATTATTGAGATGTTACGATAATGCTTCTTCAGCCACTTTTTCTTCGGTGGCATTGGTTGTTTCAGTGTCTGGAATAACCAATACATCTAATAAATCATTAGTCAGTTCTCTTAATTCACCTGATAACAAGGTGAGAGCGGCATCCTGACGTAAATATTCTTCATCTAATTTGTTAATTTCACTAAAATCATCAATCAGGAAATCAAGACTTTTTAATTTTTTAAAGGTGAAATCATGGGTCAGGGTAAATTGAATTCGCTCTTTCCAGATTAACGAAATTTCAGCTGTTGCCATACCTTGAGATAATAAGGTTAATATTTCTTCTGCTGGTAATTCATATCCTTTACAGTGCACTCGTTTTTTTTCATCATCAAGAGAAAATAGAACGCAGTCAGATGCAAGCTGGAAGTTTGCTGGGAGTGTATCAGGCGACTGAATCCATTCAGCAAAACGTACGGCCAGATTTTCTGCATGAGTCAGGGGTTCTATATTAATGCCCGCTACAGATTTTCTTAAAAGAGAAGTTAGCTGGGAGGCTTGAGTGTTGCTGCCGGCATTAATTATGATTCGGTTACTGACACTATCGAGTATGGCTAGAAGCCTTTTTTGTACACAAAATGATTTGGGTAATAGCTCAAATTCAAGATCTTCAGCGAGTTGAGCTTTTTCGGCACGCTTTACGGTTCGTCCATGTTGGTTTTCGATCATCAGGATTTTTTCATCAAGCATTTTGTTTATTACCCCGCGAGGTAATATTCTTTCTTCTTTACCCATGCATATGAGAGTGCTGCCAGCAACTTCCTGGACCATTTCATCGCCAAACGCAGGGAGCCAACCAAAAGTAAATCGTGCATGAGGAGGGCAGGGTTTCAGTCTTTCTTCTGTTAAAGAAGCATTTAAATCTGAACCTTCATCCAGTTCGTATTTGTATATGAGCGTATTATTGAACCACATGTTTTATCCTCGAAATAAATTAGAAATGTTATCATGAATTGATTTATGCTGCGATCAGAATCCAGCCTATAATGTTTAAATCGGTTCTGTCAGAACTATTAATCATCTGTTTTTTTAATTATTTCGCCGGTCAGGTAGCTTGCCAACAATATTGCATTGGTTTCTCTGATATTTACATCATTCTGATTAAATCCCGTTTGCAAGCAAACGGGCTGCGAAATCATCCATCCTTATTCTCACTATAAAATACAATAAGTACCAATGGCTATCGTTCTGTTGTATGGCAATTTAAAGAACTCAATATTCAGATTCGCTGAGTAATTACGCATTAAAAACGAAAACAAGCGTTCCTGGGTGTAAAATATTAATGACTTTTTGGATTTTGAAGCCATAACATTAGGGATTTCTACCATATAGGTTGCATGATCAATATTTAATTTGAACGGTAACAAACCTCTGTCGCTGGCTTTTTCTAATGCTCTGGGTAACGATATGGTCTCCATAAAGCCATAATGCAGGGTGAGTTTGCATACTCGCTCATCAAGGCTAACTATTTCATAGCGTTGATTAAAGCGTACGTATGGTATGTTATCTACAACATAATTTACGATTAACACATTTTCAGGAACGGAACGGCTGAGTTTTAAAAAGTGAAGAAAACTGCCACCGCTTCTGTCGTAAACATCAGTGATGAATATTGCAGTAACGCCAGGCAATTGATTCAAACTTTTATATTGAAGTTGTTTTAAAATTTTAGATATGTCTTCTTTATTGAGATAGAAGTTATTTCTTAAATACTCAAGGCCATATTTCCAGGTGTACATAATAAATGCGATAAACAACGCGAAAATTACTGGTACCCATCCGCCAGTCAAGAATTTATGGGCGTTTGCTCCTAAAAATGCAAAATCTATAGCGATGAACAATCCAAATATAAGACTTACTTTAAATTTTGACCAATTCCAGATTGAAATTGCTGCATAGGCCACCATCGCATCCACAAGGAGCATATCTATATTTACAGCAATTCCGTATGCATGTGCCAGGTTATCTGACGTTTTGAATGTTAATGTGAAAAACATGGTTCCTACGAAGAGAATAAAATTGATTTGAGGAACATAGATTTGTCCTGAATATTTTCTGGACGTCTGAATGATTGGAATTCTAGGACATAAGCCTAACAATACTGCTTGCTTGGTTAACGAAAAAGTTGCAGAAATGATTGCTTGTGAGGCAATAATTGTTGCAAACGTAGCCAGAATGATTAACGGTAAATAAAACCAGCTTGGAGCTATCATATAGAATGGGTGACTAATTGCTTCTGGGTGAGATAATAAGTTAGCTCCCTGGCCAAAATAGTTAAGTAGTAGACAGGGGAGCACCAGCAAGAACCAACTGGCTCGTATCGGATTTTTGCCAAAATGACCTATATCAGCAAACAGTGCTTCACCACCAGTCATTACCAGAAAAATGCCTCCTAATAATAGATAGCCTCTCGCTCCTGCATGGTATAAAAATGAAATTCCGTAATAGGGATTTATTGCTTCCAGTACGATTGGAAGCTTGATGATTTGTATTACCCCAAGAATTGCTATAGTAAGAAACCAGATAAGAATTAAAGGGCCAAAGAGGTAGCCTATATTTTCTGTGCCGCGTGATTGGAGCATAAAAAGTAATATAAGAATGATACACGCGATTGGTAATATATAGGGTGTCAAAGTATCTGATAGCGTCCCAATACCTTCGACCGCACTGACCACTGATATGGCTGGGGTCAGCATTCCATCACCAAGTAAAAGACCGGCTCCAAATATAGCTACGATATAAAATAACGGCTCATATTTCGTACTTTTATGTTTCATTAAGGCAAGAAGAGCGAGAATTCCACCTTCGCCTTCATTGTCTGCGCGAAAAATGATTATCAGATATTTATAGGAAATAATGATAATCAGACACCAAAAGATCAGTGATAAAACGCCTAATACATTAGCTTGGGTGATAGCTAGATTATATAAAGTAACTTTTAAAGCATACAAGGGGCTAGTTCCGATATCACCAAATACAACACCGAGTGCTCCAAGTGTCAGCCCATATGAGAGTTTATTTTTCTTTTCCATGGTTTTGTATGCCTTTATTTTTTACCAAAATGCGTTAAGTGCTAACATATAAGTGAGGTAATGAGGAGTGTTTCTGCCACTAACAGGGAACCATACGCCTCCAATAACACCAACATTGGATGTGAAGTTATATTCCAGAGCGGGAGCGAGCGCTTTTTCTATATAGCTGTTGTTGCCTATATTCACCGGGGGGGCACCTATATTACCAATATCGAGAATACCATTAAATCGACTATTCTCCCCCTTTGAAATATATCCTTCAAGTACGGCGACCCAATTTTGGGTGAGGGTATACTCAAACGCTAAATCAAGGTCATTTTCTGAACCGACCCTGACTTTTCCATGTGTATTAACACTGCCGCCATAACTGTTCACTCCGTTTACCCAAACAGAACTACTAAATATATGAGCTAAAATAAGTCGAGTACGAAGATAATGGGTGTCAAATACTGGCAATAAATATTGGAGGTTTAGACCTAGTTGTGCCTGGTATATTCCAAGGCCTGTTGCATCGGTTCCTAACAGAGTGGGATCTAGATGATCATAGCGTCCTGTGGGGAGGGTTTCCTGAACTAATAGTCGTGCGTCCAGTCGATTAAGTTCGCCTTTTTGTTCAAAGAGCTGAATTCCGGCAGCTACAGATACATCAGTTAATCGATTGGATTTCACCCCTTGAGTCGAGTTGAATGTATACGGTATGGTCATTTGAACATCAAGCCAATCGGTAAACCCATGAGATATGATAGGGTTTACCACAACAGAGCGAAACAATGGAGTGCGTATGACGTTACCTTCACCATTATAGAAGCCATTATTGAACACATCTAGGCCGTATATTTCCAAGTTGGTATGACCTTTCGGAATTACATGTCCGGCTGGAGCAAGTAAAGGTCCTGTAAACCAGGGAGCAGCAGAACTATTGGTATGAAAAGAGAATAAACATAAAAAAATGAATATGTTTTTTATATGGTGCAACATAATTGTTCTTTTCTCCATTGCAGTAATATCATTCAATGGTGTAGATTAGCCGACTTTAAAGCTTTGGGAAATAGAAATGAATGCTAAAATTTTTTTAGTAGCGGCAAAACAAAATACTGTATTACGAGGGCATCCCTGGATTTTTCCCAAAGCGATAGCACGAACTAACGGCAAGCTAGTGACAGGTCATTTGGTTGATATTTATGGTGCTGAGGGAGAGTTAATCGGTGTTGGTGCTTATAACGAGCACTCTCTATACCGAGTGCGAGTATTGGCACTTGCTAGTGAGCAGTTCGATCAAACTGGTTTTGCATCAATAATTACTCATCGATTGCAGCAGGCAAAATTGGTCAGAGATTGCTTGAATCTGCCTAATGAGAGAACGACTGCTTATCGAGTGTTTAATAGTGAGGCAGATGGGTTATCTGGATTAACCATTGATAGATTTAATCGAATTTGTGTTATTTCCAGTAGCTCTTATTGGGTTGAACTGAATAAAGCGCTTATTTCACTCGCTCTGGAGCAATTGTATCCTGAAGATCAACTGATCTGGATACCACAGAGTAAATCTTTGGGGCAGGATGGTTGGAAACAAATTGAAACTCAGGAACATAAGCAGTCAGCGGAAGTATTAGAAGAAGGAGTTAAGTATCACGTTGAATTTGCTCATGCACAAAAAACGGGATTGTTTCTTGATCAGCGCGAAAATCATAAACGAGTGGCTGAATTAAGTAAGGGGAAATCGGTTCTGGATCTTTATTCGTATACGGGTGGTTTTGCTTTGCATGCAGCAAAAGCCGGAGCCACTAAAGTAACTGCAGTAGACAGTTCGGAACATGCGATCATGCAAGCAAAAAATAATGCGCAAATTAATCATGCTGATATCGAGTTTATTGAAGCTGATGCACGTGATTTTCTGGTGAAAGCCGGGGAGTATGATATTGTCGTTCTAGACCCTCCTAAACTGGTGCCTTCACAGCAACACATACAAAAAGCAAAAAACTATTATCGGTTTTTACATCGAGAAGTATTTAAACATATGAAGGTTGGTTCCTTATTAATGACCTGTAATTGTTCTTCAGCTCTTTCATCGCAAGAATTTTGTTCTCTGGTCAGTGCTCAGGCAGCGGTTGTTGGAAAGCAGGTACGAATTTTAGGTGTTTATGGGCCATCCAGTTGCCATCCCACTCTGGCCTCTTTTCCTGAAGGCAATTATTTGACTGCTGTTTTATTAGCACTGGTTTAAACATATATAATTCGTTCATTAATTGGCGCACGATACTGTACGCGCCAATTAATGCCTTCATCCATCACGTTTCTACGCTCATAGGCAGACTATAAACTCTCTAAAATAGTCTAGAATAAAGGGAATAGTGCTATGATTTTTTTAAGCATGATTCATTTATTAAAAATGGTATGTAATTAATCGCTTTTTAAGGATTTACTATGAGCCAATCAATTCCTGTTTCTCCTCCATTAAAAATGAAGTATTTAACGTTATTTAAAGCCTTAGGATTTACTTTCGCAATGTCCCTTAGCTCAACAGGATTTACTGTCGCAGACTGTGTTTATATTGAAAAACAGAATATTAAAACCTTGCCTCTTGAAGAAATTTTAGAATATGTCGGTGATATTTACGCACGCAACAATCAAGCAGGATTAATGATAGGGATTATCGCTAATGATGAGCGGGCGGTTGTTAGTTGTGGCGAAACTACAGTAGGAAGTGGTAATCGACCGAATATGGATTCTATTTGGTCTATAGGTTCTGTTTCTAAAATATTTACCACCCATATGTTAGCGGCTTAAGTTAATAAGGGCGTCGTTAATTTAAATACAACAGTTAATGAGCTGATAGGAAAATCCAGTTCAGAGAAAACACCTGTTACCTTGCTTGATTTGGCGACACATACGTCGGGATTTCCGCGAATATTGCCGGGTTTTCCTGATAATGAAGATTATCAGATACTGAATAATCCATATAAAATGGAAGATTTTTTGAGTTGGTACAATACGTTTGCTCCTGAATGGACACCAGGAACGCATTTTGATTACTCAAATGTCGCTTTTGGTGCCTTAGGTCAGCTGTTAGCAAAAAAAATGAATACCGATTACGGAAGTTTATTAAATCAACTTATTACAACCCCACTTGGAATGAAAGACACCACAACCAATTTAAGCTCAGAACAAATGACACGGAAAGTATCCAGTTATTGGATAAATGGTGATTTAATTAAAAATGATTGGGATATGGGCTTTGAAGATCCTAGTGGCGGCATTTATTCATCAATGAGGGATTTACTCGTATTTACTGAATCTCAATTACAACAATCTGGCAGTGCTTTAAGAACAAATCAAATTGCTCATGCGAGTTATATCTATAAATATGGGTTGGAAAATTTATTACATCTGGATAAAGACCGAGAGAATGAAGCAGGATTAAAATTTGATGCAGTAGCATTAGGATGGATGGTCAATTTTCCTAACGATTCCCTTCCTTTGCAGTTAGACAAAGACGGTTGCGTCAATGGTGTATTTACTGTGGTGCAACTCACCCCTACGGAACATATTGGTGTCATTTCATTGACTAATAGCCTTAAAGGCATGCCCTTTTCGACAATGAATGATAATTTGCAAACCATTGTACGTTATATCATCAGAGCCCAATAACTTAAATTGAGTGCATGCTTAATGCACTCAATTTGTCAATTATCACAATAAAAACAACCCTATTTAGCTGTTTTTATTGAGGCATTGTAAAATTCAATCTGAGTATAAAAATCCACTACGCAAGTTTATTTGTTCTCTACTAATCTTTAAATAACATCTTAATATGTTATTGCAAAATTATGGAATAGGTGAGATGTCACAATAAAACCTTATTATTAGACAAGGATTAAACAGTGGACAAAAGCTGGATAAAAGGATGTTTAATAGTAATCATTTTAACAGGGGTTATCATGGATTCAGTAACTTCTTTTGCGGGTTCTGGACGAGGAGATTTTCATACGGTGTATCAAGGAAAATCTGTCGATGATTTGATTATTCAGTACATGGAAGATAATGGGGTGCCAGGGATGACCTTAGCTATAGTGCAAGCTCCTTATATTACCCGTGTAGTCGGATATGGTCTTGCAGATACTACAAGCCGACGGCTTGCCGCCACTCGTACCGTTTTTAATGTGGGACAGCTCACTAATGCATATACAGCGGTTGCTGTAATGCAACTTAAAGAAGAAGGCAAATTTAAACTGGATGATCCAATCAGTAGTTACCTTTCTGACATTCCTGAACGTTAGAAACCTATCACTATCCGCCAATTAGTAACGCACAGCTCTGGAATACCAGATTATACTCAGAATACAATGTTTCGTTATTCTAATGAATATCAAGTAAAAGAGCTTCTTAATCTGATTAATGATGAAGGATTACTGTTTCAATCGGGTACCCAGATGAAAAGTAGTGCAACCAATTCTTACTTACTTGGCTTGATTATTGAGAAGGTGAGTGGAGTAAGCTATCAGGATTATGTCACTAAAAATCAAATTGAACGGCTTGGTTTAAAGCATACCTTTTTTATTTCTAATATTCAGAAGCTTGCCAATGAAGTAGCTAATGGTACTAGTCCATTCAAGCACACTAAATTTCTCAATAATCCAGTATTTATTAATCCTGTTGAAGCCGCGACTGGATATGAACAATCAGAGAACGGACTCACAGCCGTTCCTGCACCTACATGGTCCGCGACTTTTTCTGCCAGCGGCATAGTGGCTTCTGCTGAGGACATTAGTTTATGGGATATTGGTCTGGCAGGGGATATTTTAGTTAAAGATGTCGAAGACAGGCGCTTCTTATACAGTGCCCCGCTTATTAATGGTCAAATGGTGCCTGGAAATGCAGGCTGGTTTTTCCCAGGTCATAAAGGATTAGTGGAAATTAAAGGTTCTCTTCCTGGATATTCTGCATTTTTAAGCCGCTTTACTGACCCTTCAGAGTTATTATGCGTCACTTTATTAGCGAATAAAGGGAACTTGCCTGATTTGGATCTTTTGGCTCGTAAAATTGCGGCCTCTTTTGATGAGAAGCTGGGAACACCTGTTGGATCCTCTTGGTCTGAAACGTTGCAAAGCCCTTATTCTGTTAAAGAAACCATCGATAGAGTGTCTCAAATCATTAAAAACAATGATGGAACAGTATTTGCGCATATTGATCATGCAGCCGAAGCCCAAAATACAAGTCAGACTCTTTCTGATACGCAAGTGATTATTTTGTGAAATCCAGCCAAAGGTACTGTCTTAATGCAGGCTAATGCCGCCTTTGCTTTAGATTTGCCTTTACGCATCATGGCGACGAAGGATAGCTCAGGCCAGGTCTGGCTTAGTTTTACAGATCCTGTAAAACTGGCGAAGGAATATAATGTAACCGTGAGTCAGGTACCTGGTTTAAAGCAAATGAGTATTGGACTGCGTAAAGTGTGTGAACA
Source organism: uncultured Legionella sp. (assembly GCF_937871865.1). Lineage (GTDB taxonomy): Bacteria > Pseudomonadota > Gammaproteobacteria > Legionellales > Legionellaceae > Legionella. The sequence continues at coordinate 13,367 of NZ_CALMPD010000244.1, forward strand.
GGTGATATCGGCTCAATCAAAACTGTAGTTTTGTGTTTAATATTTGATTAAGTTGAACTGATTTATTATAATTCGCAAGTTAACAGCCTTACAAAGAGAATAAATTGAGAATTTATCGAATAGCTTTTGTCTTTATTTTAAGTATTCTTTTCTCGTGCTTATATGCATCTGAGCCAACTCTTAGAGATAAAATTGGTCAGATGTTGATTATTGGTTTTCATGGAAAAACAATCAATGAGCATTCTTCAATTGCTTCTGCTATTGATAAAGACAATATTGGAGGAGTAATCCTCTTTGATTATAATCAACAATCACAGACCTTTGATAAAAATATAGAAAGTCCCACGCAACTAAAAAACCTAACTAACGAATTACAATTATTGAATTATAAAGCCAATCAATCGCACTCTAGAGAAGATCTGCCCTTATTTATTTCAATTGATTATGAAGGTGGCTTGGTTAACCGGTTGCATCCCAGATATGGATTTCCTGAAATTCCCTCACCAAAATCGGTGGGTATGATGTCTGATATTGGTGCTAAAGGTGTTGCTGAGTTGATGGCTGATACTATGACTTCTGTCGGTATTAATTTGGATTTTTTCCCCAGTCTTGATGTTGATAGCAATCCGGAAAACCCGATTATAGGTAAGAAGGAGCGCAGTTTTTCTGCTATTCCTTTAGCGGTATCTTATTATGCGAATCTGTTTTCAAATCAATTTAAAACACAACAGATTCAATGCTCTTACAAGCACTTTCCGGGGCATGGTAGTTCTCTTGCTGATTCACATTTAGGGTTTGTCGATGTAACTGATACCTGGTCCACGGATGAGTTAATTCCCTATTTGCAGGCATTCTCACAACCGGAACATTGTAATATGGTGATGATTGCTCATATTGTTAACCGAAAACTCGATGTTACTGGATACCCCGCATCGCTTTCATATAATATTATTAATGGCTTATTGCGTCATGATTTACAATTTGATGGAGTGGTGATTACAGATGATCTGCAAATGAAAGCAATCTCTAATTATTTTGGCGTAGACACAGCAGTTACCTTGGCTATTAATGCGGGGGCGGACATGCTGATTTTTGGCAATCAATTAGTAGATAAATTCCAGGATCCTGCAGAATTAATCGATATTATCGAACATAAAGTGCAAACTGGTGAAGTTTCTGAGCAACGAATTAATGACGCATACCAGCGCATTGTGACAATGAAGCGCTCTATGAGCAAGAAAAGTGGCATGCATTTATAGTGATACTTCGTTGTCTGTTCACGCTTTTTTGATACAGAAATTCCTTAGTCTGATGTTTATGGGGCATGGCCTGACAACAACGCCATTCAATTAGCGCATATTGTAAGCTGAGGGCAGATGTCGGGCGGGCGCGACCGAATTCATCCAGTAT
>NZ_CALMPD010000245.1 GCF_937871865.1 uncultured Legionella sp.
AAAATTCGCCAAGCTCTCTTTGCTTACGTCATAAAAAGTTAAATTGACGGCGCCTATCCAACAAATCCAGAGCATCATCCAGTGCCTTGATTTCATAAACATAAGCAAAAGAAAATAATACAGCAATACGTCTATCATCAGGCATTCTTGCAATCGACGGTGCCCACGACACAGTGACATATCTCGCTAGGTGATTAATCTTTGCTTTCGGAATATTGCTAATATCTATTTGGCCTATTCCCAGATCACGTATACACTGATAACGTCGAAAAGCTTTCACTAATCCTGTGCTGCTGATGTGCGTAGGCCCCTTTTTTAATTCATCAAGTTTACTGTAGCGACTTCCTTTTGGAATCAGCAATAAATTTTCCAGTTGCTCTTTACGATTATTATTCACCAATAAGGTCAATCGTTGCCATAATCGCTTTGATGCTCTATCTCGAACCTTTGCTATTAAAATGGTTAAGGTACTGATGCCTGGCAAAATAATTTTTTTGTTAATAAGCCATAATTGTTACGGCTCGCGTTTATAACCCACTCGGCTCGCAATCGTCGCATTTTTTAGCCCACATTAATTGCGACTATAATTTAATTTCGGCTCACTTTAAATGCCTCTATAAAATTTCTGGCCCAAATTAACTGCGAATGAGCCCACTTTATTTGCCACTGAAATGTTGCTCCAAGCTAAGTTCAAATAGAACTTTTTCCTCTAATTTTTCTGGGTTCGGTAATGAATTCTTTAATTGTTCCTGAGCATTCTTCCTAAATCACTTCTGAAGTGGTACAGTAAAACTGGTCATGAAACAAGCACTATAACTGCTTGCGCGCGATTTAGGGGATAAATAAGAGGGAGTTACAATGAGAGCATTGAGTGGTTTTGTGTTGTTAGGGAGCGGCCTGTTTTGCGCGAGTCATTATGTATATGCTGGAGGCGAAGGGGTTTCAAATGTCTTTTCAGACTTGCGTCCTTTTGCTGGAATTGCCCTTGGTGCTGAATTTATTCGCACGGGTCATGCGCAGACCTTGAGTTTACTACCTCCCTTTTCAAATCATTATACAAATAACACTTCTTTTCAAAGCAGCGGCTTACTGGGATTGGGATTGGGGATAGAGCGAGGGCTCACAGAGCAGCTCTCCTGGCAATTAGGCCTATCGGGCTATTTTAACACCGAGGTACATAGCAAGGGCCACGTATGGCAATTTGCCTTACCGGAATTTGATAATTTTATTTATGACTACCGTATCCAATCTAAACGCTTGATGGCGACAGGGAAACTGTTGGGAACGGTTAAACAAACCATACACCCTTATCTGTCTTGCGAGTTAGGTGCAGGCTTTAATCGTACGAGCGCTTATACGGAAACTCCGCTAATTATTGAGGCATCTCCTATGGCGCCCTTTAGTGACCGCACTCAAACATCGTTTGCCTGGGGAGTGGGGGCAGGGGTGGATGTGGATATCAATACAATGCTTCGTTTAGGTCTAGGGTATCAATTTGCGAACTTAGGCAAGGCCTCACTGGGCTTAAGTCCTACGCAACTCACCCAGCAAACGCTTGGCTTGCCTCATTTATACAGCCAAGAAGTTCGCTTCCAACTGACCGCCTTTATTTAGGGATGAATCACATGAAGAAGACTATTCAATTGATAGTATTAGGCTTAGCCTTGAGTTGTACTGTGCTCGCACAAGCTGCGAAACCTGTTTTTTTAATTACCCCCGTCACCAAAGCGCCCAGCACGATTTATGCGGGCCAAACCGTTACGACAACTTATAAAGTCACGAACAATACGCCTTATGCCTTAGATGGCAATGGAGTCAGTGGATTGCCTGCCGGAGTGACTCAAGCAGGAGGGAGCTGCAATGTCTCTTTTAATTTAGCCTCAGGAGCTAGCTGTACGCTGACCTTGCAGATTGTCGCAGATAAGTTGCGTGGTGATGTACGCGGCGGCCCCAAAGTATGTAATACCTTGAGTCATCCCATCTATTGCTCCATACCTTCATTAGGTAACGAACTCAATATGACTAAAAGTAACAATCCGCCGCCAGTCACATTATTTACCATTGGAGGCACTATTTCTGGTTTGACTGCCAGTGGCCTGGTATTGCGTAATAATGGAGCGGATGATTTAACGGTGCCTTCTGGCGCCACGTCTTTTGAGTTTGCAACACCGGTTGCTTATGGTGATGGGTACAATGTAACGGTTGCGACTCAGCCTGCGGGATTAACCTGCACGATAAGCAATGGCATGGGTACGAATGTTACCGCTAATATCAATAATGTGAGCATCACCTGTAATGCCACTACCTTTACCATTGGCGGCAGTATTACGGGTCTGAATGCTGCAGGTTTGGTATTGCGCAATAATAATGATACGGCTACTGATATCTCTATTACTTCTGGCGCGACTGACTTTGAGTTTGCCATACCGGTTGCTTATGGTGGTGGATATGCGGTGACCGTAGCGACTCAACCTACAGGATTAATCTGTACGGTGAATAATGGCACGGGTACGAATGTTACGGCTGATGTGACCAATGTGCAGGTTGATTGCTATACCGTAGGTGATGCTTTTGGCGGTGGGGTGATTTATCGTATAGATGGCAGCACGGCTTATATCTTAAGTCTTGCGGATGTTGCTACATCCGTAACTTGGGGGCCATTCACTGATGTAACTACCAGTGCGAGCAATACATTTGATACCTCTACAGATAACACCTACACCTTATTAGAAGGCCCAAGCTTCCCAGCCGCCGAAGCATGTCGTAGCTATAGTGCGGGAAGCGGAGCGGGTACCTGGTTCTTGCCAGCACAAGATGAATGGCCCTTGATAGTTGCAAATATAACGACTATTAACGCCAACTCAGGAGTTAGCGGGTTCACCCAGTTCACCACAAATAGTGAGTATTGGAGTTCTTCGCAGTACGGCCACCTCAATGCGTTTACGCGGTTGTTTACCGGCCCTGCTTCGAGTGACGAGATCATCGACCTTAAGAGCTTTCTTCTTAGGGTTCGGTGTGTTCGGGCTTTAACTATTTAACCCTTTAACTATTTATTGTTCAGACCGCTTTAGCGGTCTGAACATGATTTGAAATCAAAAGGATTGCGGTATTATGGCACTGTATTATGACTTACCGGTATATCGAGATACGTATGCGATGCTTTTAAAGCTGTTTCAATTCACTAAAGAATTTCCCAGGGAGTATAAATACAGCCTGGCGGATAATATGCGGCGCGATGCATTACAGCTCGTGCGCTCCATTTATCGGGCCAACAAATCAGAAAGCAAGCGCGCGGAATTAGAACTGTTTATGGATAATTTTGAATTATTGAAATTGGAAATTCGACTGTGTGTTGATATGAAGCTCTTGCCTATAAGGCAACAAGCCGTGCTAAGCGAGCTCATGGAGCGCATTGGTCGCCAAATTACGGGTTGGCATAAAGCCAGCGCGTAGTAAGCCGGAGTTACTGGCGTTACGGCGTCAGTGAGCGAGCATATTTTGATTAAAAGCGATGAACGGACTGGTGCATGTATTGGGCAGTTAAATCGTATTGCAACAAGGCGCCTTGCTGCAACCAAAACACGTTCATAAGGCAGCTGGTAGTGAGTATTGGAGTTCTACGCAGAACGACAACAACAATGCGTTTACGCGGTTCTTTACCGGCCCTGCTTCGAGTAACGAGAACAACAACAATAAGAACAATCTTCTTAGGGTTCGGTGTGTTCGGGGTTTTAATCAAAAGTACATTCTTACATACGGACCATTACTATGGTCCGTACTTTTTAGGATATGGAGTAGTAATGCAACAGTACTCTTTATTGCCTTTGTTTGATAGCTCATTAGAGATGGAGTCGAGAATTGACCTTCCTGAGTTATTTGACGCTTATGCTGCATGCAGGCGTACCAAGCGCAACACAATCAATGCAACGGCTTTTGAGATGGATTACGAGCATAATCTCCTGCAGCTGGCTCATGAAATCAATAGTGGCAGTTACCAGCCAAGCAGGTCAATTGCCTTTGTGCTTAACAAGCCAGTACAACGTGAAATTTTTGCAGCTGATTTTCGTGACCGCGTGGTTCATCACTGGGTTATTCATAAATTGAATCCCTTGTTTGAACAGGCATTTATTTATGACAGTTACGCCTGTCGTATAGACAAAGGGGTTCATTTTGGTATTGGGCGCGTTGATAGGTTTATCAGGAGATGTTCGGGTAACTATACTCGAGATTCCTATATCTTAAAACTGGACATCCAGGGATTCTTCATGGCGATTAATAAAGCCATTTTGGCATCACAACTGAACTCGTTTATTCAGCACCAGTATCATTTGCCCGACCAGGCGTTGCTGCTGGAGCTTTGCCATAAAATTTTAAGATACGAGCCCGTCAAAAATTGTTTTATTAAGGGGCGTCGCCGTGATTGGCAGGGTTTACCACCAGACAAAAGCCTATTTCATTCCAAGCCGGGCTGTGGGCTGCCGATTGGTAATTTAACCAGCCAGATATTTGCCAACTTCTACCTAAACCCCTTCGACCATTTTATTAAGCATGATCTTGGTGTGCGCTATTATGGGCGCTACTGTGATGACTTTGTCCTGGTACACCAGGACAAAGATTATCTCAATACGCTAGTCCCGCAAATTGCTGATTTTCTTAAGGCAATGCTTGGCTTGACTCTGCATCCTCGCAAGATTTATTTGCAACATTACAGTAAGGGCGTTAATTTTCTTGGAGTGACTATCAAGCCGAATCGCATTTACGCTGGCAAGCGCATTAAAGGAAATTTTTATGACGCAATTGCGCGTCATAATCACTTAACGCGCGAATGCAAGCCGACCAAGGAGGAGCAGGCTGCCTTTTTGTGCAGTATGAATTCTTATTTAGGGATAATGAAGCATTACAACACTTATGGCTTGCGTAAAAAGATGCTCATTAAGCATTTGTCCGTGTGGTGGTGGAATTTGATGTATTGTAGCGGTGGCTTCGTCAAATTAGTATCCAAACAAAGAACCGTTCGCTATTAAATTGGTTCGTTTTTGGTGCCAGTTCATTGTTATTTTAAGCAACTTCGTCTTGTATCATCAAAATAGGTCGAAACCTAAAAACCACCAGAAAAACGCTCGTTTTTTTGGTGGTTTCTTTTTAAGTTAAAAATTCACCAAATCAAACCAAATAACCCATGGAGAAAATCAAGATAAGCTGATAGACTAATTTAGTGGTTTTCTTGTTAAGGCATA
>NZ_CALMPD010000246.1 GCF_937871865.1 uncultured Legionella sp.
AAAGTCATCGCAATCTGGCAAAGTGATGTGTCGGATATGAGCTGCGTGATTGCGCCTGATGGCTTATGTTTTGATTATCAAAAGGAGTTGGCAACAATATCGCAAAAATTAATGCAGCGCCCTCTTTTTAAAGTAAATAAAGTCGCAGTGAAAAAACATCCTGTTCCAGGGGTGACGCATCGTATTGATATTTGTGTGGAAAAGAGCATGCAACGCATCTTTTGTATTAGTATCTGGTTTGATGCACAAGAACTTTTTTTGCAAACACTCACTCCTTTTCTTAAGGATTTTTTGGGAGTATTTAATTTAATGCTTTCCAAAATATTGGTTAAAAACAGAGAAAAATTACTCAATACTATTATGGATAAAGCGGGTGACAGTATCGAAATTACCAATGAAGAAGCCGTTATACAGTACGTAAATCCTGCATTTGAAAAGATTACCCTTTATGATGCCTCGGAAGCCTTGAATAAAACAGTGTCTTCACTATTACGCTCACCCATACAAGATACTCATTTATTCCAACAAATAAAGGAACATTTGGAAGCTGGAATAGTATGGAAAGGGCAAATTCAATCCCGGAAAAAAGATGGAAGCGACTGGATTGCCCAAACCACCATAGTACCTGTTATTGATGAGCAGGGAAAAGTGACTCATCACATTGCGATTAAACAGGATATTACGGAACAAGTGCGGCAGATGAGTCAATTAAAAGTCAGTGAAGAACGCTATAGAAATCTTATGAATGCTGCTTCTGATGCCATATTCATTCATGATTTAGACGGACATTTTTTAGAAACCAATACTGCCGCGTGCCATTCCCTGGGATACACTCGTGAAGAAATCTGTAGTTTATATGTTTGGGACATAGAGATTGGGGCTTCCTACGAAGTATTAAATCAGATGTGGAAAGACCTGCAGGATGGTCCAATCGATTTAGAGGGGCGGCATAAACGTAAAGACGGCACTTCTTTTCCTGTTGAGGTGCGGCTTGGTATTTTTAATGCGATTGGAGAACGATTGGTTTTGGCAATTGTCAGAGACATTTCTGCGAGAAAGCGTTCAGAAGACACCATAAGAAAATTAACGCGTGCTTTAGAGCAAAGCCCGGTATTAGTTATGATAACGGATAAGTCTGGCATTATTGAGTATGTTAATACTAAAGTAATCGAACAAACAGGGTATTGTGCGGAAGAAATCCTGGGGCAAAATTCACGAATTCTTCAATCGGGTAAAACCCCTGTGGAAATTTATGAGTCCATGTGGTTGCAATTGATCAATGGAGAGGAATGGCGAGGTGAATTACTTAATAAAAATAAGAAAGGGGATAATTTCTGGGTTTCTGCGATTATTTCTCCTCTGCGTAATGATGAAGAGGAGACAACCCATTATTTGGCAGTGATGGAAGATGTGTCTCAGAAAAAAAGCTATGAAGAAATGCTTAAACACCAAGCAACCTATGATCATTTAACCAATTTGCCTAATCGCATTTATGGCGTTTCCAAATTAGAGCGAGCGATTTCCAAAGCCCAGGCAGAAAGAAAAAAACTGGCCGTGTTGTTTTTAGATTTGGATGAGTTCAAGCAGATCAATGATTCAATGGGACATGCTGCGGGGGACTTATTGCTCAAGGCTTTATCGGAGCGCTACCTGTCAGTAATCAGGCAAACGGATACTATTGCTCGCCTGGGGGGCGATGAGTTCATGATGATTTTGGAACATCTGAATTGTGTTTCTGATGCGGAGCGTATCGCTAAAAAATGCCAGGATATCTGTGTACAGCCTTTTAAAATAGAATCGCGAGAGTTATTGGTTGCCTCAAGTATTGGAATTGCCATCTATCCTGATCATGGTCATGATGCGAAAACATTAATGCGTAATGCAGATACAGCTATGTATCAAAGTAAAATGAGGGGAAAAAATAATTGGACCGTATTTATGAGGGATATGATCGATGTAGCCACAAATTATATTCATATTAAGTCCGAATTATCTCAGGTTTTAGCACGCAATGAGTTATCCATTTATTATCAACCCATTATTGATCTTAAAAACAATAAGGTGATTGCTGCCGAAGCTTTATTAAGGTGGCATAGCCGTTCTTTGGGGCAGGTTATGCCAGAACAAATTATTCCTGTTGCAGAAGAGACTGGTTTAATTGTTCCCTTAGGTTACTGGATACTGAAAAAAGTATGTGTTCAGCTCAAAGAATGGCAGTTAATTAGCGGAAGAAATATAAAAGTTGCAGTGAATATTTCTTCTGCGCAATTAAAGCAGCCTGATTTTATTTCACAGATCAAGCTCATTCTTAGTGATGCTGCAGTGTTACCTGAATCGTTAATTTTTGAAATTACGGAATCTGCTTTTATTGATGATTCAAAGCTGATTTTGTCCCAATTGAATCAGTTAAATAGCATGAACATTCATTGCTCTTTAGACGATTTTGGTATGAGTTATTCATCACTCAATTACATCCGTTCTTATCCTGTCAAAAGTTTAAAAATTGATCGCATATTTATTCAAAGTTTGAATACGAATAACAATGATCTCAATTTGGTGAGTAGTATTATCGCAATGGCCAGGAATTTGAAATTACTGGTCGTTGCTGAAGGAATAGAAACAGAAGAGCAATTTAACCTGATACGTTCTCTGAATTGTGATTGTGTCCAAGGCTGGTATCTCTCAAAAGAAATGAGTAGTGATATGTTTCTAATGTATTTAATTGATGACTAATTGGTTCAGATGAAAATAAGGAAGATACAAGCATCAGGCTGTGCCTCGTGTTATACTGCGAAGTTTTTTCTCCAATACGCTCTTAAATCGGGCTTTAACACATAGCCTTCAGGCTATTTTTGATATTCTCCTTAGCCTGATGCACTTAATATAAGGAATTTCGTATGTATTCTTTAGATTGGCCGCGTGTTCTCGGTACGCCAAAATCTACCGCTAGTTTTAAGTCAGTTCCTGAGGATTTTCAGGTAAATGAATATTTTGCCGGACAATTTAGTGGCGAAGGAGAGCATATTGTGCTGCAAATAGAAAAAAGAGGCATGACCACGGAAGAAGTAGTGAAATCGCTAGGTCGGCTAATTAATAAACCAGCAAAACTGATTAGTTATGCCGGATTAAAAGATCGCCAGGCATTGACGACCCAATGGCTGAGTATTCATGCGCCAGGAGAGGTTATTGACGGGATAGATACATTAGAGGCTCCAGGGTGGCGTGTTCTTACCAGTACCCGTCATCATAAAAAACTTCGTCCAGGCTATTTAACCGGTAATCAATTTGTGATGCGATTACGTGAGGTCTCTGATGAAGAGGATTTAATCAAACGGATTGAGCATATCAAAGTGTCCGGCGTACCTAACTATTTTGGTGAGCAACGGTTTGGTCGTGAATGCGGTAATCTGGTAAAAGCAGAAGAGTTATTGGTTCAGGGGCGCAAAGTAAAAGATCGCTTTTTAAAAGGCATGTATTGTTCAGCTGCTCGTTCCTGGCTTTATAATCTGATCCTTGCAAAGAGGGTTAAAGAGGGGACATGGAATATTCCTATCCCTGGTGATGTCATGCAATTGAGTGGTTCAAACAGTATTTTTGTAGCCGATGAAATCAATGAGCTTCTTTTGAGGCGAGTTGCAGATAAAGACATTTCTCCAGCCAGCCCTTTGCCTGGCAAGAAAAAGAATATGGTAACGGGATTGGCTTTAGATGCAATAAATGAAGTTTATTCTGATTGGAGCGCTTGGCTGACTGGTTTAGAGCGTCTGGGACTAGAAGAAGCCTGGCGTTCCAATATTCTCCAAGTCGAGGAATGTTCTTATACAGTTAAAGAGGGCACAGCAGAATTATCGTTTAGATTGACCGCGGGTTCCTATGCTACTTCAGTGTTAAGTGAATTGGTTACATATTGATATCGATTCCTCCTATAGCTCCCCATCTGTTCTTAACCTGGACACCATTAAGATGTTCCCACATGGGGATGTCCCCGCCCAGGTATATTGATACTGCGGAGGCAATATTCAGCCTGAATCCAGGCACAACGAATAAAGTAGTGCCTCCGCTATGAGGATCTTTGAATCCGGCAATAGTACTGCGAGTAGCATACTCTCCATTGAGCTCCAAAACCCCGTCGAGATGGAGCTTCATGTGGCGTTCTTCATATATTGGAAATACCAATCCCACATTCACGTCAAAAAGAGAGCTTACTGTTGTTTGTTGAGCTCCTTCAATTCCCGGTGTATAAGTTAAATTGGTACTAATTAGCACTTCATCCCATTTTTTAGTAAAAATCAGACCGCCAAAGGGCGCCCAGGCGCCACTGCCAGCCTGATCTGATGCAGCAAATAGCTCGCCTTCATTATCTCGCTCAGAACTTTTCCCCGTTGGGGCATTTATTCCGGATAGAATTGCTATAGAAAATGGGTGTTCGCCCTTATCAAAGACCCGCCAAAGAGAGAAAAGCGTTGCATCACTAATTGCCGAGATGTTGCCCAGAGTAGACACTGTTTGTAAATCCTGTGCATCATCAAAAGTGGCTGCGCGTAATTTGGCAGTATAAATATACGGCAAGCTTGCTCCCAGGGTAAGGTTTTCCCCTAGTCCATAACTGAACATCAGGAAATTGATGATGGTGACATTTTGGCTTTCCGCATCAGGGTGCTGGAGTAATTCCAGATTGCTTAACGGTTGATTAGGATAATATTCTGTGCGTTGGCTGATACCCCATCCCCCCTTGTCCATAGTATCCGTTGTGGCTGTTGTGATCGGGGCACCTAAGCCTATGGAGAAATTGATCGATTTTTGTGTGGGAGCTGCATTCAGGCTGACATAATAGCAACAGGCTAAACCTAAAACTAACTGGGCTATTTTGTTCATGGCTATCCGTTGATTACACATGCAGTTGTTTGGCATGAAATTGCAAATGATCCTCTATGAAGGTGGCAATAAAATAATAATTATGGCCGTAGTGAGCATGAGTGCGCAGGTTTAACGGAATATTGGCTTTACGGCATGCCGCGACCAGCAATTCTGGCTTTAACTCTTCTTTTAAAAATGGATCAGCAGCCCCCTGATCAATCAGTAGTTCCCCATGAGGCCAGGCATGGGTTTTTAATAATTCACAGGCGTCGTATTGTTGCCAGGCTTTTTTATTATCTCCCAAATATCCTTGGAGAGCATTGATTCCCCAGGGGGATTGAGTTGGGGAACAAATAGGGGCGAACGCGGAAAGGCTGCGGAATAGGTCTGGATTTCTAAGCCCTATAGTCAACGCACCATGCCCTCCCATTGAATGGCCAAAAATACCGCAACGTGCCATATCGATGGGAAAATGACTGCCTATTAATTGTGGCAGTTCTTTACTGACGTAAGAGTACATTTGGTAATGCTTACTCCAGGGTAATTCTGTTGCATCGAGATAAAATCCTGCTCCCTCACCAAAATATTCACGCTCGATCTGACTTTTTAAATTCAGGCCTCGTGGGCTGGTATCGGGAGTTACAAGGGCTAAACCGAGTAACGATGCCATTCGTTGTGCCCCGGCTTTGGTGATGAAATTCTGTTCCGTACAGGTTAAGCCAGACAACCAGAACAGCACCGGGACAGAGTGTTGTTCTGCTTGAGGAGGCAGATACAGTGCAAAATTCATTGCGCTGCGAGTGGTCTCAGACCAATGAGTGTAGACTGTTTGTGTCCCATCAAAACAGCGATTCATCTCAAGTTGTCGTAAAGACATCAGTGAACTCCCTTTTCGGTATTATTAGAAAGTTAATACGGTACGAATAGAGGTGCCTTTGTGCATTAAATCGAAGGCTTCGTTTATTTGCTCAAAGGGCAACTCATGAGTAATCAAATCATCTATATTGATGTGTCCTTCCATATACCAGTCGACTATTTTGGGCACATCACTGCGTCCACGTGCTCCGCCAAATGCCGAGCCTTGCCATACTCTGCCAGTAACCAGTTGGAAGGGACGGGTTGATATTTCATGACCAGCAGGCGCCACACCAATAATAGTCGATACGCCCCAGCCTTTGTGGCAACATTCTAATGCTTGGCGCATTACTTCTACATTCCCTATACATTCGAACGTGTAATCGGCACCGCCGTGGGTTAATTCAACTAAATGCCCCACCAAATCACCCTTAATGTCGTGTGGATTAACAAAGCCGGTCATCCCCAACTTTTTCGCCAACTCGATTCGATTAGGATTAATATCAACGCCGATAATCTGTCTTGCCCCAACCATGCGCGCGCCCTGGATGACGTTGAGTCCAATTCCTCCTAAACCAAATACAATGACGCGGCTTCCGGCTTCAACTTTCGCATTAAACAGTACCGCTCCAAGACCGGTAGTGACTCCGCAACCGATATAACACACCTTGTTAAAGGGAGCATCATTGCGAATTTTAGCCAAGGCTATTTCTGGTACGACGGTATAATTGGCAAAGGTTGAGGTGCCCATATAATGATGCATTGGTTTGCCATTTAAACTAAATCGTGACGTACCATCAGGCATCAATCCTCGCCCTTGAGTACCGCGTATCGCTTGACACAAATTGGTTTTTTGCGAGAGGCAATAGTCACATTGCCGGCATTCCGGAGTATATAAAGGGATTACATGATCGCCAGGTTTCAGGCTGGTTACGCCTTTACCCACTTCCACAACAACCCCGGCTCCTTCATGCCCAAGTATTGTTGGGAATAGTCCTTCGGGATCTGCTCCTGAAAGAGTATAAGCATCCGTATGACACACTCCAGTTGCTTTAATTTCCACCAGTACTTCATCATGACGAGGTCCTTCCAGGTCGACTGTTTCTATCACAAGCGGTTGACCCGCTGCAAATGCTACTGCTGCTTTTACTTGCATTATTGTGTCCTTAATAATGTCTAATAATGTGCAATTATTGGGGGGGCGACGCTATATTTTACTCAAAATGACCGATTTTCCGCACTCCGATAATACATACTGCGTATGCTACGCTTCGCCATTCTAAGTCTGTCCATTTTGGCTCAAACTGGAGAAAAGTCAACGAAGTCTAATGGCGATAGCAATAAAATTTATTTAAAATCAGATAGTTTTGACGGTGAACGTCGAGGGTCTCAATGTCGCTTAATGATTCCTTATTCCAGGTTTTGTGAACAAATTTTGTTTCTCGCATAAAAACCTGTTGTTGCGGGTTTTAGCGAAGTATCCAGATCAAAACTTCGCTAAAATGCTTCACTTTGCTTAAAAGGAAACTTATTTGCAATAGGCTTAATGAACCTAGTATTGGTTGAAATTGGCTATGGTTAATCCACAGCATGATTCAGTCGTCGTATTTAAATTTTCCACTACAGTGGCCGCGGCACGAGTGACCACATGGACAGGATTCATAATGCAGGCGATTGCTGCAGAAAGTGCTGCAACAACGGCCATTGCCGCTGAAACCAGAGACAGGGCTGCTGTTAATTTGAATGCATTGATTGTTGAGCGACATAAGTCAGAGGTTGGAGCAATGATCGCCAACGCCAGAGCACAGGGAGCTAAAATAGCAGTTGCGGCGGCGGTCAGTATGCCTTTTACTAAAAAACTTAATGCATTTACTCCAAGCCAGAGTGGTTTTTCTATAGGTCGAATCGCAAGGGTAGATAAATCATCAATAGAGCGAATAGGTTTGAAATAATTTTTTTGAGGAATAGGGATGGCTTCTTGATATTTAGCACGTAACGGGCTGTACGAATCCCAGGAAGAATCTATATGTGAAAAAAACGTGTGGCCGGCCATTTATTGCTCCATGAGTAAAATTAGCCGAATAGTAAAAAAAAGTGCAGCATTTGTAAATGTAAATCACTAGTGTTCTTTTTATCGTTAATTATTCAGTTTCATTGCGCATGGTATATATTTAAAATTCGAATGAACGCATTTTATAATGGAGATGGATTATCATGACGCAACCAATACCGGCTGGATATCATACTGTGACTCCCTGCTTTACATTTAAAGACTCACAAAGTGCAATAGAGTTTTATAAAAAAGCGTTCAGCGCTGAATTAGTCGACTTGTTTCCCAATTTAAATGGTCCAGGAATAATGCATGCCACTGTGAAGATTGGTAACTCAATCATTATGATGGGGGACGAAATGGATGGGAATGAGAATTGTCCTAAAAGTGCTGAGACGTTAGGCTGCTCCCCCATCAGCTTTTTCTTATACGTGACCGATGTTGATGCTTCATTTGAGCAGGCTGTCGCTGCCGGTGGAAAAACGACCATGCCAGTTCAGGAAATGTTCTGGGGTGATAGAGTGGGGATGATCATCGATCCTTTTGGTTATTCGTGGATGCTTGCGACGCACACCACCGATTTGACTGAGGCGCAAATAAAAGAGCGGGCTGAAGCATGCTTCTCTGTTGCTGGGAATACTAAAAAATAAAGTATTCTTTGATTTCATGCCCAAGGAGAGAACGATGGAAGCAGAGAAACAAAATGAACGACAGATGTTTGTTAATTTGTCGGTGAAGAATCTGGATGAGACAATTAAATTCTTTACAACATTGGGTTTTAAATTTAATCCTCATTTTACCAATGAGAATGCTGCGTGCATGATTATTGGCGCAACTAATTTTGTGATGTTTTTGGTGGAACCGATGTTTAAAGGATTCATTCCTCATCATGAAATAAATGATTCTTTTAAAAGCAAAGAGTCTTTGGTCGCACTGACTCTTGAAAGCCGCGAAGCGGTTGATCTAATGCTCAAAAAGGTTCTTCTTGCTGGAGGTACAGAATATAGGCCTGCTGAAGATCTTGGTTGGATGTATGGGCGTGCGTTTCAGGACATCAATGGTCATGTTTGGGAGCCATTCTTTATTGATATGAAGTCCATGTCTGATCAGTTGAATAATAAAGAGTAATCATCCTGTCAGGGCTATGTGATGTAGCCCTGACTTTTTTAAAATGGTTCGAATTATATTTTTTTTACAAATTGTGATTTCAGTTTCATTGGACCTATGCCATCTATTTTGCAATCGATGTCATGGTCACCTTCGACCAGGCGAATGTTCTTAACTTTGGTGCCTACTTTTACGACCAGGGAAGAACCTTTGACTTTCAAATCTTTAATCACAGTAACTGAATCACCATCTTGAAGGATGGTTCCGTTGGCATCCTTAATGATACGAGCACTTTCCAGAGTGGGCTCTTGATTGTCTTTAGCCCATTCATGGGCGCATTCGGGACAAATATATTGGGAGGCATCTTCATAAGTATATTCAGAGTTACATTTGGGGCAATTAGGTAATGTATTCATTGTCGTTTCCTGGAGACTGCGAAATAAAGTGCATGATACCGTATTCAAGGAGAAAGGTATAATCGGATGGCTTCCTGTCTCATCATTATGATAACTAACTTTTTAATGGTATCCCCCCCCTAAAGCGTGATACGGCTTTAGGGGGGGATACGGCTTCAAAATAGGGTTATTTTCTCGGTGTGTTGCTTACATCATCCAATGAGTTTTCAGGGGGGGCTGTTGTAGTTGTCTCTCCTGTATTGGCGAACAGATGGGGAAAGTGTGCCACATCTGATACATGTTTGGGGGGCGCGTGATTAGGCATTGTTCCTTTGTTATTTTCTTGCATAGGAGCATCAGTCTTGTTTTTTGTTTGAGGAATGGGATCGGGGGCGGTAGCGAGAGCGGTTATATAACCACCTAGACCGGCAAGTAGTCCTGTGCTGGCTGCAAAAGTGCCTCCTAGAGCCAAGACACCCAAAAGTCCTGTTCCAAAAGGAGTAAATAGGCCTGTTAATACTAATAACATACCGGTGGCGAAGCCAATAGACGAGCCAACAAGTGCCGAAATTGTTGCTATGTTGGTGTTGCTGTAAGAAGATGCTTGGGAAACAGTCGCTTTGTCAGCCGAGCCAGATAGTTCCCTTTCTGTAGTTTCTGAATTAATAGCAGCGTAATCAGCAGCATTAGTTGCAGAGGGCTCATCATCTATTTCTGATTCGTATGGTGTTATTGGGGTAGGTCGCGGGAGTTCAATCTCTGCGGTATGTTCTTCTTTTATGGCCAACAGATTCAGAATATCCTGGTGATAAGTTTGCCAGTTAAATTGTCCGGGCAGCTCGTTATAACCACGAATCTGTTGTTCGTTGTACAGATTATGTTGGGCTGCTAAAACCATGTCCGGGTAATCAGACAGGCCATCGTCATCAAGAATATAAAGATAGGAGGCTCTTTCTTTTAGAGAGTTCAGATGTTCTGTAACATCCTGGTATTTTAATCCTGAATCCAGAATGGTTATTTTCTGGATTTCTTCTGCAGAAAATCCTTGATATTTAAATAATGCGCTAATGTAATCGGCCCGGTTTTTGGTGACTATATTGATGCTGACTCGCTCACTCTTTAATAAGTCATGGAAAAACAGTACTGCATCTGCGGACATTAAGAACGAGGTGTCTTCTTGACTGTAATCAAAACCATGACTAAATAACCCAAATTTATTTTCGAAGAGTTCTTGAATATCTCCATTGGGTTTCATCGGTGTGTTTTTATAATCTTGTACTTTACCTTCTGTATAGCCAACTAAAAGCGATTGATAAAATGGAGAAAAAACAGCATTTTTACCCACTTTTCCGGTCACTGTGCCATCAAAATCAGTGTAAATTACAATATTAGTCATTATCATTCCTGTTGTAAGAACATTAGTTGCGACATTATAAAAGAATTTACTTAAGGTATCATTAAGCTGTTCTTGGGGAATTTTATGATAAATTCCCCACATTTTTTTATGAGGGGGCTACAGCTTCTAATTAAGGCCTAGTTCGGCAACAAAGGCCAGGCCTAGTTTGGTAAAATTAACCATGTGTTCTAAGTTAATGATCTCCAGTTTATCCTCTGAAGTATGCACATAAGGGTTGTCATCCTCCAGGGTTGTCGCTGAAGGATAGCTGGCTTTAAACCCTTCCATGGTCCAATTGGCGTGATCGCTGCATGCATAGCCGCATTTGGTATAAGCAACTGGAACTTTTACATATTGGGTTAACAATTGTGCGATAAATTGAGTTAAATCCGAATCGACATAATCATCTAGCAACCAAATGGTATTGTCTTTTGGATTCGCTCGAAAACCTGCCTGATCTAATTGCATGACGGCTTTGACCGGAATTTTTTTATGTAAAAAATGGTTCACGACGTAGCTTGAACCAACCAGACCTCTTTCTTCTGCGGCGTAGGCGATAATATATACCGGATGCTCCAGGGGTAATTTCGATGCTAATAATACGCGGCTAATCTCCATGGCAACAGAAATGCCACTTGAATCATCATCTGCTCCTGGCATGTTGCCGTCTAGGGTATCGATGTGGGCACCTATTATTATGGCGTCTCCTGGTTTATCTTTACCAATAAGGGTTACTGTTGAGGGTTGTGGGTATTTTTTTCCTGTAGTTACAAAATAGCTTTCAATATCCGTACGGCCGTATTCATGTGCTAAATGCTCAAACTGTTGCTTAAACCATTGCGCAGCAGCAATCCCTGTTTCTGTCTTGGCTGAGCGATTAAGGTAACTGGTCATATGTTGATTGGTTTGCCAGATTTTGTGAGGATCGATGTGTTGGTATAATTCTTTGACTGCTGTTGGATGTTTTATGGGATAGGTGGTTTTCGTGTTTATTGAATTTTGCTGAGTCGCATGATGGATTAATTGTTGTGTATCTATCTTGCCTTGGCTGGGCGTGTTATAAAAAGCATCCAGATTAAGAAATTTTCCACAGTCAACTCGGTTGTCATGCATGATCCGTTCTACATCATTATCCAGCGTAGTTTCAATCAGGCTATATCCGTTTGACTGGTCGATTAAATGGACTTTATCTTTTAGTTTGTTCAACATGCAGTTGCTCACTATCAAGTGATCTTGAGCTATGGCATAAGAGCTGAAACAATAAAGAAATAACATACAGAGACTATTTAATTTAAATAGCATGAGTAAAACTCCATTTTAAAAACATACGCGCTCCATACTAAAATAAGGATGGGCTAAAGTATCCAGATGCGGAGAGTATCACAGATTCAAACAGTTAGACGAGATGGAATTTACTAGTGATATAAGTGGTGCCACCTGGGTTGTGTTGGCAAAATAAACACTAAGACAAAAGATTAAACCTTATTGTTAATTAATGTGTTATGGTAAAGTATTTTAAAAGAAGACCGAAAAGTAATGTAACGATTAAAGAGTGACTTTTATGAAAATATATACTATTGGTGCAAACAGAATACGACTGATTATTAGTCAATGGATACTTCATTTGCTTGGTATTTTGATTCTTATTGGTAGTTTTCTCGCCATTTCTTTTTTGATGCTCGAGTACACTATTTTCTGTAAAGACAAACAGTTAAATAGTGCTAACAATTGTTCTTTAGAACGTAGTCTTTTTAATGTTTATCGTTCTACTACTCATTTGGGCACATTAAAGAGTGCCTACGTCCAAAGTGGGCAGGGGAGTAAAGGCGGTACCGTTTATTCTGTTACTATTGTGACCGACAATAATACTGTAAGCCTGACTGGTGGGAGTTCAAGTGGTCGAAAGAATAAAGACATCGCGGCGGACGCAATAAATACTTACATCAGTAAAAGTCTCGATACGCATTTCAAAGTACCTTATCCTACTCCCTGGTGGGTCTATGCCTTAGTGGCAATTTTTCCCTTGCTAGGCATCTTTTTGCTCACTGCTCGAGGAGCTATAATCGATTTTAATCGCCTATTAAAAACCATCGTTATTGAACGAAAAGGTTTTTTTCATACCGATAAGCAGCAAGTGCCGTTTTCAGAGGTTGACAGGGTTATTATTGAGGAACACCCTGGAAGCAAAGGTGGCAAGACCTATAGATTGGCCCTGGCTTTGAAAGATAAACCACCGTTACCGTTGATAGAAACTTATGATGCCTCATTGAGTAAAAAAGAGCGTATTGCCAAACAATTGAATGATTTTATCCGGGATGTGGATGCTATATAGAGAGAGGTACCATTGATGTAATGGACTCATTCAATGATTTCTTAATAAAACCTTAATACTAATTGATTATAATGTGAACAGTTTTTTGAGTGCTGCCCCAATGGATCTGTAAAGCTCATTTATTTATCTTTATCGATACTCAAGGCAATTAATCTCAACGTGTATTGATTTTTTTATTAGGAAGGCATGATGTCCAAAATTATTAATTTCACAATTATCATCATCATCGGTTTTTTCTGCTCCCCTGGTTACTCACAAAAAGTAATTAATCTCAGCCCTAATGAAAGTAAAATGATGAAGAACGGCACTTTGTGGACTATTAATGCTACATGTACTATTCAAGGAACTGTTCATAATGTAAATAAAATTAAGATAAGCGTTTTGAAAAATAACGGGACAGTTAATGGCAAGGCTTTATCGACAGGACAGACAACGTTTGTCACGGTAAAAAATAACAGCAGTATTACGGTGAGCGCAGAATCAGGCACCCAAATCAATTTAATTAATCTGGGTTCAGAGCAGGTACAGGCTGTTTGTTATACCTGATCTATAATGTATTAAATTCACTATGTTCTTCCCAGGGTAAGTCTTTTCGGGTATGAGAGTCTACCCTGGCGAGTAGCGGGCCGCGTTGCAGCCAGATATAAAATTGCTCCAGATGTTCTTTGGTGCCACAGGCAAATACTTCTACCCTGCCATCAATCAAATTCCGTGCCCAGCCGTTGATGTGCAGTTTATCGGCTTCTCTTTTTGCTGAAGCACGAAACCATACTCCTTGAACTTTCCCTGAAATATAACAATGCATGCAGAGCTGTTGAGTCATAAGAATGATGCCAATAGAGGTTATGAGAATAATTTTAGCATAATTAAGCGATTAGGTAGTTGCCTGGCAGACGCATGATAATTGGCGGGCTGTGTTTACAAAAATTCAATTTGTGTGTTGTTTTTGCCCAAGATGTTCTTTTTATATCTAGAGAAATATGCGGCCGATATCAGCTAAGTACAATGTACATGATACTATGGTAAGTACAGTTACGGGTAAAGAATACCCTTATGTTATTTTTACGATAAGACTGCCTAATAAAAATGAGCAGTACGTAAAATTGTGGACTAATGATGATTACACCCAAATCTTTAATGTAGTTATTGGTCAGGGTGATAAATTATATTTCCCGATGAAAGTTGAGCAATGGATGTCCGTACTGCTTAGCTCCTGGAAGAACAGCACAAATGAGATGGTTCAAAAAGACTTATATACTTTTATTTATGAAGCAGGCAAGGTGGATTGCATCATTAAAAATATCTCGGATGATTTAGAAAACGATTTTGAACAAACAGAACCAAGCGAGACGCTCGTGCAAAAAGTGGCATCGCAATACAGTCGTTTTTTTTAATCTGATTTACCTAATGTCGCATTTTATCCTATTAACTCATATCCTACAGAGAAATTCGCTGAAGTTGGTTATGGTCATATCGCAGTGATCTAGGCATTTCTTAATAGGGGTTCTTTGCAGGAAGGTACTAAATTTCCCAGCACACCCATACAATCCTTT
>NZ_CALMPD010000247.1 GCF_937871865.1 uncultured Legionella sp.
AACAGGATGATTTCAAATTTTTGCGTCAGGGCGCAAGTTCCGGAGCGCTAGGCCAGATAAACCCGAGACAGTACCTCCTACCGTATAGGCATTGGTAGCGCAGGTCACTTGCACATTGGTGATGTTCGAAGCTCCTGCAGTGCCACTGCCATTGGTCACGGTGCAGGTTTGGGTGCTGGGTTGAGTGAGTATCGTCACATTATAGGTGGCACCTTGAGCAACGGGCGTTGAAAAAGTAAAGGAGCCGTTGCTGTTGCGCGTCAAATTATCGCTGCCGTTATTTTGCAGCACAACCGATTCCGATGCTGCAAGCCCTGAAACAGAGCCCCCTACGGTTCGGGTATTGGTGGAGCAGTTTACCGTTACATTGGTGATATTAGCGTTGGTGATGGTACCGCTGCCATTGGTTACGGTACAGGTTTGGGTTGCAGGCTGACTTTGTACGGTGACCAAATAAGAGCCCCCTGGAGGCAGGGCATTGAAAAAGGTAAAAGTTCCATCGGCATTCATGGTCAGTGCGTCACCACCATTGTTCTCTAACACCAAAGTCCCTGAAAGCCCAAATACAGAGCCTCCTACCGTATAATCCACTGCAGGCCCGTTGGTAATGCGTAAGCTGTTTGCAGCACTTGGTTGATAGCATTGATTTGGATTACCTCGGCTACATACAACAGGTCCACCTGAGACATTCCCGTTTAACGCGCTGCCGTTAATGGATAAATTTAAAGTACAGGATTGCTGATAACCTAAAACAAAGGGGTTTGGGCAATTTCCTGTGCTCGTTACCTGGGTTACACCAGGAATGGCTTTCATCACTAAGGTATGTGACTTTCTGGATTGATTGGTGACTTGATAACTTACCGTCGCGGTATCATTTGCCGCCACCGTGATGGTTGTTGGTGTTAATGGGGTAAACGTCCACACTGGCTTTCCAGCATATGCCAAAGCCATGGCACATACGAGCCCTATGCCTAGCATTATTTTGTGAATAAATTGTCTACTGTTCATCTTGTTTCCTTATGCAATATAAGTGAGGTTAAATAAAACCCCATTGGTGTAAAGAGGGTTTAAGGTAAGGCCGCTGTTTTGGGTTTGCTCAGGCGCTCTACCCAGGCTGCTTTTGCCCCAGTCGGCAAATTCATAGGCTCCAATGTAATGAACCATCCCACCCACTGAGTTGGTATTTAATAGTAACCAGCTTAGTATTCAAATTGACTGTTTGAAACTGAATGGGAGATTCATAATGAATATTAACGTATTAGGTATAGACATAGCGAAAAATATTTTTCAACTTCATGGCGCTGATAAAAATGGTAAAAAGCTATTAAAAAAACGAATTGAACGAACTCAATTAACTGAATACGTGGCTAATTTGCCTCAATGCACGATTGTCATGGAATCCTGTGGTGGCTCAAATTACTGGGCGCGAGTTTTTCAGAGATATGGTCATATCGTTAAATTAATTAGCCCTCAATTTGTTAAGCCATTTGTTAAAACAAATAAAAATGATGCCAATGACGATGCCCACTTATTGAAAAATACTCAAATTATGATGCATTTAATGCACATTTTAATAATGCTGATATTCGTGAATTCATTGATAAAAAACAAAATGAATTACTGTTATCGATGAATAATAGTGTGCATATTACGCGCATTGATTCTTTAGGTACACGAGGACAAGATGAAGAAGCCTCAAATCTTTCCTATAGGAATGAAATAATATCTTAGCTCTTCGGATGAGCTTTCAAGACGAGATTAAATGCTGTAGAAAATGCATTTGAGAGGGATTTAATATAAGATCGCGAAATCCCCCTTTTTGTCAGTTCTTCCACAGGGCCCCAAACAGAAGGCAGCTGGGCACCGTCAACTTAACTAATGGTCTAGACTGTATTTCATTTAACAGGAAGGTCGAGATGGTGGAAAGGAAACCGAAAAGATACCGTTATCCCTTGGAATTAATCAGCATCGCGGTATGGAGTTACCATCGTTTTAATGACAGTTATCGGAATGTATCGGAGCGCTTGCTTTATCGTGGTATTGATGTCAGTTATGAGACGATACGTCAATGGTGCATTAAGTTTGGGCCTCATTTTAAGAACATCATTAAAAAGCGCGCCTCCAGACCATCGGACAAATGGCACCTGGATGAGCAGCAACTACGGATTCGGGGCGCGATGTATTATTTATGGCGTGCCGTGGATGATGAGGGGTATGAGCTGGATGTGTTTCTGCAAAAGCGGCGTAATAAAAAAGCAGCCATCCGCTTCCTGTCTCGTCTATTGAACGCTCATCCCAGGCCTCGGGTGATTGTAACCGATAAGCTCAGGAGCTACATCAAGCCCATTCGCCAGATGTGCAAAGGAGCCGAGCACCGCTCGCACAAAGGGCTTAATAATCGGGTTGAAAATGCCCATCAACCCACGCGCAGAAAAGAAAAATGCCTCATTCGATTCAAATCACCTGCAGGGGCACAGGCCGTCATCGCGCTCATGGGTGAAACGCGTAATCTCTTTGCTGTGGCCGTCGGACGCTATACCCATTCAGCCTCTCATCGAAGAGAACAATTTCAAAAGGCTAAAGAAACCTGGCAAAATACTGCTTCTGAGATTCTTTGCGCCTAAAATTCGACATGCTCTCTTTGATTCTGCTTTAAAAAGTTAAGTTAATAGTATGGACCCAGCAACTTTAAAGAGGCTTCGTAATGAGCCAGAATGAGCGTGTTATGAAATCATTCAAAAAGTGGAGGATCCATGAATAAAGAGCTTAAAACATTAGGTGTTGATTTAGCAAAGAATATATTCCAACTCCATGGAGCTAATGGTGCTGGAAAGCAGGTATTAAGTAAACGCCTTGGAAGGGAGCAATTCATTGAGTTTATGAGTAACTGTACGCCGTGCCTGGTTGGTATTGAGGCCTGCTCAGGCTTCCATTATTGGGCACGAACCCTTCAATCCCTAGGGCATGAAGTTAAAATCATAGCGCCACAATTCGTAAAGCCCTATGTTATGGCGAATAAGAATGATAAAAATGATGCTCGCGGAATAGCGGAGGCAGTTACGCGTCCAGAAATGAAGTTTGTTGCTGTAAAATCAGCGGCTCAACAAGAGGTGTTGATGGTGCATCGGATAAGAGAGCTGTTAGTGAAACAACGAACAGCTCAAGCTAATCAGATACGAGGATTATTGAATGAGTACGGCATTATTCTTCCACAAGGTATTCGTCAGGTTCGTCAACTGATGGAGCGATTGGATGATCATCAAGCCCATTTAAGCAGTACAGCATACGCCTTATTTGTTCGACTTTATGAACAATTTAAAGCAATCGATAATGAAGTAGGCTTTTACGACCAGGAAATCAAAGCGCAAGCGATGAACAATCCCTTATGTTGTGAGGTGATGAAAATAGAAGGCATTGGTCCCATGACTGCCTCAGCAATTGTGGCCAGTATTGGCGACCCGAATGTATTTAAAAATGGCCGTGAAGTCTCTGCATGGCTTGGGCTAACTCCAAAACAAAACTCCAGTGGGCATAAAATCCGATTAAGCGGTATCAGTAAACGAGGAGACCGTTACCTCAGGACGTTACTCATCCATGGGGCGCGCACTGTGACGCGATACTGTGATAATAAAGCAGATGTGAAAAACCAATGGGTTGCTCGTAAAAAGCTTCAGCATGGAGCCAATAAAGCAGCAGTCGCTTTGGCCAATAAAAATGCTCGAATCATCTGGGCTATCATGGCAACCGGTGCGTGTTATCAACCTGAACTGGCGTGTGCTGCATAAAACACAACACGAATAAATACAGAGTTACTACCGTCTGGAGTGTGCTTAAGGTAAAACAATAAGTGATAGCAAAACAGGTAAGACCTGCTCTTTCAAAACCTAACATCGTCATGGGTTCTAGATACCGATAAGTTGATGAGGAGGAAGAGCGCAGAGACTATCAGGGCTCAGGTGCTGACAAGGCGCTGTAACAAGAAGCCGTATACATGGCTGCATCTCTATCTCGTTTGCTAACATTTTATTCAATTACTTCTTGCATCCAGGGCTGGGTCCATACATGACGATGCCCCTCCATCATTATTACGGTGTGTATTGTGAAAAAAAGAACATTTGGGCGTCAAAAATAAAATCAATCAAAGGGCTTCGTGACCTGGGCACCACTGATTTAACTGTTTTGAAGAACAACATCGACAGCAGCCTTGTGAACCGCTTAATGGTTCTAGCCGATGCTATCAGTGAACACAGTAAGGGACTTAATACAACAGGAGCCAGGTTGAACCAGATACTCAATACCTCGAACATCAACGCGTAACTATCAAAATCAAGGGTAGGGGAATTTGAAGTGTTTGTACGTCCTGTACGTTAATGGATTTTACGCAATAAAAAAAGCATTCATGGGGCGCAGTACCTTCCACAGGAAGCTATTGTGAGCACGCATTGAATTAATCAGTTTCTTTAAAGAAAAGCCCCAAAATCGCCTTTAACACTCAGGCCGACAGCAGTGACTCTCCATACTGTTCTATGCGCTACGAGCTTAAGGCTTCTGGATCTTATTAAAAATACTAACTAAAATGAATAAAAACAAAGCATCTATTGTTGTGACACAATAATTAAAAAACCGTTTCAATGCAAAGAGAAGACATGGAAAATAAAGAAACCTTCAGTTGCTATGTCATTGGAAATGATACCCTAACAATGCATTGTGCTTCTATATTGGCAGAAAAGAATCATTCAGTATGCGGGATTATTTCTTCATCGCCTCAAGTTAAGGCTTGGTGTCAGGAGCATCGTATTTCGTTCATAAATAACATTAATGAGTTTGAGCAACGACATATTCATACCTCTTTTGACTACTTATTCAGCATTGTGAATGATGTGATCCTTCCTGAGTCCATTCTTAGCGCACCAAGAGTTCATGCGATTAACTACCATAACTCACCATTACCAAAGTACGCAGGACTCTACGCCACCTCTTGGGCTATCTTAAATAATGAATCAGAACACGCCATCACCTGGCATCTCATTGAACCGCAAATTGATTCAGGAGCTATTGTCAAACAACGTGTCATCCCAATAGAAAAACACGATACGGCTCTAAATCTTAATTTAAAGTGCTATGAGGCAGCCATTGAGTCCTTTGCTGTTTTGGTCGATGAGCTAAGTACCAATACGGAATGCCTTGTACCACAAAATTTAGAACAACGTTCGTATTACGGGTTAAAAAATAAACCCAAAAATCTCGGCTTTGTGACTTGGAACTCGAGCGCAGATGAAATAGACCACCTCTGTCGCGCCCTGTCACTTGGCCCTTATCGTAACGAATTGGCCACAGCGAAACTGTTCATTAATAATCAGTGGTACATCATCCATGCGCACCGCATTTTGCATGTAGCCTCTCAGGGTGAGCCAGGTACTGTAGTGCATTTGTCTAAAAACGAAGTACAAATTACCACAAATACTTCGGATATCGCATTATTAAGTATCATGGATGCACACGGGGTAATTTATGATATAGAACGTTGGAGTACCCTATGCAATCTTTCAGTAGGTCACGTAGTACCTAATGTAAATCAGCTGGATTTTCCGCTGAGGGCCTCAATGCCAAAGACAGAACAATTCTGGGTGAAGGAACACACCCACTATATTCATCATGATTTATCCTTTTTAGCCACATTAAACCGAGCTAAAACTCCTGATTCAGGACGTCGTTCCTCCTTAGCTCTGCCCCAACACATCAAACACCAAATACAACAGTATTCAGCAACAATGAACGTGCCACCTTATTACCTTCTATTTACAGTGGTTTTAATCTATCTCTACCGAATCAATGATTATAAAAATTATTCGTTTCAAATCCGTGATGCAACACGCGCACCAGAAACAGGAGCACTCGGTTCCTTTTTATCCGAAACCTATCCATTCACTACGAATTTGTTCCATGATTTAGCCTTTAGCAACGCATTAACTACACTCACCAACGAACTAGTTCGCCTAACCCAGCACGACACGTTTTGTAACGATCTCTTTGTTCGTTATCCCGAATTACAAATACCCAAAAAAGAAGTATTAATTCGTTTTATTGAGGAACAACGGCCAACAAACGCCTCAGAAGAAGAATACAAACTGATTATCTCCATTGCCAAAAATGGCTCAGGCCTTCATATTCATAATAGGACCAACTACCAAGACAACGAATCCTCTTATGAATTTTTTAATCGTATCGAAGAACATGTAGCACTTCTTCTAGAAAATGCGCTCGCTCATCCTGATAAAAAACTCTACGAATTAACACTACTAAGCCAAGAAGAGCTTGGCCAAATGAGCTCTTGGAATAATACAGATTATGAGTACGATACCAGCCAATTACTGCATCAACAAATCGAAGAAATGGCTTTTAAAACCCCTCAAAATACTGCTGCCTGTTTTGAAGGACAAACCATCAGCTACGAACAGCTCAATCAGAAAGCAAATCAATTAGCCCACTACCTGATTCAACAAGGAGTACAGCCTAACGACTGTATTGCAGTACATCTTCATCGCTCATTGGACATGCTGGTCAGTATTTTAGGTATATTAAAATCAGGAGCAGCGTATCTTCCGATTGACCCCTACTATCCAAGTCAACGGATTCAATACATATTACAACACAGCCAGACTCACTACCTCATGACTCATGAACAGCATGTTCCTCAGCAATTAACCGATTACAACGGAATGATTATCAACACCAATGAGATACCCTATCACCAATTAGAATCGACCCAACCCTTGATAAAAACACTCTCTTCAGATTTGGCTTACATCATTTACACATCAGGAACGACAGGAATTCCTAAAGGAGTTGCTATACCGCATCAAGCAGCCTGTAATCACATGATGTGGATGAACACAGTCTATGATTTTAATCCAGAAGACCGCTTTTTATTAAAAACCCCGTTTTCATTTGATGCCTCGGTTTGGGAGCTTTTTATGCCCCTGGTTGTTGGAGGGCTTTTGGTTATCGCTCCTGATGAAGCACATACCAATCCGAAAGAGTTAATTGATTTAATCATCCAAAATCACATCACCATTATTCAGCTTGTACCCTCGATGCTTCGTGAGATAACCCTCACTCAAGGATTTGGTTCTTGCTCCTCGTTACGCCATGTATTTTGTGGTGGTGAAGCCTTACTTCCTGAAACCATTCATGGCTTTTATGAGCACAATACGTTTGGGGCACAACTTCATAACTTATATGGCCCCACAGAAGCAACAATTGATACTATCACGCGTACGTGCTCCATTGAGGACAGTGAGCGCTCAATCAGCCTTATTGGAACGCCCATTTTTAATACCAAAGCGTATATCCTAGATAGATACATGCAAAGGGTGCCTTCTGGAGTGTTAGGTGAACTGTTCCTTTCAGGTGATGGGTTAGCGAAAGGGTATCTTCATAATCCTCACTTAACAGAACAAAAATTTATTCCTAATCCCTTTTATCCCGAAGAGCGTCTTTATAAAACAGGGGACTTAGTTAAAAGGCATAATGATGGAGCCATTGAATACCATGGCCGTGCAGATGATCAAATCAAAATCCGCGGGTTTCGTATTGAAATCTGTGAAATTGAATCGTGTTTAGAAAAAATACATGCCGTGTACCAATGTTTGGTGAAACCAGAACGTATTTCAGAGGCCACGGTGTCTTTATCTGCCTATTTAGTTGTCCTGGAACACACTCACATCAGTGCCAATGAGCTGCGTGCTGCCCTTAAAAAAGAACTTCCAGCGTATATGATTCCATCGCATTTTTACATTGTAGACCATTTGTTTTTTACACCGAATGGAAAGCTCGATAGAAAGCACACCCTAACCCCTATAAAAAAACTCTCCATTGCTACCCAACAACAAACAGCTCCAGAAACAAAAACACAAACCCAAATACATCGCATCTGGTGCGATGTTTTAAAAAAAGAGGAATTAGGTATTGATGAGGATTTTTTTGAGCACGGTGGGCATTCTCTGATGGCGATGCACATTATTGCACGCATTCATGAGACGCTATCCATCAAATTAACCATTCGCGCGTTGTTTGATTACCCCAGTATTCGTTCTTTGTCCCAAGAAGTAGAACGCTTACTTCATAAAGCCCCCCTTAAGTGTTCACAGACGATTCAAAGCATTATTCCTTTAAAAAAATCAGGCGATAAAACGCCGCTGTTTCTAGTACATCCTGTCGGAGGCAGCATTTTTTGGTACACTGAGCTGGCTAAACACTTTGATAAAGACCGCCCTTTGTACGCGATTCAAGACCCCTCCCTAGAAACCCAATCGTTTCTTTTTGAGCACTTAGAAGAAATGGCCAGCTGTTATATTGAGCACATGAAGCACATTCAATCACACGGTCCCTATCTGATTGGAGGAGCATCGTTCGGAGCATCTGTCGCGATAGAAATAGCAGAACAATTACACAAAAAAAAGGAATCCGTAGCGGCAATTATTTCTCTAGACGGCTGGGCTGAATATCCCGCGCTCCAAAGTAGTGAAGCGCATTTTAAAGAACTGATGCAAGAGCAAAACACCCGTCTTTTAGACGATTATCAAAAAAACAATCTGAAAAATGCTGATTTTTTACTGGAAATGCAGTGGCATCGAGAGCAAATGCTGATGTCCTACACCATGCCTCGGATTAAAGCCCCCTTACTTCTTTTTAAAGCAACTCATTTATCCCCTTTATTTCAATACGACGCGCCATTAAACTGGTGGGATCAATATACTGACCTCCCCATTGAGTGTTACCTGACTCCAGGTGATCATGAAAGTATGTTTTATGCAGATAACAGCAAAGTATTAGCACAATTAATCCAGAACAGCTTAATGGATAAAGACCATGAATAGAAAAAAACAGCCCCTAACCGTTGATTCACAATTAGTGCAATCGCTCCTAAACGCCATCTCGAATCCTGTTGTATGGATTTCAGAGCATGATGTGGTTCTGGACATCAATGATGCAGCCCAACACGCCTGGAATATAAAAAAGGAGCACCTGTTAGGACACACGCTGTCTTATACACAGCACTCGCCTGAAGGAGAAGAGTCGGTACTTTACCCTGCACTCATCCAGATTGAGGAACAGGAATACACAGGCCTTATTGTAACGACAGAGCATCCCTCGTCATCTAACAATCACCATTTGGATGTCATTAGTCATTACCTATTAACCCCTTTAACACAAAACGCTAAAAACAATGATCAAGACATATACCAATATATGGAAAACATCATTGCTGAAATTCCCATCAGCGTGTACTGGATGAATGCCGAATACATTTATTTAGGTTGCAGTAACGACATGGCGAAACTGCTTCGCTTAAAATCACGCCATGACATCATAGGAAAAACGTATTCCGATCTTTATGATGAACAATCTGGAGCCTATTACAAAAAGGCAGATCAAGAAGTAATCCAAAAAGGCGTGTCATTAAGTATCGAAGAGCCCTTGTATCAACCTGATGGAGTGAAGGAGATTTATTTATCTAAAAAGGTTCCCTTGAAGAACCCTCAAGGACTCATTATTGGAATGTTAGGCATCTCGGTAAACATCACCGAACGAATTAAAATGGAACACGCACTGGAGCAAGCAAAAAAACAAGCCGAAGCTGCGAATGCAGCCAAAACCGAATTCATAGCCAATATGAGCCATGACATCAGAACACCCTTAACGGGAGTTATCGGATTATCTGAAATTTTAGAACAAAACCTTCAAGACCCGAAGGATAAAGAAAAAGCCCATATGCTGCATAACAGCGGCGAGGAGCTGCTTCAGATGCTCAATGACATCTTAGATGATGTGCGGGCAGACAACCTCAGTGAGAGCGATGTTAAATCAGAATCCTTTGATGTGCATCAGTGCATCCATGATTTGATACGTCTAGAGTCTCCAGCAACCGCTCTCAAGAATTTATCCCTTAAAGCAGAAATTGCATCGAATGTGCCTTGTTATATTAAAAGCGATTACAATAAAATCCAGCGCATTTTATTAAATTTAACCGGCAATGCCATTAAATTTACTCAATCAGGCTGTATTACG
Source organism: uncultured Legionella sp. (assembly GCF_937871865.1). GTDB lineage: Bacteria > Pseudomonadota > Gammaproteobacteria > Legionellales > Legionellaceae > Legionella. The sequence goes on from NZ_CALMPD010000247.1 coordinate 10,072, forward strand.
CTCAGCATTGAATGCCTGCATCACGAGGGTGACACGGTACATCTCAAATTCAGTGTATCAGATACCGGGATTGGCATCCCAGAAACCGTTCAAGCGCTCGTGTTTAACCAATTTTTTAAAGTGAGTTCGTCTTATAATGGCAGTTACAGCGGGCATGGATTAGGATTACACATTGCACAAACCTATGTTGAACTACTCGGCGGCCATATTACCTTAACGAGCAAGGAAGGTGTGGGCAGTACGTTTCATTTCGACATTGAGTGCTCATTAGGTCAAGAACCAGCACTCAATCCAAAACGAAATCCCCCACCACGACCCCCTTCTTCTTCCAAACAAACAGCTCATCTTCTTTTAGTAGAAGACAATATTATCGCGTTAAAAACGTTAGAATTCCTTTTAACACAAAAAAAATACACCTTTAGTTCAGCAACTACAGGAGAAGAGGCGTGGGCTATGTGGAACAATCACTCCTTTGATTTAATGATTACGGATATTGGGCTGCCAGGAATTTCTGGAACAGAATTAACAAAACGCGTTCGAGAACAGGAACAAAAGCACAACGTACCCCGTTTCCCTATCATTGGATTAACTGGACACGCGAGAGACTCAGCACTTGCAGAATGCATTGAAAGCGGCATGGATGACGTATTAAGTAAACCAGCACAAATTGAGCGGCTACACTCATGCATTCAGCAATGGGTACAATTGAATAAGAACCATGAGGCAACAGACAGTACCTCAGGAACTGTATCATTAGGAGCCGATTTACCGAATACAGAAGATGAATTGTTTCAATTGGAACACCTTTCGGTATTTGATGAAGAACTTGCCTTAAAGCTCTGCCCAGATAAGCCATTACTTATTACACTACTGCAACGCTGTATCTCTGATTTCATGCAACAAGACATAACACAATTAAAAGAGGCTTATAAACAACACGATTGGGCAAAAATAGAAAAGATAACCCATAAAATTAAAGGTGGGATGGCGTACTTAGGAACGCAAAAAATGTACTTTTCCTGCCAATATTTTGAGCGGTACTACAAAGCGGGTCATCGCAAATTACTCGATCCCCTCTACCATCAATTAATTCGCACTAATGATGAAACCTGTACCGTTCTACGGAGTTGGCTAAAGCACAATTAGGGGGGAACATCAAGATACGCGCCTCAATAAAATTATCTACACTCCTTTATCCATATAAAGTATAGAGGGTTCTAAATAGGAAAATCCTATTGAGCCCCCCATCATGACTTACCCCAATAGGCCTATGGAGAGTAATGGAACAGCCAACTCACTTAAGCTATGAAAATAGGCTGATAAATTGCTGGACGACCCCCCTAAAAGGAAGCAAAATCTTTTTTTATCTGTTAGTGAGCACAAAGACCTGGAGTGGAATCTTCGCATGGAGCCTTATCGTGCACGGCCACTGAAAAGAAACGTCCATAATCCTCTGTTCGCACACCTCTAGCCTTGCTTTGCTCGTCACTAGCCAATAAAAAATCTTCAAGAGAACGGATAAATTGATCCTGTTCAGAAAAGTCGACTGCCTTATAGGGCATTGACTCCCTCTGCTTAAGATTAGCCATAGCCCGCTCTTTCAGTACAATGGATGACTTTAGTTCCTCAGCGCAATCCTCCAAAATGCAACCCGATTGTTTTTCCAAAGCTGATTTCCCAATTAGTGATTCTTCCCGCTCTTTTTTCTCTGTCTCGACACGCATGGCACGCTGCTTCATTCGTATATCAACTTGTTCTATCTCTTTTTTCGTTGCTTGAATCCCTTCTCGGTGTGCCGCAATAACGGCTTCGCTTATAAATAAATCACTGTCCTTAAACTCCTTTTCTTTGCGTTGTTCAAACCGCATTTCAGTTGCCTTAAGTTGATCGAGAATTAGGTGCGATTGCTCAAGCATTTTTTTCGTTTGAGCAGTATAAACACTGAAATCACCCAGTAAGTCCTCTTCCAACTCCCTTTCATCTTCTCGTGACTTAGTCAGTTCATTGACCGCTTCATGCAGCTGAGATACAGTCGCATCAAAGAGTTCATGACTCTTCGTAACCCCCGCCACTAATCCTGACAAGGTATTAGTGGCGCTAATAACTGAACCCAGCTCTTTTTTATGCTGTTCCAGCTCGTCATTCCAGGCAATCGCTTGCCTTTCGAGCTGATTGAGGGTTGTTTCTATGTGTTGCTCCGCTTCCACCAGCTTCTTATTGACTAAAACAACTTCACTCACCTGCTCATCAATATCCGTTACCGCTTCGGCTAATTTCTGGGTCTCTTTTTTAAATTCAACAAAGGTGTCTTCAGCTTCCTTTTTGTGAGTCTCGAGAAAATCAACGACTTCCCCTTTAATCGAGACTAAAGCCTCCTTGACCTCGTCTCTTAAGAGTTCTTGCTGCTTAACCATGCTTACGATTTGCTTAACCCGCCCCTCATGATGTGCTATCAAAACCCCATGCAGAGCTAGACCAAGTATTAAAGAAGTAATGGATAATAAAATGGACGCTCCGAATGCTATGCCCAACACCCCAAAGGCCAAGGTCGCCCCAATCAATACTGCACCTTTAGTCCAAAATGAGGCATAAGCCCACGTTTGTGCCAAGCTGTCTACACTGCTATTGGGTAATAAGGCCTGCTTCAGTCGCTTGCCCTGTTCTGTGTCTGGAATGTCCATTTTTTTAGAGTTAAACCATGAAAAAACCTCAGCTATTGCTTTAGGTACCGAGGAAACCCAACTTCCAAAAACATAAATGCCATTGATAACTGTTGAAAAAAAACCATCTATGGATGTAGCCATAATAAACTCCGTTTAAATTAGTCTAAACTCAATTAAAACCAGGGGAAAGCTCAGTAGGCACCACTGCTCTGGTAACAGAGGCCTTGTGAGCAAACAAGCCCAGTGAGTCCACGTTGGAGGGGCTCGAAGCACTTAGCGTTGCAATGGTGTCTTCTTTCAACGCAATAGTGTCGGCTTGCTCTTGAATTTTTACTTTCAAAGCGTGTGTTAACGAACAGACCGTATGGAATCGCTTGTTGATATGCTCATAATCGGTGTTTAATTGCGTTAAAGCACGTTGTAAGGCGACGTTATCTTGTTCAAGCAATTGATTGGCTTGCTCAATATTGTTCTTTATTAACTCTTTACTATCGAGTGCTTCTTGAAGTTGTTGTTTTTGCGACATCAAGTCTTTAATCTGTTGTGCAGCAGCCTTTTTTTCTTCTGCAGAGACTCCTTCCTTTTCCAACTTCAATTGGTTACATGCCTCATCTAATTCCTTGATTCGTTGCAATGAAGAGGTTTCTTGACTCTTATAGTCTGCTAGAACCATTTCTAGAGTCTGTTTATGAGCCATAGTCTTTTGATAGTCCGCCTCAACGAGACTCAACTTGTGCTCTAAGGAGCCTTTTTGTTTGCTTAAACGCTTATTTAATGCGACCTGTGCCGCCAATTGTTTTTTTATACTCTCTTGCGAATTTTTCAGCTGCTCTATACTCTTCAAAGCATGCTCCTTTTCTTTAATCTGAATAGATAGCGCCTTCGTTAAAGGTACTATTTCCGCATTAAGTCGGGTAACAGTTTCCTCCTGCTTTTTTAACGTGTGAGTAAGCACGCCAATTTTTGTATTGGCTTGCGTTAAATCCTGTTGGTATTTTTTAAGTTGACTCACCACTTCATCAGTTTTTTTCTGTGCGTTACCCAGTTCCTCACTTAAACGTTCGAGTGGTTTATCTACTTTTTGTTGTAAGCTCCGCGTATTTTTTTTTGTTGCTTCGGCAGCTTCATTTAATTGAGAAGTCAAAGCGCTTAATGTTGCAGTGCTCTCAACAAGCACCTTTTTATCTTCCTTAAAATCACGAAACACATGCATCAGAGCGCCTTGAGCTTCCTCTGAAAAATTAGACAGCTCATCCATCAAGGAACTGAATAAGTCGTTATTCGAGGTAGTGTCACTAGAGCTTGAACTACTAAATTGAGCGCCTACCGCAAGGCCTCCGGTTAAGGCAAGCGTGGTTGAAGCGATTAGGGTTATTAATCCTCCAGAAGAGGAGGCTGCTGCAGCGGCAGCCGGAATGAGTAAAGAGAAGGGCATAATTTTTCCTTAAATACATCTAGAGTTACACAATGAGTCCTTCGATAAGGGCGCGAAGAGAATAACAAAATACCATATTTTTATCAAACTGAGCGTAACATACTCATTTAATGAGTCTTTTATTAATTTTGATATTCTTAGGTAGGTAACGGGTTCTCATTACCTACCTATATTGACCCTCGGGGTGAGTAGGCCTGTTGGATCACTCCAGACAGCCCCTCCTCAGAACCGGACATGCAGAACTAGGGGTTTAGGTAAGCAAATTACCATTTTATGCTGTGGCATATTATACGAATAATTGACTCTAATAATCACAAGGGCTAAATGATAGTTCCAATTCGGTTATTATTGATTAGGGGTATGATGCCGTGTATGTATTATATGAATAATCAACCTATGCGTTAGCATGGCGGGTTGCTTCACATAATACAGTAAAAATACGCATAATTATTCACATATGTCTACTTATG
>NZ_CALMPD010000248.1 GCF_937871865.1 uncultured Legionella sp.
AGTACTCATATCCCTAAGATCGAAGCCTGCCGCTCGCGCAGGCTGAATTTTTTGATATATTTTAATATCACAAACCCTTGTGGAATGACTGTATAACTCTCTTTTATATTTTTTTTACAACTGGAGTAAAAAAATTGTATTTATTTCAATTAGTGAGCTAAGTTTATGTTAAGTAATGAAGAAATTGAAGAAAGACTTAAAAGCATTGATGAAGTGCTTCATGTCGAAGTAACAGGCGATGGTTACAAGTATCAATTAGTTATCGTAACCGATCTTTTTATAAATAAAACCAGGGTTGCTCGACAGCAATGGGTCTATGCACAACTCAATGACTTAATTACCACTGGCAGGCTTCATGCTTTAAGTATGAAGACATGGACAAAAGAAGAATGGGGGAAGCAACATGGATAAATTATTAATAAACGGTGGTAAAGCATTGCATGGAGAGGTTGTTATTTCTGGAGCAAAAAATGCAGCGTTACCCATAATGGCAGCAAGTTTGCTCGCCAGCGACCATGTAACCATCTCCAATGTCCCGCATTTGAAAGACATTACTACTATGATGGAGTTACTGGGGCAACTCGGAGCTCATCTTATTGTTGATGAAAAGATGAATGTACAGGTGGATGCAGGCCAGGTAAATGAATTTGTTGCTCCCTATGACTTAGTCAAAACCATGCGTGCTTCCATATTGGTTTTAGGGCCAATGCTGGCACGGTTTGGAAAAGCTGATGTGTCCCTCCCTGGTGGTTGTGCCATTGGTACTCGACCTGTAGATTTACATCTTAAAGCATTAAAGGCAATGGGGGCTGATATTACGGTTAAAAACGGGTATATCAATGCACGTTGCAAAAAAGGGCGTTTGCAGGGACGTCAATTAATGTTTGATACCGTTACTGTGACCGGTACTGAAAACATACTCATGGCCGCAGTCCTTGCAGAAGGCACTACGGTTCTTAAAAATGCAGCACGTGAACCTGAAGTTGTTGATTTGGCCAATTTTTTAATTCAAATGGGAGCCAAAATTTCAGGTGCAGGCACTTCAACGATAGAGATTGAGGGTGTTGAAGCTTTAGCAGGTGGCACTTATTCTGTAATGTCCGACAGAATAGAGGCTGGTACTTATCTTGCTGCAGGTGCCCTTACTAGAGGTCATGTTACAGTTAAGAGAGTACGACCAGATACTTTGTTGTCGCAGTTATGCAAATTTGAAGAGGCTGGTGCTGAATTAACCATAGGTGAAGATTGGGTTAGTTTGAACATGCACGGCAAACGCCCTCAGGCTGTAAATATCTCTACAGCTCCCTATCCTGCCTTTGCTACTGACATGCAAGCCCAGTTTATGGCAATGAACTCTGTGGCTGAGGGAACTTCTACCATTGTTGAAACCATTTTTGAAAATCGCTTTATGCACGTGCAAGAACTGCAACGCATGGGAGCTCAGATTCAGTTGAATGGCAATACCGCAATTATCAATGGGGTTGAGCGATTAACTGGTGCGCCTGTTATGGCAACAGATCTTCGAGCTTCAGCCAGTTTAATTCTTGCTGGTTTGGTTGCTGATGGTGAAACTGCAGTTGAACGCATTTACCATGTTGACAGAGGTTATGAGCGTATAGAAGAAAAATTGTCTTTACTCGGTGCTGATATCAAGAGGGTTTCTGAACGGTGATTAAGCGAACTGAATTAAGCCATTTTCTGAATAATTTGTTGAGCTGCAGCAAATTCAACGATTATGCTCCAAATGGGATTCAGGTTGAAGGTAAAGATCAAATAAAGCATATATGCACTGCGGTTACAGCTTCCGAGGAGGTTATTCTTGAGGCTGTTGCATCGCAGGCAGATGCGCTTTTGGTTCATCACGGTTATTTTTGGCGCGGGGAAGATCCGGTTATTACTGGAATGAAGCGTCAAAGAATCAGTAAATTGCTCAACCATAATATCAATTTATTTGCCTACCATTTGCCATTGGATTGTCATCCTGAGCTTGGGAATAATGCATGTCTGGCTAATCTACTGCTATTGGATACTGTGCAGATGCATAAAGCCGGCGGTACTGAAAATTTACTTTGGTCTGGAATGCTTCCTCAATCTATGATGGGTGAGCAGTTTTCTGAGTTTATCGAAGGTATTTTGGGACGGAAACCGCTGCATATTGATGGCGCTAATAAACCTGTGCGGTCTGTAGCATTATGTACCGGTGGAGCACAGGATTATATTGAGAACGCATATCAATTGGGAGTAGATGCTTACATCAGCGGAGAAGTATCTGAACGAACCTACTATCAAGCTAAAGAATTGGGAATTCATTATTATGCTTGTGGGCATCATGCCACCGAGCGATATGGAATCCAGGCTTTAGGCGCTTATCTGGCAAATTATTTTGGTTTAACCCATCAGTTTATAGACAGTGATAATCCTGTTTAGCTGGCATTTAGATCTATTCTTGTCCTGGAGTTGCTTGCCCAGCAAACTATATACCAAGATGTAAATTTGTGCTTGCCTAAAATTTCGCAGCTGATACTGCACCTGTTCTGCAAAACAATTATCGCATTGGTTATCAAATTGGAATGTATTAAATCAGTTTCAATACAATCCTGATATTTTTATAGGCTCGTGTAATAAACTCTCTTGTGCCTGCCCGGTATAGTGGGCTAACATGTAAGAATAGGTAGTTTCTCGCTGCGGTACGTTGGAATAGGACAAATTTTCCAGGTGCAGAGAGGCTACGACAATAGTTGCCAAAGGATTGTTATAATGATCAATTTTAGAAGACTTCTGGTCTTTATATTTTTGCTTTGTTCATGTGCGATACAGATAAATGCTGCTGGTCTGAAAAATAAAGCATTCAGGACTATCTGGCATCCTACCTATCTGGGTGAGCGTCTGGATTATTGTAGTTTTGATGGTAAAGAATGTGGTAAAACTTTGGCAAACCGTTATTGCCAAATATTGGGTTATGATTATGCAAGCCAGAATGTAATCGCTTACAATGTAGGTTTAACCCGTTATTTATCCAGCAGGGCACAATGTAAGGGATGGCGATGCAATGGTTTTATGACCATTACCTGTGCGACGGGTTTATCACATAATCCTCCCAAACCCTATCATTACAGAGAAAGAAAATTTGTTTTTCCTCGTTACAACGATTATCGCGTCGATTGGTGTTATGACAAAAATAAAGGCTGTGGTTCCAAAGCTGCTAATTCATTTTGCAGCCGTATGGGCTATTTGCAGGCAAAGCATTACGTGAAAGAAACTCAAATCAGTGCGACCAGATCAATCGGTAGCCAGGAATTGTGTTTTGGGCATCAATGTAATGCATTCAAATCAATACTTTGTTTTCGTTAGTTAATGCTTTTTTATTTGGATAATTTATAAATCTCATATGTATATAAAGGTTGGTTGTTTGAACTTATGACATTATGGAATGACTCATCTGATGATGACCATTCCATAGTTTATGACGTACACGTTCAATTGCTGTCATTGAGCCTTATAAGTACACCAGTTTTAATGATCACATGATTATTTTTTAGATAGCGCCAGTCTGTAAAGTGGTGCTCTGTGACGAATTTACCGTTAGAGTTGCCGTTTGAATTTGTATTCGGCTCTGGCTGTAGTTTTAATTGCTGCATTATCTAAAAGATAAAGTTTGATAGTTTTATGACAGTTAAGTAAATTTAATGTCGTAAATTTGACAGCCGTAAGTTATATATACTTTAATTAAAATATCGAAAACTTAAGGATAGGTTTATGAGTGGCAATGAAAAAATATACATCATTGATGAAAATGAAAGTCGTTGTGATAAATTGCGCACTATTTTTGATTTTTTAGGTCAATCCACCGAAGTTAGCAAATATTATAGCTGGCAATTGCTAATTAATCCAAATCCAGAAGTTATTATTCTTGGCGCAGATAGAGTGTCTGAAAGAACTTTAGATGAACTGGATTCTCTTGCGAAACAATTTTCCAAGGTTCCTATTATTGTTGTTGATGAGCAGTTAAATGCTACTCAGTCAGCGGATCGTAATGTTGTTGCCTGTTTATCCTTTCCATTCAGTTATGCGCAAATGCTCGAAGCTCTGCATCGATGCCAAATTGCAAAGGAAGCTGTTAAATTGATTACACTAGGTTCTCAGCGAACCCCCTTATTCCGTAGTTTGGTGGGCAGTAGTGAAAGTATCAGCAAGGTGCGCAGATTGATAGAACAGGTTGCCAATACAGAAGCCAGTGTGTTGGTTTTAGGTGAATCAGGAACAGGCAAAGAGGTCGTTGCTCGAAATATCCATGCTCTGTCCTCCCGAGCTAATAAACCGTTTATACCGATTAATTGTGGTGCAATACCTGGTGAGCTATTGGAAAGTGAATTATTTGGCCACGAAAAAGGTGCTTTTACAGGCGCGATTACTTCACGCCAAGGCAGATTTGAGTTAGCTAATGGCGGAACACTGTTCCTTGATGAGATCGGAGATATGCCCTTAGCGATGCAAGTCAAGTTATTACGGGTACTTCAGGAGCGTTGTTTTGAGCGTGTTGGCTCTAACAAGAGTATCGATGTTAATGTACGGATCATTGCTGCGACGCATAGAAATCTGGAAGTCGCTATTAATGAAGGGAAATTTAGAGAGGATTTATTTTATCGACTTAATGTATTTCCAATCGAAATGCCTCCTTTAAGGAAAAGAAGTTCTGATGTGGCTTTGTTGTTTAATGAGTTAATCTCTCGAATTGAGGGGGAGTCTAGACCTATTGTTCGGTTAATGCCCGATGCGATGGATGCACTATGCAGTTACAGTTGGCCAGGCAATGTTCGTGAGCTAGCTAATCTGGTAGAACGTCTGTCTATTTTGTATCCCAATGGAATTGTATGTAAAGATGACCTACCGCGTAGGTTCCTAGGAGAATATAAGCCATCCTATCTTGAAACAAATACCTCGACTACTGGAACCGAGCGGGAAGCCCTGTTAGAAATTATTAGCCAGGATCAGACGCTTAACACTGATGGTATCGATTTAAAGGAGCATTTGGTAAAAACAGAGTTGGCTTTAATTAGCCAGGCTTTGGATGAATCAGATTGGGTTGTTGCTCATGCCGCCAGTTATCTTAATATGAGACGAACGACATTGGTTGAGAAAATGCGTAAATATGGCTTGACCAGGCCAGAACGAGTTGAGCGATAAGATCTATAGCGAAAGCTCTTATCAATCCTGCGACATATTGCCTGCCGCAGGATTGATAAGAGCAAAAGAGTTCATAACATAACATTATGATTGTTTATCGTTAGCGTCTGTACTGGTTTCTTCTTTCTTTTCAGTAGGTTTCGCGGCTGTTTTCTTTACTTTTTCCGCAGGCGCTTTTTCCTTGGGTTCTTCATCAGTTGTATCTACAGCTCTTTTTTCTTTATAGTCTTTTATAATTTCAGTTACGCTTTCTTTAAGGCCTTTAAATAATTTACTGGTCATCGATGATAATTCTTGTAAATCAGGTAACTTTGATTTGAAGTCACTCATGTTTCACTCCCCTGAAGATAATAAATTTATACTGTAATTATATACTCATATAATATCTTTTGTTGTTCGCTAAATATTATATTAAGTCACCAGAATCCATAATCCCGATGACTTGTGAGCCAGGCGATACAATAATCAAGCCCAAGGATGCATTAAACGCATGGCAGGTTTAAGCAATTTATTCATCATAGATGCTTTAGGCTGAACAGTTAATTTGAATGCTTTATAATGAGTCATTTTTTCTACAAGATATTCGTCGCTGGTAGTCAGTTTATCTACCAGGCTCAAATCAAATGCATCTTTAGCCAGCCAATGTTCGCCCGTAGCTACTTTGTCCATATCCAGCTGGTTTCTGTTCATCAGTACATAGTCTCTAAATACGGTATGTATTTTTTCCAAATCTTCGATGAATTTTTTCCTGCCTTTTTCTGTATTTTCTCCGAAGAGCGTTAAGGTTCTTTTATATTCACCGGCTGTTAATAGCTCAATATCAATATCATTTTTCTTGAGCCAGCGATGGAAATTAGGAATCTGCGCTACAACGCCTATGGAGCCTATAATCGCAAACGGGGCTGCGATTATTTGATTGGCGACACAGGCCATTAAATAGCCTCCACTGGCAGCCACTTTATCTATGCTCACGGTGAGAGGAATATTTTTATCACGTATTCTCTGCAGCTGAGACGCAGCCAGACCATAGCCATTAACCGCACCACCAGGACTATCCAAACGGACCAATACTTCATCGTCTGGTTTCGCAATGGACAGTATAGAGGTAATCTCCTCTCGCAGTTGATCTACTTGAGACGCTTTTATATCGCCATTAAAATCAATGACATAAAGAGTTGGCTTTGCCGCTTTTTCTTTTTTCTTTTTGCTGGCTTTTTTGCCTAATATCTCTTTATTCATTAATGATTGAGTATGTTCATATTGCTCGTTTAACGACGTGATTTCCAATTTTGGTTTCGGCTTTCTCCCCATGGAGAATATACCACCCAAGAGAATTAAAAATGCGATAACCAGAGTAGCGCACTTAAGGAGAAACATGCCGTATTCACTAAGAAATTCCATTATTGCCCTTGAAATAAATAAAACAGATTATGGCGATCCTGGATTGACTTCGCAAGACAAAAATCAGGATATTCAATTGTATAGAAGCTAAAAAACTTGTTTTGTCGTTTATTTATAGTTAGTCTCGCTTTTTAAAGTAATGATGCGCATCTATGCTTGAAGTTATTGATCTTGATTTTGATTACCAGGAACAACCTGTATTGCAGAAGGTTTCTTTTAGTATACCTAAAGGTGGCTTACTGCATTTGCAAGGAGCAAATGGGGCAGGTAAAACAACGTTGCTAAAATTGATCGCCGGGTTGCATCATCCCATGCACGGGCAAATACGCTTTTCTGGCCAGCCTATTTCGAATAACCTGCAAGCTTATCAAAAACAATTATGTTTTGTAGGACACAAAACTGGAATTAATCCTTACCTGACGGTAAGGGAAAACTGTTTGTTTGATCTGAATTATAAAGGCACAGACGTATGCATCAGCGATTTGCTCTCACCCTTTAAACTGGCCAAGCTGGTAGATCAACCCTGCGGTTTGCTTTCTGCTGGTCAACGACGGCAAGTGGGTTTGCTTCGTCTTTGGATGTCTGAGAAACCCTTGTGGCTTTTGGATGAACCTTTGGTTGCTCTTGATAATGCAGCACTTGCTATTTTAATGGATAAAATTAACCTGCATCGCTCACAAGGAGGGGCTGTATTGCTTACTTCTCATCAGAAACTGCCTTTAAGCGCCAATGAATACGAGGAGTATCATTTGTGAGTGCAGGTAATTTATTATTTATAAAACAATTCAAGCGCGAATTATTGATCCAAATTCGTCAGATTAGATATCTGGTGAATTCCTGTTTGTTTTTCTTAATGTTGTTATTTATTTTCCCGTTAACCATGCGTCCGGAAATTCAGTTGATGAGAAGCATTGCTCCTGGTTTAATATGGATGGCTATCTTGTTATCTATGTTGCTTTCAGCGGAACGATTGTTTCAACAGGATTATGAGCAGGGTGTTGTGGAGCAGTGGCTGGTTTCAGGTGAATCATTATGTGTCATCGTCAGCGCAAAAGCCATGGCACATTGGTTCATTAATCTGTTGCCTTTATTGATTTTATCTCCTTTGGTCGCGGTATTGTTTTCATTTTCTGTTTGGGAAACCTGGATACTCATCTTGAGTCTGCTTTGTGGTACGCCGGCTTTATTATTTTTATGTGCTTTAGCTGCAGCATTTGGGGTAGGAGTGAATCAAAAAGGGGCGTTAATGGCTTTGATCTTGCTGCCTTTAACGCTTCCGCTATTGATTTTTGGGAGTGGTACGTTAAATATTGCGATGCAAGGCATGCCTGTTAGCGGTTATCTGGCGTTACTGCTTGCCATGTCGCTCATTGCGGTGAGCTTTTTACCTTATGCTATTGCAGGGGTCATGCGTATTAGCCAGGTCGATTAATCAAAAGCTATGATTTCCTGAAAATCAGCTATATTTTGCGAAACTGGCGATGCATGTTAAAATTCGGCTCTTTTCTGATTTTATTGTCTCCTATGTGGAAGTTTTTATATCAACTGGCTTCACCTAAAACATTTTACTCCTTATCGGGACGAGTAATACCCTGGTTTGCAGCGAGTGCTTTATTCACTTTACTGGTCGGAATTGTTTGGGGACTGGTATTTGCTCCACCTGATTACCAACAGGGTGATGCTTTTCGTATCATCTATGTTCATGTTCCTAGTGCTTTTTTATCCATGGCGCTTTATGCGTGGATGGGATTTTTAGCTGTTTTGCTTCTCGTCTGGCGTATTAAAATAGCCGGACTTTTGATTAGTCTGATAGCCCAGTTAGGTGCCTGTATGGCCTTTTTAGCTCTGGTTACTGGAAGTATTTGGGGCAAACCTATGTGGGGGGCCTGGTGGGTCTGGGACGCGCGACTGACGTCTGAACTGGTTTTACTATTACTCTATGCGGCTATTATAGCGACCCATCAAGCCGTAAAAAATAAAGAAGATGCTGATAAAATTGTTGCGATTTTAACCTTGGTTGGCTTAATTGATTTACCTATTATTCATTATTCCGTCTATTGGTGGAATACCTTGCATCAAGGTTCTACTTTATCTGCATTTGCCAAACCTAAAATTGAACTCAGTATGTTATACCCATTGCTTTTGACCATAGCTGGATTTTTCTTTTATTCCTTGTGGATTATTTTGGCAAAAGCACGAAATGAATTGTTATTGCGAGAAAGAAATCAAACCTGGGTGAAACTGCAATTCGAAGGGGTAAAATAATGACTGCATTTTTTGATTGGCTAGCAATGGGTGGTTATTCTGCTTATGTTTGGTCTGCCTATGGTTTGGTTGGTGCTGTGTTAATAATAAATCTGTTCAGCATAAAATGGCAAAAATCACGCACTCAGCAAATACTGCAACGATGGTTTAAGAGATAAATGATATGAACCCAGCACGAAAACGCAAGTTACTCAAAATACTATTTTTTATGATGATATTGGCCCTGGCTGCTGGTTTGGTTTTATATGCCTTAAGACAGAATATCAGCTTGTTTTATACTCCTACCCAGATTGCTGCCGGAGAAGCACCGCTTGGTCATCCGATCCGAGTAGGAGGCATGGTTGAAAAAAACAGTATTATTCGAGCCGAAAAAGGGTTAACGGTTCAATTTAAAATTACCGATTTTGATAAAACGATTACCGTAACGTACACTGGTATTCTTCCTGATTTATTTCGTGATGAGCAAGGAATAGTTGCTGAGGGAGAAGCTACGGATACCCAGCATTTTCGCGCCACCCAAGTATTAGCAAAACACGATGCTAATTATATGCCGCCTGAAGTTAAGGCAGCTTTATCTAAAAAGGTAGCATCATGATTGCAGAAATTGGTCTTTTTTCATTGATTCTTGCTTTAGCTGCCTCCATGATGCTGGCATTAGTCCCATTAGCCGGTTTGCAACTGAAGCGTACAGACTGGATGGATTCAGCAAAAACGTATGCGGGATTCCAATTCTTATTTGTAGCCATGGCCTATGTGTGTTTAACCGTATGTTTTTTAACTGATGATTTTTCCGTAGTATATGTTGTGAGTAATTCAAGCCTGTTATTGCCCTGGTTTTATAAACTGTGCGCCGTTTGGGGAGGGCATGAAGGTTCCATGCTTTTATGGGTTGCTATTCTTAGTTTCTGGATGATTTTGGTTGGATTTCTGAGCTCTAGTCTCGATAAAGAAATGCAGGCTCGTGTTTTGGTGGTGCTTGGCTGGCTAAGTATTGGTTTCATTCTTTTTTTGCTAACCACCTCCAATCCTTTTTTGCGTCAATTCCAGGTGTTGAATACTCAAGGACGGGATCTTAATCCTTTACTGCAAGACCCTGGATTTTTGTTTCATCCACCCATGCTGTATATGGGCTACGTTGGTTTTTCTGTTGCTTTTGCTTTTGCTATTGCTGCTTTATGGGCTGGTAAAGTAGAAGCCAGTTGGTCGAAATGGACCAGGCCCTGGACTTTGGCTGCATGGTGTTGTTTGACTGCTGGTATTACTCTTGGAAGCTGGTGGGCCTATAGAGAATTAGGTTGGGGGGGCTGGTGGTTTTGGGATCCGGTGGAGAATGCTTCTTTTATGCCTTGGCTGGTCGGCACCGCTTTACTGCACTCACTGGCAGTGACAGAACAACGCCAACAATTTAAAGCATGGACGATGTTATTGGCAATTGCTGCATTTTCCCTTAGTCTTATTGGAACCTTTCTGGTTCGGTCAGGTGTTTTGACCTCCGTGCATGCTTTTGCTGTAGATCCACAACGAGGTTTGTTTATTTTAGGTTTCTTGTTGTTCGTCATCGGTGGTTCTTTAGTCTTATTTTTGTTTCGGGCACAAACCTTACAAACCGGCAGCAGTCCAAGTCCCGTATCTCGAGAAAGCGCCTTATTATTGAATAATGTGTTCTTGGTTGTCATCATGCTGACGGTGTTGATGGGTACTGTTTATCCTTTATTGATTGAAGGCTTGGGCTTAGGCAAGTTATCAGTCGGCGCCCCTTATTTTAATGCGGTCTTTGTGCCTTTGATGATACCCATGTTATTGCTGATGGGGATTGGGATTCATTTACGCTGGAATAAGGACGATTGGAAGAGCGTATTTAAAAAACTGAATTGGATTGCTCTGTTGAGCATTCTGTTGCCTATTATTATATTGTTCGTCACTTCCAGCACTTTTGATGGTTCGGCACTTCTGGGGTTGATTTTAGCATTCTGGGTTGTATTAAGCACTTTAAGTGCTGCTGCCAGACGTATTAAAGACAGAGGATTTAATGGGGTTGGCCAAGCCTATTGGGGAATGGTTGTTGCTCATTGTGGTGTTGCTGCCTCAGTCATTGGGATTGCAGTGTCTACCTCTTATGGGGTGCAGGATGACGTTCAGATGGCGCCTGGTACTACAATAAATCTGGTTGGATATCAGATAGAGTTTGTGAGTCAGAGCGATTTAAGTGGTCCTAACTATAATGGTACTCAAGCTGTATTTAAAATAAGCCATAACGGCACGAGCAAATTGATCTATCCGGAAAAAAGAGTTTATGCCATTGGTCAGATGGCGATGACTGAATCAGCTATTGATGTGACACCATTCAGAGATATTTATGTTGCCATGGGAGAACCGTTAGCGAATCACTCCTGGTCTATCCGCCTTTATTATAAGCCTTTTGTTCGTTGGATCTGGGGCGGAGGCTTTCTGATTCTTGCCGGAGGTTTTTTGGCGTTGACAGATCGAAGATATTATCAACACAGAAAGACTGTCGCAGTGTGTAGTCGGGAGTTAGAGGCATGAAAAACATTGGGTGGAAATTAATTCCAGTTACTCTTTTTTTATTACTCAGTTTTTTTCTTTGGCGCGGTCTTTCTTTGGATCCTCATAAATTACCTTCCGTTCAGCTAGGAAAGTCATTACCTGTTTTTGCTGTACCCCAATTACAAAATCCTAAGGCTGTCTTTAGTTCAAACACATTAGACCAACAGATAGCCCTCCTTAATGTTTGGGCAAGCTGGTGTGAGGCTTGTGTGGAAGAACAGGTGTTTATGATGCAGTTGGCACGTGAAGGAGTACCCATCTACGGTCTGAATTATAAGGATAAACCTGAGAATGCTCTACAATGGTTAGCACAATGGGGCAATCCTTATAAGCTGATTGGTCAGGATACTGAAGGTAAAGTTGCTATTGATTTGGGAGTATATGGCGCACCAGAGACTTTTGTAATTGATAAGCAAGGCATCATCCGTTATCGGCATGTTGGTATTATGACTCAGGATGTCTGGATGAAAGAAATCGCGCCGTTAATGAAGCAGTTGGAGCAGACTTCATGAGAGTAACTTATTTAATCAATTTGGGAATAGTCCTTTTTATATTGGCTGCTCCAAGTTTTGCTAACAGTGAGTATCCCCTTGATTCAGCTAAGAAAGAAGCGCAGTTTAATCATTTACTGAAAGATTTACGTTGCCTGGTGTGCCAGAATCAGGATTTGGCTGATTCTAATGCGGAGCTTGCTAAGGATTTACGTTTACAGGTTTATCATTTGGTAAAAGAGGGGAAGAGTGACAGTGAAATAAATGAGTACCTGACTTCACGATACGGTGATTTTATACTTTTTAAACCTCCAGTAAAAACGGTAACTTTATTATTATGGTTTGGTCCCTTTTTATTTTTACTGTTGGGATTCTTTATTTTTTGGCGAACATGTTTTAAGCGAATGACACATGAATGAATGGTGGCTAGTCGGCACTTTGGTTTTAATAGCACTCAGTGCAAGTATTCTTCTTATCTATCCTTTGAGACGTAACCTGTTAGCCAGCATGCTATTGTTGCCTGTATTAATGGTTATGATGGCTGTCGGCTATTATTCTTGGGGTGATTTTTCTTCCTGGCAACAATACATTCAGCAGAATGAGTCACGGGAAAGGGCGCAACAGATGCTTAAATCAGTTAAAAGTCCTCAGGAGCTTATTGATAAACTGAAAGCTAAATTGGATGATAGTCCGAAGAGTGCCAAAGGGTGGTATTTATTGGGCAGACTATATACAAGCCAGAATGAGCACCAAAATGCTGTCGCCGCTTTTGCTAAAGCGCATCAATTGAATCCTGACGATGAACAATATTCTGTGAATTACGCGCACAGTTTATGGATGATTAATAATCAGCAATTTAATCAAGAAATAATAGCAATCTTTAATGAATTATTAGATAAAAATCCAAATCAACCAGATGCATTAGCCATGCTTGCTATGAACGCATACATGAGCCATGCTTATAAAGATGCAATAGCCTATTGGCAACGATTATTAGTTATCGCACCAGAACAATCAGAGGAATCTCAGGCTATCCGTAAAGCCATAGCCAAAGCGCAGGATCAACTTAATTCAGGGAGTGAACAATGACAGATAAAGTATATCAGTTGGTTGAACTGATTGGCACATCGCAAGAGGGTATTGAACAAGCTATCGATAATGCAATCAAACAAGCTGCCAAATCACATGGCAAGTTGGAGTGGTTTGAGGTTTTGGAAACGCGTGGGTTTATCGATGGTGATCAGGTTAAGTATTACCAGGTGCATGTGAAAATTGGTTATTATGGTTAGAGGCTTTTTAGCCTGGTAATAAATGTATGCGACCTGTTTTTCTGGGCTGCACTTCGTTTAGCCCAGCCTACTCATTGGTTGTAGGTTGGTGCTCGCAGCCATTAAGTTAAGAATAATACGTCATACTGAGCCCGGGATATCCTTCGTCGCTAGCTCCTCTGGATGACGACTAAAATCCTTAACTTAATCGTAGTGAGGCTAGTGCTGAGCTTGCGAAGCCCTACAGCTAATCTTGCAAAGCAGCATAATCGTCAGTGGAAGACGTTATATCAGCGTTTGGATATAAATGGATTATCTTTGATATAAAACCGCAGCGGTTTTTCTGCCCAGTCTTTTGCATAGTGTACTCCTATCCTTGGTCTTTCTATTATTATAATGGGTGATTGATTTAGGTTGTCTGCTATATAAAAAGTATTGCCAGATAGATCATGCTGATTCAATTTCTTATCTATATTCATTGCTCTGGATAACAATCCGGGGCCTTGTGTTTTCCCCTGGATATTTTGTACTGGTTCTAAAGCCCTGATTAATACAGCAGAACCTGTCTCTTCTTCTTCTGTAACCACGTTAGTACAATAATACATTCCATATATCAGGTATATATAAGCAAAACCCGCAGGTCCAAACATCACTTCTGTTCTTTTAGTTTTTCCTTTCGATGAATGTGACGCTAAATCTTGCTGACCAAGATAGGCTTCAACTTCTACTATTTTTCCAATTCGTTCACAGGCACCATCCTGATGAACCATTAATTTTCCTAAAAGTTCTTTGGCAACAGTAATTGTATCGCGTGCATAAAATTCTTTGGGTAATTTATCCATTTTCACGGAGTCTGGTTTGGGTTGAGGTATTATAATAGTGTTTTTACATCTATATTAAAGAGTTGTTCTGTATCTGCTTTAATCGTCACTGAATTCATTTAATGCTTTAAGAAAATGATGACCATAATGTGTTAACTTATGTTGTCCCACACCAGATACATCAAGTAGCTCTTCTGAGTTACTGGGTTTTAAGCGGCTCATCTCATGTAAGGTCGCATCACTGAAAATCATAAATGGCGGTTTATTCTCTTCATCTGCCAATCGACGTCTCAAACTGCGTAATATTTCAAATAGCGGACTGTTTTCTGCTTTAATAGTGCTGCGTTCTTTTGTTTTCTTTTTGCTGCCAGTGAGATCATTGTGCGGAATGGTCAGAGCGATGCTCTCTTCACCTTTTAAAAGAGGTATTGCTTTGGGAGTCAGTTTTAGCACGTTAAAATGGTTTATGTCCTGTATGCAATAATCTTTATGGATCAGCTGCCAGGCAAGTTGCTTCCAGTAATGCGCCGATTTATCCTTGCCAATAGCAAAAGTACTCAGTTGATCATGACCGAATTGTTTTATTTTATCCGTCTGAGCACCTCTTAAAACTTCAATAGTATGCGTTAATCTAAAACTTTGTTTTAATCGATAAATACAGGATAATAATTTTTGTGCGTCTTCGGTCGCATCAGCCATTGCAGGCGGATTATCGCATACGTCACAATACTTGCATTCTGTATCACAAGGCTCATCGAAATAGCGTAACAAAATCTGGCGACGGCAATGCGAGGCTTCAGCAAACGCTAGCATGTGGTTCAATTTATTTGTTTCAACCCGCCTTTGCTCTTCTAAGGGGGTATTGATAATCCATGAACGAAGCCGTGCGCTGTCAGCTGGTTCATAAAGAAGTAAGGCTCTGGCAGGTAATCCGTCTCGCCCGGCCCGGCCGGTTTCCTGATAATATCCTTCAATATTTTTAGGTAAATCATGATGAATTACAAAGCGCACATTAGGTTTATCAATTCCCATACCAAATGCTATCGTCGCGACAACGATATCAATTCTATCATGACGAAACAGGGTTTGTACTTCCCGACGTTCATTATGTGCTAAGCCTGCATGGTAGGCTCGGGCTTTAAATCCCATATCCTGTAATTTTTCAGCAAGGCGCTCTACACTATTGCGTGTGCCACAATAAATAATCCCGGATTGCTGAGTATCTGATTGTAAAAACTGATTGAGTTGCTTTGTTGCATTGTTTTTGGGAACGACTTTATAGTGGATATTGGGTCTATTGAATGAAGCCACATATTTTTTAGGAGTGTAATTTAATTTTACAACAATATCTTCGCGAGTCTGTTTATCGGCGGTAGCGGTTAGCGCAATCATGGGGACATTTGGAAAATGTGTTTTTAATAACCCTAAAGCGGCATATTCCGGTCTGAAATCATGTCCCCATTGAGATACGCAATGCGCCTCATCAATTGCGAACAGTGCAATCTGACACTCTGCAAGGCGTTCTAGAAAGGGGGTGCTGATGAGTCGCTCCGGGGCAATATACAATAGATCCAGTTCATCATTATGTAATTGAGCTAATACTTTTCGTGCTTCATCACTGGATAGTGACGAATTATAATATGCTGCACTGATCCCTTGTAATTTTAGTGCTGCAACCTGATCTTCCATTAAGGCAATCAAGGGAGACACGACTATCCCGACACCAGGTCTGACGATTGAAGGTATTTGATAACAAAGTGATTTTCCGCCACCTGTTGGCATAAGAACAAGCACATCAAGTCCTGAAATAACATCGGTAATTATTTCTTCTTGAGGTGTGCGAAAAGAATCAAAGCCGAAATATTCTTTTAAAACGGACAGAGCATTTTTATTTGTCAATGTAGGTTGCGCTAATGTTCCCATGTGATTATTCTTGTTGTCTTTCACAGGCGCTAAAATTTCGTAATAATAGCATCTTTTGACCTGAGAGCAGTAGTTTAATTATGAGAAGAGCGAACCATGTGCTAAATTTTAGAATTTGTTTAAAAATATAGTGCCGTATAAGCTCGCATTAGATTAAACTTCATCCCAGTTTTGTACGGCGCTATAAACACATTATCTAAGGACGGTCTATGAATTTTGAATTCACCCAGGAACATCAAGCTTTTCGTCAGATGGCCGCTGATTTTGCTCACAATAAACTGGCTCCCATGGCGGACAGTTGGGATGAACACTGCCATTTTCCTGTTGACGTTTTACGAGAAGCTGCAAAATTAGGTATGGCTGGAATGGTTGCTCAAGAGGATATTGGCGGGACTCAACTTACTCGTTTGGATGCTTCATTAATATTTGAACAACTTGCTACAGGGTGTATACCCACCAGTGCCTATCTTTCAATTCATAACATGGTTACTTCATTAATTGACAAATATGCAGAAAAAGAGCTTCGGGCATATTGGGGGCCCAAACTAACGGCAATGGATGTGATTGCCAGTTATTGTTTAACTGAACCCGAATCAGGCTCCGATGCTGCCTCTTTAAAGACCCGAGCAATAAAAGATGGAGATCACTATGTTGTAAATGGTGTTAAAGCATTTATTTCTGGTGGAAGTGTCAGTGATGTTTATTTAACGATGGTCAGAACTGGGGATGAATCACATCATGGCATCAGTTGTTTGTTAATTGAAAAAAATACGCCCGGATTAACATTTGGTAAATTAGAAAAGAAAATGGGGTGGCGAAATCAGCCTACCAGTATGCTTTATTTTGAAGAATGTCGTGTCCCTATTGCTAATCGGGTGGGGGAAGAAGGGATGGGCTTCAAAATTGCGCTCAATGCATTGAATGGAGGGCGAATTAATATTGCTTCATGCTCCTTGGGAGGCGCTCTCGCATGCTTGCGTTTAACTCAATCTTATCTGCATGAGCGAAAGCAATTTGGTCGGTCATTAACCAAAATGCAGGCTTTGCGCTTTTATTTCGCAGACATGCTAACTGATTATGAAGCAGCACGGTTGATGGTTTATAGAGCTGCTGCAGCCATGGATAATAATGATGCAGATGCTCCTATGTATTGTGCAATGGCAAAGCGTCTTGCAACTGATGTTGCATTTAGAATCAGTGACAAGGCGATGCAACTACATGGAGGATATGGATATTTGCGTGACTATCAGATAGAACGCATATTCAGGGATTTGAGAGTACACCAGATTCTTGAAGGTACTAATGAAATCATGCGGGAAATAGTTGCAAAAGCAAGTTTGGATGAGGAATATTTTATTGATTAGGTTCTGTTCATTTGGATAACAGAATCAGGAAATCTATCAGGAGTTAATTAATGAATTTAATTGAGCATGAATTAGATAGTAATGGAATTTTAACCTTAACTTTAAACAGACCAGAAAAATTAAACGCCTTAAGCACGGATGTTTTGAATGCTTTGGCTGAATTATTTCGTTCTGCGAAAACTAATCCCCAAGTTAAAGCACTCATGATCACTGGTAATGGTAAGGCTTTTTGTGCTGGTGCTGATATCAATAGACTTGCTGAATGTACTGCTCAAACGGGATATGAATTTGCTTGTCATGGCCAAGAGGTATTCCGACTTTTGGAAACTCTGGGCAAACCCTCTCTAGCAGCAATAAATGGATTTGCATTTGGTGGTGGATGCGAATTAGCTATATCAGCAACCTTGAGAATCGCATCGACAAAAGCAATGTTTGGCCAACCGGAAGTAAAATTGGGCGTTATTCCTGGTTACGGTGGTACCCAACGATTAGCGCGCTTGGTTGGCAAGGGACGAGCAATGGATCTTTGTCTAACCGGCCGATTTATTAGCGCCGAAACGGCATTAAACTGGGGGCTTGTTACTGATTTGGTTGAACCAGAACAATTGCTGGAACAAGGTAAAACTGTGCTGAAGGGAATTTTAGCGATGGCGCCTTTGGCTATTGCTGGAGTAATGGAAGTTATTGATCATGGCTATGATCTGCCTCTTCAAGAAGCCTTGCATCTGGAAGCAATCCATTTTGCTAAAGTCTGTGCTACAGAAGATAAAAAAGAAGGGGTAGAGGCCTTTCTTACCAAACGGAATGCAGTTTTTAAGGGGGGCTGATAAATGTTTGAAGATGTATTGTTTACCCAGGAAGGTCAAATTGGCTTAATTACCTTAAATAGACCTGGTGCTTTAAATGCTCTTTCCTTGCCGATGATTCAAGCCATGCAAGAGCAGCTGGAACTCTGGAAGGAGGACTGCTCGATAAAGGCAGTGGTAATTCGTGCTGTTCCCGGTAATGCGTTTTGTGCTGGCGGGGACGTGCGTTGGCTTTATAATTCTGGTCGAAGTGAGCATTCAGAGCAAATGCAGTTTTTTTGGCATGAGTATCGATTGAACCATTACATTCATACTCTGGGTAAACCTTATATCGCCTTAATGGATGGCATTACTATGGGGGGAGGGGTTGGTGTTTCTCTCCATGGCAGTCATGCCGTAGCTACAGAGCAGTTTGTATTTGCCATGCCCGAGACCGGGATTGGTTTTTTCCCTGATATTGGTGCCAGCCATTTGTTGACTCGCTGTCCCGGGGCTCTGGGGATTTATTTGGGTTTAACTGGGAATCGAATTGGGGCGCAGGATGCATTGAAGGCGAAGCTAATTAAATATATTGTACCTTCCAAAGAAATGAATGCTTTGCTTGATCTATTGATTCATACTGATTTGTCTGAAGATGCTTATAATCGTGTAGATCAATGCATTAAAGAATATACCTTTACACCTGACAATGAAGTGAGTCAGATTAAACCGTTAATTGATGTTTGTTTCTCTCAGCCGACAGTTGATCTTATTGTTGATTCTTTGATGAAGCGTGATGGAATATGGGCTGAGGGGGTTTATAATACTCTAATGCAGAAATCTCCTTTAAGCCTTAAGGTTACCTTAACTCAATTACAGAAAGCGAAAGGGATTTCTCTGGCTGAATGTTTAAAAATGGATTTCGATTTGGTCGCTCATTTTATGCGTGATAGTGATTTTTATGAAGGGGTCAGATCATTATTGATCATTAAGGATAAAAAACCGAATTGGAAGCCATCACGCCTGGATTTAGTAAGTGATAGCATGATTATGAATTATTTTGAGCGGTTTCATTCAGGGTTGGAGTTGATAGTCGTCTAAATTTTGCGGAGTTATTGGCTTACATTTTATCATGTGATGTAAGCCAAAATGTTCATCAAATGCCAGAAATAAGGCAACGATGATTGTCATATTGTGAACAGTTATGCGCGAAATGGTATTTTAAGCCGGAAACAAATATTTTTTCTCCATCTTCCATCAGAAAGATTTGTTCTGGTTGCAGTTCTGCAAAATTAGAATCGCGTAAAACGGCTTTATATAAAGTTCCTGCATGTGCAAACAACCATCGATCAAGAAATGGAAGGATTTTATTCGGCTCATTGGAATAAAAATTTTGATAAATATCCGTGAATAGAACTTTATTCATTTCATAATTATTTTTAAAGAAGAAACTGCGGCGATCCTGTTTATATTCTATAAAGGGTGGTTTTTTCGGATTTTTCTTCATTCCTGCGGAAATGTTTATTGTAACTATTAAGCCTTTTGCTGATTCAATATTTAATTTTGTACCCAAAAAATCAGAACCATTATTGGCAGAAAGATAAGCCTTCAAATAATTGATTGCATCGTCATTAACCGGATCAAAATAACTGGTGATTTGGAATTGTGTTGCGTAATGAGTATCGGGATTAAAGGTACATTGAATGTATGTTTGATAGGCGAACTTATCAGACGTGATATAGCGTATAATTTTTTCTTCAATTACTTCATTTACTTGTTCACACGTTAACTCCTGGCCTTTCATGGCGCTGGACGTGCGGATAATTTGTGTTGGATAATCAGTATTTCTGGTAAATAATTGGAGGTGATTCAGACCTTCTGAGCTGCTAGAGTATGATTTTTCAATTGTATTCTCTGTTACTGGATTCTTTGATAATTGAGATAGATTATTCAAGTGTTCAGTTTGACCAAACGAGCACAAGGGGAACAATGCAAGGGGGGCAATGAAGTAGTTAAGTCTCATGGCAAACTCCTTATTATTTTCTAAATTAAATCCTTTAATTTAAGGTACCCATGAACAAGGAATAGATTTTAGCTATTTTAACTCCATTTTAGCCTTGTTTTTGAAAGGACCTGTATTTGAGTATACATGATTGAATTTAATTCGCCACAGAGGGATATTCAGATTGAATTATTAATTATCAATGTTTTTTGTAACAATTTAAGCATAAAGTGCCGAAAAAATTGTTAGTTTCCAGCATTTCCCTTAGAATTCACCTAAGTATTCGAAATATATTTATATAGAGAGATTTATGTCTGATTTCTATCAAGACTTTAACAAACGGCGTACATTTGCCATTATTTCTCACCCCGATGCGGGTAAGACCACGGTTACTGAAAAATTGTTGCTGTTTGGAGGTGCCATTCAGTTAGCAGGAACAGTTAAAGGGCGTAAAGCAGACCGACATGCTACTTCTGATTGGATGGAGATGGAAAAGGAGAGAGGTATTTCCATTACTACCTCGGTAATGCAATTTGTCCATAATGAGCATGTGATGAATCTGCTGGATACTCCAGGCCATGAAGACTTCTCTGAAGACACCTATCGTACTTTGACTGCCGTTGATTCTGCTTTGATGGTTATTGACGTGGCCAAAGGGGTTGAGGATAGAACTGTCAAATTGATGGAAGTCTGTCGACTCCGTGATACACCTATTATGACCTTTATCAATAAGCTTGACCGTGAAGGACGCGAGCCTATTGATTTGCTTGATGAGGTAGAATCTGTATTAGGCATTCAGTGTGCACCAATTACCTGGCCTGTAGGCATGGGCAAACGATTTAAAGGAATTTATCACCGTTATGAAGATATAGTCTATCTTTACCAACACGGAAAAAATGCTCAGAAGCAAGAAGCAGTACAAATTAAGGGATTGGATAACCCTCAATTGGATGAGTTGCTGGGTGAGAGCGCGGAAGAACTTCGCGACGAAATTGAGTTGGTAAAAGGGGCTTCCCATGAGTTTAATCTGGAAGCCTATTTAGCAGGCAAAATGACACCGGTATACTTTGGTTCTGCTATTAATAATTTTGGTATTAAAGAATTGCTGGATGATTTTGTTCAATACGCACCAGGCCCTCAGCCAAGAGCAACTCAGGAGCGAACTGTTGAGCCACATGAAGAAGCATTTTCTGGATTCGTATTCAAAATTCAGGCGAATATGGATCCTAAACATCGAGATAGAATTGCTTTTCTGCGGGTTTGTTCCGGAACTTATAAAAAAGGAATGAAACTGAGTCATCTGCGTATAGGTAAAGAAGTCCAAATTGCCAATGCTTTAACGTTTATGGCAGGTGATCGTTCTCATACAGAAATTGCTTTATCAGGTGATATTATTGGTTTACATAACCATGGCACCATCCGTATCGGTGATACGTTTACTCAAGGTGAGGCGCTTAAATTCACGGGCATTCCTAATTTTGCTCCAGAGTTATTCCGGCTGGTACGTTTAAGAGATCCCTTAAAAAGTAAGGCATTGCTGAAGGGATTGATCGAATTATCGGAAGAGGGAGCAACTCAGGTATTCAGGCCGTTAAACAGTAATCAATTGATTCTAGGTGCTGTGGGTGTTCTACAATTTGATGTTGTTGCTCATCGCCTAAAGCATGAATATAAAGTGGATTGTATTTATGAATCAGTCAGCGTGTCTTGTGCTCGCTGGGTTTATGCCGAGGATGAGAAAGCATTGAGCGAATTCCGTGATAAAGCTTATGATTATTTAGCTTTGGACGGTAGCGACACGTTAATGTATCTTGCTCCTACACGAGTCAATCTGATGATGGCAGAAGAACGTTATCCTAAGATAAAGTTCCACGCAACAAGAGAACATTAGGTCAGCTATGGCGCCTTGTGGCATGAGCTACTGTCGTTAAGTAAGGGATTAACATTGCGTAATGCAGGAAAAAGCGCCTCGGTGTTCATCCATCTTGTTCTGTCTGGAGCTTGAATATCGCTGTATGATGGCCCGTTTTTGCGGGCGACCCAGCCCGAAAGTAAGTGTGCATCAGATAGGTAATTTATTCAAATTAAATAAAAAAGAGTTGTCATTACGAACAAAGTGAAGCAACCTAATACGTCGTTTTAACGAAACATCGTTCTGGGTTATTCGCTAAGGCTCGTAATGACAAAATTTACGTACCCTGTGAACGATCAAGGCCCTCAAGTTAAGAAACATACCTTTTCGAAGTCCGTCTGTCCTCTCGCCCCTTGGGGAGAGAGTTAGAGAGAGGGGGAGTATGTGGCACAAAATTCATTAAATTGATGTCATTTTTTGGGTGCTCAGAGATAAGCATCAAAAAAATTATTTCGAATCAACATATTAAAATGAATTTTGGGGGCATAGTGACGCAAACGAGGCCTTCAGTGCGAAGTCGCGATAATTCGGATTGAGATGTTCAGTATCATGTCTTAATGAATTGATACCTGGGTTTTAGCGGAACTGTAACCCAGGATTGCTATATCATTGATGCATATTAAGTGATTCTGTTTACTTAACTTGTGCATGATTGATGTTTAGGTTGAACACGTTGCTTTAATAGCATGTTGTCCCAGATTGGTAATTCTTACTTTGGCTCCGGATTCTGCGCTGATTTTCAGAATTTCACCATGGTGAACAATAACGTGCATTGACTCGCCCTTGGTTAAGGTAACTCCATTTACTTTGCCTTTTTTAGCTAACGCTTCAGCTAATAATTCGTTGCCTTCGTCTTCGGTCGTAATTTTACAATTAGCTTCAATTTCCCAATACATATAATTAATAAATGTTTCTGGTTTATTTGGGGCTAAAATGTATTCTAGTGATAAGCCAGGTTGCAGACTATGAGTTGTTGAATACACGTTAGTACTTAAAGTTACAGCTGCGCATAATAGGGAAAAGCCAATTTTTCGTAGCATAGAAAGCTCCAATGTGAAAATTTAACGGGCTAAGATACATTTATTTTGCTTACATGGCAAACTAAACGGCATTTTCGCGCGGGATTTGAGCAGAACAGGGTTTATTGGACGTGTCACAGGGAGCGTTTTTATTGCATTTTAAGAAGATCCGTCATTCCATCTTCGCGCTGCCATTCCAGTACGCCATCCTAAGTATAGCGAAGGATCTTCTGAATCTGGGGAGGTACCGTTGTGAGCTTTAGGTCGCAGGGATGGGCATTTGTATACGTTCAAACTAACCATAAACATTAGCAGGGGCTGCTTATGGTTCTACTCAGCCCCTAATTATTAATCAATTTATTGGACTATATTTCTTCCAAAGCTTTTGATATGGATTCAATCATGGTCTTTGCATCACCAAATAGCATGTAAGTATTATCGTGAAAAAATAGATTGTTCTCTACTCCAGCATATCCTGAAGACATTCCTCGTTTAACAAATAACACTGTTTTAGCTTTTTCTACTTCTAATACAGGCATTCCATAAATAGGTGAGTTTGGATCTGTTTTGGCGGCCGGGTTGGTGATGTCATTTGCACCAATAACCAATGCAACATCACAGGCAGCAAAATCTCTATTAATTTCGCTTTGCTCAAAAACGAGATCATATGGAATATTGGCTTCTGCGAGTAACACGTTCATGTGACCGGGCATACGACCTGCAACTGGATGAATGGCAAATCTCACTTTTATCGAACGTGCCTCAAGAGCATCTACCAGTTCTTTTACGGCATGTTGAGCATGAGCCACGGCCATACCGTAACCAGGAACAATAATTACATCCTTGGCATTACTCAATAGAAATGCAGCGTCTTCTCCATTGGCTTGTCTTACATTTCTGGATTCATCTCCTGCATGAACCTGAGTTGCTGAGCCAGCTGTACTTATTCCGCCAAAAATGACATTGAATATAGAACGATTCATACCAACACACATGATGTAACTTAATATCGCTCCACTTGCCCCAACAAGGGCACCAGTAATAACCAACAAATCATTACTTAGTGTAAATCCTATTCCAGCAGCAGCCCAGCCTGAATATGAATTCAGCATGGAGATTACAACGGGCATATCTGCTCCGCCAATTGGAATGATTAATAAAACACCAATTAGGAAGGCCAAGCCAGCCAGCACAATAAAAAGGCACAGGCTTTGATTCATTAAAAAGACGATAAAGAAACCCAAAATGGATAAAGCAATAATCAGATTTAAATAGCTTTGTCCCATAAAGCGTACTGGTACTCCAGACATAATGCCTTGTAATTTTAAAAAGGCAATGATAGAGCCCGAAAACGTAATGGCGCCAATGATTAACCCCAAACTCATTTCAACAAGACTCGCTGTCGCTATTGCTCCTGGACTGCCAATGTGAAAAGATTCAGGGGATAAGAAGGCACAAAAGGCTACTAATACAGCCCCCATACCTACTAACGAATGAAAGGCTGCTACTAATTGCGGAATAGCAGTCATATTGATTTTTAGAGCAATAAAAGTACCGACGATTCCGCCAGCGACAATCAAACCAAGCAGTAAATAATGATGGAAAATATCAGGCATCATTAGGGTAGAGCCTACGGCAAGCGTCATACCTAATATTCCAAGGAGATTTCCTCTTCTTGAGGTGGCAGGACTAGCTAAACCTTTTAAGGCAAGAATAAAGCATACAGCTGCTAATAAATAAAATAGGGGAACAATTGAATTCATTGTTGATTCCATCCTTAGGTCATTATTTTTTATACATGCGAAGCATGCGTTGAGTTACAACGAATCCACCAAAAATATTAATGGAGGTAATGAATATTGCCAGACCTCCTAACCAGGTAATGGAGCCAGTCAACTCGCTTCCTGCTGCAATCAGGGCACCCAAAATGATAATACTGGATATGGCATTGGTCACAGACATCAGCGGGGTGTGCAGGGCGGGCGTTACTTTCCATACGACGTAATAACCAACAAAACAAGCCAAAACGAAAATCGTCAGTATGGTGATGTAAGGATTCCCCAGTGAATGAACTTCATGCATTTTGATTCTCCTTAGACACTTTGAATGGAAAATAGTTGCCGTCATAGCAAAGCACAGACTGTTGAATGATTTCATCATCAGGATTAAATGATATTTCGGGAGGATGGGAAGCCAATAAATTAATTAAATGTACCAGATTATTCGCATAAAGCTCACTCGCGGTGCTGGGCACAAGGCCTGCCATGTTGCTTAGTCCTATTACTTTGATTTCACCATGCATTATGATTTCTTCAGGCACGCTCACTTCACAGTTTCCACCTCTTGATGTAGCAAGATCAACAATGATTGAGCCGGGTTTCATTTGTTCAATGGTTTTTTTGGAAAGCAGAATTGGCGCCTTACGACCCGGTATTAATGCCGTTGTGATGACTATATCTGCCATTCGAGCGTATTGATCAATTAATTCTGCTTGTAATTTTTTATATTCATCGCTGGTTTCAGATGCATATCCACCTGCTGTTTCACTATCCTGTTCCATACTTACTTCGATGAATTCAGCACCTAGGCTTTCAACTTGTTCTTTAGCTGCCCGTCTTACATCAAAGGCATATACTACTGCACCTAGGCGTTTGGCTGTTGCAATGGCTTGTAATCCAGCTACACCAGCTCCCAGGATTAATACTTTTGAGGGTTGTATCATACCTGCTGCAGTCATCATCATAGGAATGACGCGATGGTATTGGGTTACAGCTTCGAGAACAGCTCTATATCCTGCCAGGTTCGCTTGTGATGACAAGCTATCCATGCTTTGAGCGCGGCTGATTCGGGGAATTAAATTCATAGAGAATAAATTTATTTTCTTCTTCTGGCACCGTTGGATAAGCTCTCCATCGGGCTCATTATCAATGGGGCCAACGAGTAACGAGTTTGGTGGTAATCCATCCAAATCTTTTGGATTAGGTTCGCTGACACAAAGTAAGATATTTGTTTGTTTCAGTAACTGTTTTTTATTATCAATTACCTGAACTCCCGCAAGTTGATATTCTTCATTTGAGAAGTCTGAGGCCAGTCCGGAATTTTTTTCAATAGCTACTTCAAATCCCAACTTTATCAATTGCTTTGCTGAGTGGGGAGTAATTGCTACACGAGTTTCATTCCCTGTTTCCAATAATGCTGCGATCATCATGAGAAATCCTTTTTACCTATTGTATAAACTTTCCTGTTGTAAATTAGGATAGTTTGCTACTGGATAAATTGTCAATGAAGATTGGGTCTAAATTTTGCATGCATCAGTAAATGCACGGTTTGGAGCTATAATATAGGAATAAAAAAGGGCATATACAATACGCCCCGTTTTATTGAAAGTGGTTATAGACAGCAAGATTGCTTACAGTCCTGGGTCACTAGGTGGATTCCTCCGGAATGCTTTTGGCTTCTTAGTCTTGCTAAGCTTGCTCACCACATTCTCAATCTGGCTTCCAATGTTGTGATATTGGCTGAACAATGTGTACCGCCTATGATTCTATAATAGGCCAGTATTTCTGTTTATTCCACTTGTTAACAGGTGTTTTTTGCAAAGATTTCGTTAAGTGTTCCTGAGTGTTGATTCATCCTTTTGTTTTTAAACAATATTCTAAAGTTCATCGACTCTAACTATTTCTTTGAATAGATATTATCGCGATGTCCAGGACTACAAATAGTCTCCTTTGTCGGGCTTCTGAACATGCATGGGGATTCATATAAATAGCTAAAGTCGAAGAAGGTTAAGCATTTCGATGAAATAGTGATTTATTAAACAGGCTTTGAAATGGTCTTCTTGTCGCGTATTTTTTACCTGTCCCCGTCTTTAAAAATATTTGGGTGAAATAGATTTTACCGTGTTTATCTCGCGCAATTCCAATACCGGTCAGATTGTAGTTACCATCAATATTTCGTTTGTGGCCAGGGCTTCGTAACCAATTTTTCACAACATCCTGAGCATCTTTATAGTTATAAGCCACATTTTCAGCGCCTGCATTAGAATCTTTAATTTGGCTATGTAATCGGTCTATACGCTGGTGGAAATATTTATGACCAAATCCCATTTTGTGAGTTGCCATATCCATGGAATGTTGCTTTGCTTCTTTTACAATGCGGTTGTCCATTTTTAATGGCGTAAGCCCGTGTTGTTGTCTGTATTCATTAATATAAAATAAAATAGCATTTTGAATTGCAGTATCACCATCGGTTTTATTGGGGGCTTTGTCAGCATAACTGAATTGAAATAACGATAAAAAAATGGAAAAGAAAATAATCAATTTTCTTGTTTTGGTTAAATACATAGTCTAGCCTCTTTAATTAGAAAAATAATGTGCTGAATGGTTACTAAAAATCAATCATTTGTCTATAATTTGTGTGATCTAAAAATGCTCTTTGTATTTGTATTTGAATCTAACGGGTTTTTATTTGATCGGCTCGGGCCGTTTGGTTTCAGGGAGAAATGAAGAATCAATCTATTAAAACCTCACCATGCCAACCATCACCGGCGTTAAGCAAAGTACGTCATCCAGGCCAAAATCTTTAACTTACTTGCAGTGACGCAATCCATGGGGATGAACCATCTGTTATCTGCATTAAATTTTTTTTCTTCCTGAATGTGCTATAACTATATATGGGCAGGTAATGATCATGGAGGAGTCAATGAATGCAAAAAAAGATCGTCCTGAGATTGAAAACATTAAAAATATATGTGAAACATCACCTGGTACTAAAGAGACTAAAGATGTCTGTGATGCGGTAAATCAAAAAAAACTCGTGAAGAAGGCAAAAAACACCCCAGAAACACGCCAATTCTCTGAAGCATTCTGCTAAGCCAGGGAATCACTATATTTCCGAAAATAAAAAGTCAAAAAATATGGAGAATGAAATGGTTAATAACTCTCCCGTTGCGAGCCATGGATAGCCGAAGGCTAGGGCGAGTAGTCCCTGGTAGCCTTAGGGC
>NZ_CALMPD010000249.1 GCF_937871865.1 uncultured Legionella sp.
TATCCCAATTTTCGCTACGCAAGTCTACCCAAATTATTGGGTTCTTGAAGATAAATCAACAACCCGTTACTCTCAATTACATATTAGAATCAAAAATGAGAATACCCCTCAATAACCCAGAACATTCACCCTACTCCGAATTACCGCGGCTTGACCGCGGTATCCAGAGCTCTAACTCCGGAACAACATGCCTGGATACCGCGGTCAAGCCGCGGTAATTCGGTACAGTAGGTTTATCCCAATTTTCGCTACGCAAGTCTACCCAAATTATTGGGTTCTTGAAGATAAACCAACAACCCGTTGCTCCCAATTAATATTAGAATCAAAAATGAGAATACCCCTTTGGTTGCAATACCTCCCATTCTCTCGCTGAATCTTTTATCTTTAAGCCCGCCCCCTCTTCAATTATTCCGATAGGGTAACACTTAAGTTTTAAATCATTTATCTCTTTTAGAAATTGCTCTGATTTACTAGAAGCAACTGTAAAACATAATTCATAATCATCTCCCCCTGTTAAGGCCAAGTCAACTGCTTGTCCCCCGCAATATTTATTGAGCAAGGGGTGAATTGGGATTAATGTTTTATCCAAACATGCAGACACGCCACTGGCAACGCAGATATGATTTAAATCAGCGCTTAAACCATCTGATATATCAATTGCCGAGGTAGCATAATTACTGATTAACTCAATAAGATCAACTCGTGGAACAGGATGAAGCAGTTTATTCATGAGAATCTCTCTATCCTCAGGTACTACCGCAGGATCATTTAAGGAGCGAACGGCCAGAGCAGCAGCCCCTAAAAGCCCTGAAACCATGATGACATCACCTGATTGTGCACCAGAACGCCTGATGGCTTTTTTATGTGGAGCAAGCCCCATAATGGTGAGTGTTATAGCCAATGGACCATGGGTGGTATCTCCGCCGATTAAATCAATGTTAAATTGCTTCAACGATTGTTTTAAACCTGTTGAAAATTTCTCAAGCCAGGATTCATTTAGTTCAGGCAAAGTTAAAGCCAAAGTGATATAACAAGGCTGAGCACCCATTGCTGCCATATCACTCACATTAACCATTACTGACTTGCATGCGATATCAAAAGGATCCCATTCAGGAAGAAAATGAACACCTGATACCAAAGTATCTGTGCTCACTAATAAATCAAATCCTTCAGGAACAGTCAAACAGGCAGCATCATCACCTATTCCGAATAACACCTCTTTTCGAGTAATAGGAAAAGGTTTGAAAAATTGATCAATAAGAGAAAATTCATTCATTGCCGAGACTGATTTCTACTGTACGAACTTGTTTAGCCAAATTATTTAACACCCCATTGACGTAACGGTGGCCATCTTGCGAACCGAATTCTTTAGTCAGTGAAATTGCTTCATCTAAAACTACTTTGTATGGTATTTCAGGGCAATAAAACAGTTCAAATGAACCAATACGTAATACCGTTAATTCTATAGGATTTAATCCACTGATATCTCTGTCGATAAAAGGAACAATACTCTCTTCCAAAGTGTTAACATGAGTAGGAATGCCATGCAATAATCTGGTGAAATACTCACCATCCACCTTGTCCATGTTATTAATAGCACGAAACTGGGCTTCAATTTCATGAAGGTCAGAACCTGACATTAACCACTGATACAAAGCTTGAAGTGCTAATTTACGCGCCTTTCTTTTACCACTAATTGATTGCTTTTCCACTGTTACCTCATCATATTGTATAGGTTGAGTAATTAACTCAACACCGGATGTCAATTTGAACATCCTTGTTCTGTAATTTTATACAGAACCAGGAACCTGCTGATATGACATACACAAACCTGCGTTCCCTGTCTTGATGCAAAAGCCATACATGCAGCAGATTAAACCACCGCACACAGAGATTTTTAACGGAATGTCAACAGACCCCTAGGCCAATATCCTTGATTAAAAATTTCGCGCGCAATACGCATTCATGAACAAAACCAAGCCTCATGAATACGGCTGCACGCCAAAATTATTCTTTGCTGTCCTTCATCTGATCTATAGTTTGCCTGAAATCACTCACATCCTGGAATCGTTTATACACGGATGCAAATCGCACATAGGCAACATGATCTAAGCGATATAGCTCATTCATTACCAGCTCGCCAATAAGTTGAGAGTCAACCTCACGCTCACCTCTTCGACGGAGCTCCTGGGTAATAGAAATTATTGCATCCTCCAGGCTATCAACACTAACCGGCCTTTTTTCCAGAGCACGCAACATACCCGAACGTAAATTCTCAATACTGAATGGCTCTCGTCTTGCGTCTCTTTTGATGATTAAAGGCATAATTAATTCTGCAGTCTCAAATGTTGTAAAACGTTCATGACATTCAAGACATTGTCGCCTTCTGCGCACCTGTGCACCTTCCGCGACTAAGCGAGAATCAATAACTTTTGTTTCTTCTGCGTGACAAAATGGACAATACATGATTAACCATAGACCGGAAATTCACGACACAAAAGTAATACCTGGGTTTTTACTCTTGCACTAATGATCTCATCGTTAATATTATCAAGGATGTCTGTCAGCCAATGAGTTAATAAAGAGATTTCTTTTTCTTTAAATCCTCGGGTAGTGACAGCAGGTGTCCCTAATCTTAGTCCACTGGTAACAAAGGGTGAACGCGGGTCATTGGGAACTGAATTTTTATTGACAGTAATATTGGCTTTACCTAATGCAGCGTCCGCCTCTTTACCGGTAATGTTTTTATTAATTAAATCAACCAATATTAAGTGGTTGTCAGTGCCACCGGAAACAATATCATACCCTCTGCTTTTTAGAACCTCGCACATGGTTCTCGCATTGACCAAAACCTGTTGCTGATATGTTTTAAACTCTGGTAATAATGCTTCTGCAAAAGACACCGCCTTCGCTGCAATTACATGCATTAATGGGCCACCTTGCATTCCAGGAAAAACAGATGAATTAAACTTCTTTTCTATTTCTTCATTTTCCCGACAAAGAATCAAGCCCCCTCTTGGACCTCTTAATGTTTTATGCGTAGTCGTTGTCACCACATCAGCATAAGGAAGTGGGGAAGGATAAAGTCCTGCGGCAACCAAACCAGCAACATGCGCCATATCGGCCATCAAGTAAGCGCCAACTTTATCCGCGATTTCTCTGAATCGTGCCCAATCGAGAATTCTTGAATAAGCAGAAAATCCTGCGATGATTAATTTGGGTTTGTGTTGTAGGGCCAAACGTTCTAGAGCATCGTAATCAATTAAACCCGTGTTAACGTCAACACCATATTCTACTGAATGATATAATTTGCCAGAAAAATTAACTTTTGAACCATGAGTTAAATGCCCGCCATGAGGTAATGCCATACCTAAAATAACATCACCTGGTGATAATAGCGCCATCATGACAGCAGCATTAGCTTGAGAACCTGAGTGAGGCTGCACATTTGCATAATGAGCCCCAAATAATTTTTTTGCTCTCTCTATAGCAAGCTCTTCCGCAACATCAACGTATTCGCAACCGCCATAATAACGTTTTGCAGGATAGCCTTCTGCATATTTATTTGTAAGTACCGATCCTTGAGCTTCCAATACTCTCGGGCTTACATAATTTTCAGATGCGATCAGTTCAATATGCTCTTCCTGACGACGCTTTTCATTATTAATCGCTTGTAACAAAGCATCATCAAAATTTTTTATAGTATAACTTGCATCAAACATGAATAATCCTTAGCCTGGGTGATATTTATCTTGATTTAACAATAATATCATTACGTACGCTTTTCACACCATCAACACCAGCAGCTATGGCTGCTGCTCTTTGCTTTATTCTTGGTGTATCGACAAAACCACTAAGCTGTACCTGATCTTTAAAAGTTTTAACCTTGACGGCAAAGCCATCAGTCCCTAACCGATCGACCAAACTTGCTTTTACTTTTGTAGTAGTCGTTGTGCTATCAAGATATTCCCCTGTACTTTCAGTATTAGGAGAAGCGGCGCAGGCAATAATGACCATAGACATAGCTCCTACTACCAACATCTTCAGTGAGTCAAACATAAAGGCTCCTTAAAGAAAAACGCTAATAGAGTATCACAAAATTTATCCAGATACTAAGAGGTAAATAGGCAATCCATGGATCCCGCACACAAGGTGCGAGACGTAGGTTTTTGACTCATGTCATATAAGCACTATGAGTAGATGTAAACATGGAATGTCAAAAATCCCTAATTCAGTATTACCTATGACCGTGCGCTTTATTCTGCACATTAGAATTTTGGTGATGCCCCTGAACAACCTTTCCTGTATTAGGCTTAACATGCTTAACAGTACCGTTAGCTTGCGGGTGTTGCACTACCCCATTGCCAACAGATGGGCCGTGCCCATGAACAGTACCATTATTCCCATGACCGTGAACGTTTGGGTTATTTGTATGGCCATGTACAGTGGCAGCATTTCCATTATGCCCATGCATATTACCGGAGTGCTTACGCACATTATTAGGCATCACAGCTTGAGCTTGTCGTGGATTAACAACCACAGTGTTGCCACTATAATAAACTCGATTATTGGGAACTGCTCTGTATCCTGCATTTACATGATGATGATGGCGTTCTGCATAATGAGGTTGTACTTCAACACGTGGAGCCGGAGCATAATATTCACGCCCGTAATAGTGTTCTTCTACTACAGTGCAAGAGCCTAACAAGGGCATGGCTAACAAACAAGAGACGAGGTATCTCATGGAAAAACTCCTCAGAAATAAAAAAGGTTCATCAACGATGAACCTTTTTTAGTGATTTGATTTATCGAGTTGATAATTCAGCTTTAGCTTGCTTCAAGTATGGAACGACTCGAATTGTGCTGTTTACATCAGTCCAACCAGAATAAATAGTGTAGTAAGGTGATTGGATAGTAATGTACATACCGTTATGGCAGTAGAAATTGTAGAACAGGCTGATGTAATGAGGTGATTCATAACGGTAGATATTAAAATCTACGGTTGTACCATCATCAAAAGTACCAAAAACACGAACGTCAGTGAAACTTTGATTGATAATTTCAATTTGACAGTATCCAGGATAAGTTACGCCTT
This sequence comes from uncultured Legionella sp., assembly GCF_937871865.1. Lineage (GTDB taxonomy): Bacteria > Pseudomonadota > Gammaproteobacteria > Legionellales > Legionellaceae > Legionella. The sequence goes on from NZ_CALMPD010000249.1 coordinate 5,096, forward strand.
TTTGAATTGATTGTTTATCTTCATTACTCGCATTAGAATTCAAATGAACATTTGCTGCAAAAACATTGGTGAATAAACTAAAAAAAACTATAACCAACAACGACTTCAACTTCATGGTTTACCCCTTATGAGAGATGGAAGCAGCATAGTAACAAAGAGTTGAATTTAGTCAATAGGTTTTTTTTATACCCACGAAATAAATAAAAATGAAACATATCAAAACAATAAGATGATAAAGTATATCTTTATGTTATATTTGACAAATTACAAAATCTAACGAATTTCTGCAGGGGAATATAATGAAAAAGCGTATGACTATCATGGGAATAGCCTTACTGGTTGTTTTCGGTGGAATTATTGCTTTTAATCTGATTAAATCCATGATGATTAAGCAATTTTTTGCCAGCTACCAACCTCCTGCGGTCACTGTTTCTTCCGCTGTAGCAGAATCAGTCGACTGGCTGCCCACCATCAGTGCTATCGGGAACTTCGTGGCGATGAATGGTGTTGACGTCAACTCTGAAGCATCAGGAAATGTAATTAAAATTGATTTTGATTCTGGTCAATTTGTGAACAAAGATGAGCCATTAATTACAATTGACGACAGCATTGACCAAGCGCTGTTGAAATTTAACCAGTCTGAACTGACCCTGAAAGAGCTCAACTACAAAAGACAGACGGACTTATTTAAAAAAGGCGCTACACCAAGCTCTAGTGTGGATGAAGCGAAAGCAAATCTTCAACAAGCACAAGCTAAAGTAGAACAAATTCAAGCACAAATTAATCAGAAACATATTACTGCACCTTTTTCTGGTCGTCTGGGTATTCGCCAGGTAAACCTTGGCCAATATATTAGTCCAGGTCAAACATCGATTGTGTCACTTCAATCTCTGGATCCGCTCTATCTCGAGTTTTATTTACCAGAACAGCTGTACAAGCGAGTACAGAAAAAGCAAACAATAACCTTTTCCGTAGAAGAGTTCCCTAATGCCCTGTTCGAAGGAACCATCTCAGCAATAAACTCTAAAATTGATTTAAATACCCATAACGTTCTGGTTCAGGCAACCTTACCCAATTGCCCGGCAGCTGCCGTTAAAGATCCAACCAACTCACCTCTGGTTAAAACACGCAAAGAACCAAGAGGCAGCAAAATAATTGTCAGCTGTAATAGTGAAGTCAACAGACAAAATAAAATCAGTGAATATGTATTCATACCCGGTATGTTTGCATCAATTGAAATTCCGCAGCCCGCTGAACCTAATACGGTTATAGTCCCATCTACGGCAGTATCTTACAGCTTGTATGGCAACTCCATATACGTCATTGAAAAAAATACTGAAGGCAAAAAAAATCAGGACGGCACGGACCAATTAACCGTTAATCGAGTATTCGTAACTACCGGAGAACAACAAGGTAATTACACGGTCGTTAAAAAAGGAATAAAGGCAGGACAACTAGTAGTCAGTACGGGTGATTTGAAATTACAAAATGGTACCCCTGTAGTGATAAATAATAGTGTTCAACTTCTTGACATCAGTAACCCGGATAACATGGGACAATAACAACAATAAGAGCAACGGAATTTCTCCAGTCCCTGGTTTAGTTCCGTACACTTAAATGCTCTTTTATTAAATAATTGCTGGTTTTTTGCAGGATAATTTATGAAATTTACAGATTTATTTATCAAACGCCCAGTACTATCTATAGTAGTTAGTATGCTGATTTTTTTATTTGGAATTAACTCCATAAATAAAATGCAAATACGTCAGTATCCACGCATGGATAACACTGTAATTACAATTATGACCAGTTATCCCGGTGCTGATGCAGAGCTTATTGCCGGCTTTATTACTACCCCATTAGAGAGTTCAGTTGCCAGTGCCGAAGGTATTGACTACATGACTTCGACCAGTGAACAGGGTCTGAGTACGATTACTTTAAATATCAAACTCAACTTTGATCCCCAAATTGCCTTCACCGACGTAATGAGTAAGGTGCAACAAACGATAAACCAGTTGCCAAAAGAAGCTCAGCAACCAGTCATTCTGAAGAAATCAGATTCCTCAACTGCCTTGATGTACATCAGTCTGGACAGTAAAGACATGACTCCGCAACAAATAACGGACTATGCCACTCGAGTGGTACAGCCTCAGTTACAAACCGTTGATGGCGTAGCAAAAGCTGAAATTCTGGGAGGAGCCACCTACTCCATGCGGATATTTATGAATCCAATCCGAATGGCCGCATTAAATGTCACCCCAGCAGATGTTGCTAACGTATTAGCCAGCAATAACTTCCTGACCGCAGCCGGAAGTACCAAAAGCGAATACGTGGCTATCAATATGACGGCAAAAACTGACCTAAATAGTGCCGAAGAATTCAGCAGACTCATAGTAAGAAGTTCCAAAGGTTCTATAATCAGATTACGTGATATAGCCGATATTACTCTGGGATCACAAAATTATGACAGTTCAGTAACATTCAACGGTAAAAAAGCAGTATTTATCTCGATTACCCCAACACCTACAGCCAACCCCCTGACCGTTATCAGTGATGTGCGAAAACTGATGCCGTCTATAGTTAAGGAGTTTCCTCCTTCATTGACTGGAACGATCGTTTACGATGCAACAGCATTTATCAGAGCCTCTATTAACGAAGTAATGCATACCATAATAGAAGCCGGTGTGATTGTAATTATTGTTATCTTTTTATTCTTAGGCTCTCTTCGCTCTGTTTTAATTCCTGTAGTTACCATCCCGCTTTCATTAGTAGGCGTGTGTACGTTAATGCTCATGCTTGGTTACAGTATTAATCTACTGACTTTGCTGGCATTTGTTCTGGCAATTGGCTTGGTAGTGGATGATGCGATTGTTGTCGTTGAGAACGTGCATCGTCACATAGAGGAGGGAAAAACGCCTTATGATGCGGCAATAATAGGCGCCAGAGAGATAGCAACCCCTGTTATTGCAATGACGATTACACTTGCGGCAGTTTATGCACCGATTGGGTTTATGGGCGGCTTAACAGGAGCATTGTTTAAAGAGTTCGCCTTTACTCTGGCCTGTGCGGTAATTATTTCAGGGATTATTGCATTAACCTTAAGCCCAATGATGTGCTCAAAAGTACTAACAAAAGAAATAAGTAGCGGAAAATTCGTTCACTTTCTGGATGAGATTTTTAATAAACTAAGAATAGTTTATCAAAATGCATTGCATAGCTTATTAAACACCCGTTCTATCATGTTGGTTTTTGCTGCTGTCGTCATTTTAATGCTACCCTATTTGTATAGTCATACCGCTGCTGAAACTGCCCCAGACGAAGATCAGGGATTCTTTTACGTCATGGCATCAGCTCCCCAATCAGCCACTTTAAATTATATTGAGGCATTTACTAAACCTTTTGATGAAATCTACAAAAGCTTCCCAGAAACGGAAAATTATTTTACGGTGAATACGGCGCAGCCCATTTCAGGCATGGTACTCAAACCCTGGGATGAACGAACAACCAATCAATTCGCTCTGAAACAACCGTTACAAGATAAATTATCCACGATTGCAGGATTAAATGCCTTTGCCATTATACCTCCTCCTCTGCCTGGCGGTGGCGGTGGCCCTCCTGTTCAATTTGTCATTAAAACCACAAATGATTTCCAAAGTTTATTTGATATTTCGACCAAATTAACTGAAAAAGCAAGAAAAAGTGGGTTGTTCATCTATATAGATAATTCATTGAAATTTAATCAGCCTCAGATTGAATTTACTATTAATCGTTCCAAAGCGTCTGAAATGGGACTTGATATGCGTTCCATAGGCTCTAGTTTGACCAGCGCATTATCAGGAAACTATATCAACTATTTTAACCTCGAAGGCCGTAGCTACCAGGTGATTCCCCAACTGGATAGAAAATACAGACTAACACCTGAGCAACTAGGCCAAATTTATATTAAAACCGCAAACGGCATAATGGTTCCACTTTCAACGGTTATTGTTCCTGTTGAAAAGACACAACCTAATGCCGCGACTCATTTCCAGCAACTGAATTCCGCAACAATTCAGGCAGTAATGATGCCCGGAAAAACATTAGGAGATGGCTTGCGCTTTTTACAAGAAGCGGCCAATGAAACCTTGCCCAAAGGATTTACCTACGATTACGGTGGCCAATCAAGACAATTCATGCAAGAAGGCAGCGCCCTGGTTTTTGCGTTCATTTTTGCAATTGTTATCATCTTTCTGGTTTTATCTGCTCAATATGAAAGCTTTCGTGATCCATTAATTGTATTAATCAGTGTACCCATGTCTATCTGTGGTGCCCTAATCCCGCTAAATCTGGGGTTAGCATCAATCAACATTTATACTCAGGTCGGATTGATTACCTTAATTGGACTTATCAGTAAGCACGGTATCTTGATTGTGGATTTTGCGAATCATCTGCAGCGAGAGAAAAATCTTGACCGACGAGCAGCAGTTGAAGAAGCAGCCGCCATTCGACTCAGACCTATTCTGATGACTACAGCAGCAATGGTATTTGGTGTTGTACCGTTACTTGTTGCTACTGGTGCTGGAGCCGTCAGCCGCTATGATATAGGTTTGGTTATTGCAACCGGATTGGTCATTGGAACCTGCTTTACTTTGTTTGTAGTGCCAACCATGTACACTTACATAGCCGAAGATCATCGCCGTAAACCCGAGGAACCTGCTCAACAACATTAAAAAATACTCCTCTATATCAGGCCATCGATAAGATGGCCTTTTTGTATCTTTAGCTCCGTCTCCTTCGCATGCTCAGAGCGATGGCCAAAATCCTTAAGTTAATGGCTATACTCTACTACTCTGTGATAATATTCTCTGTTTTTACCGAACAGGCTAAATCATGGATAAAACCTATTCCCCTGAAGCAATTGAACAGGCCTCCTACACAAAATGGGAACAACAGAATTACTTTCAACCTCGTGGTGATGGTAAACGGTTCAGTATTATGCTTCCTCCTCCCAATGTAACTGGAAGTCTGCATATGGGACATGGTTTTCAACATACTATTATGGATGCTTTAACTCGATACCACCGTATGCTTGGTGATAAAACATTATGGCAACCAGGAACAGATCATGCGGGCATCTCGACTCAGCTGGTCGTTGAGCGCCAATTAGAAGCCAAAGGAATAGCAAGAAAAGATTTAACTCGAGAAGAGTTTCTTGAGCACATCTGGCAATGGAAGAATGAATCAGGTAACACAATCACCCAACAAATGCGCCGTTTGGGAACCTCTGTAGATTGGAGCAGAGAACGCTTTACCATGGATGAAGGTTTGTCCGCGGCCGTGCAAAAAGTATTTGTGCAACTGCACGATGAAGGTCTTATCTACCGCGGCACTCGCTTGGTGAACTGGGATCCGAAACTGGGTACAGCAGTATCAGATCTTGAAGTACTTTCTGAAGAAGAAGATGGTTTTCTCTGGCATATACGTTATCCAGTAGTTGATTCTGATGAATTTGTAGTCGTTGCAACCACCAGACCCGAAACCTTGCTCGGAGACTCTGCTGTAGCAGTACATCCAGACGATCCCCGATTTAAACATCTCGTCGGCAAAGAAGTTCATCTTCCCCTGTGTGATAGAACTATTCCAATTATTGCAGATGATTATGTAGACCAGGAATTTGGCAGCGGCTGCGTTAAAATTACTCCAGCCCATGATTTTAATGATCATGAAGTAGGAAAACGACATCAGTTACCTCTCGTTAATATTTTAACCAAAAAAGCAACCATCAATAAAAATGCGCCGGTAAAATACCAGGGAATGGATAGATTTGTTGCCCGAGAACAAATCATCAAAGATTTGGAGTTGGCAAATGCTTTAATCAAGACAGAACCACATAAATTAAAAGTGCCTCGTGGTGAAAAATCCAATGTGGTCATTGAACCTTTGTTAACAGACCAATGGTATGTAAAAACCAAACCACTGGCAGAACCAGCTATTGCCGCTGTACAAAAAGGCGAAATACGCTTTATTCCAGAAAATTGGACCAAAACCTATTATCAATGGATGGATAATATTGAAGATTGGTGCATAAGCCGTCAATTATGGTGGGGGCATAGAATTCCTGCCTGGTATGATAATCACGGCAATATTTATGTTGGCTACAGTGAGAATGATGTTCGCTTCAAATATAAAATTGATGATACAACACCATTAAAACAAGATGAAGATGTTTTAGATACCTGGTTTTCATCAGCCCTTTGGCCTTTCTCTACTCTGGGTTGGCCTGAGCGTACTCCAGAATTAGAGCAATTTTATCCGACCTCGGTGCTGGTTACAGGCTTTGATATTATCTTTTTCTGGGTCGCCCGCATGATCATGATGGGTCTGAAATTTACCGGAAAAATTCCATTTAAAGATGTATTTATCACAGGATTAATACGGGACAGTGAAGGTCACAAAATGTCTAAATCCAAAGGAAATGTTCTTGATCCACTGGACATTATTGATGGTATTGACATCGACGCCCTCGTAGCCAAGCGTACATCCAATCTGATGCTCACCTCGGTGCGAGATAAAATCATCAAGGCAACCCGTAAAGAGTTCCCTGAGGGCATCAATGCATACGGTACCGATGCCTTACGCTTTACTTACTGCTCACTGGCATCAACTGGCCGTAACGTGCGTTTTGATATTGGCCGGGTTGAAGGATATAGAAATTTCTGTAATAAATTATGGAATGCTGCACGCTATGTATTACTCAATACCGATGAAGAGCAAATTGATTTTGGTGATGGAGCGTTTCAATACAGTCCTGCCGATCAATGGATTTTGTCCCGCCTGCAGCGCACTATAGGTAAAGTACATCATTATTTTGAAACGTACCGATTTGATTTATTAGCCAATACGCTTTACGAATTTGTCTGGCACGAATATTGTGACTGGTATTTAGAGCTATCCAAACCAGTATTGCAAGATGAACAAGTGCTTGGCGCCATGAAAAGAGGCACGAGAAGAACCTTGATTCATGTTCTTGATCAAGTTTTGAAACTGCTGCATCCTTTAATGCCTTTTATCACTGAAGAAATTTGGCATAGAACAAGCAAGCTTACTAATGAAAATGGGAATAGCATCATGTTAAGCAGCTATCCTCAGATAGATGAGCAGTTCATTGATGAGGTTATTGAAGAAGAACTGGATTGGCTAAAATCTGCAATTCAGGCTATTCGTACCATTCGTAGTGAGATGTCCATTTCCCCTGCAAAACAAATACCCTTGAATATTCGTAACATTACTCCAGCCTTAATGCAGCGTGTCGAGAAGTATAAACCAATACTTCAGGCATTAAGCCGGGTTACTCATATTCATTATCTGTCTGTCGATGAAGCAATTCCAGTATCTGCTACTGCAGTATTAGGTGATATTGAATTACTTATTCCCATGGCTGATTTAATAGATAAAGAAGCAGAGTTGGGACGCCTTGCCAAAGAATTAGCCAAATTGGATAAAGACATTGATCTGGCTCAGGGTAAGTTAAATAATCCTAAATTCACGGATAAGGCTCCTGCTGAAATTATTGCCAAAGAACAAGAAAAATTAGCTCAGGCACAAATGGCTAAAGATAAATTGTTACAGCATAAAATAAGAATAGAAACCTTATAATAGTAAAAATACATCGTTCGATTCTATTCGAGCGATGTATTCCTCTTACTTTATAGTACCACGCAGGCTTAGTGGAACGCTGTATAGAAAATTCTGTTATCATAATCACTTTACATTTAAGGAATCATTGGTAAGTGACTACAAATAATAAAGCCTTTAAAACCTATTTATTCCCCATAATACTGATATCTTCCATTGTACTTGGTGGACTTACTGGCCATTTACTCGGGCCTGATGCTCAATGGTTAAAACCTTTTGGCGATGTATTCCTTAATCTGATTTTTACAGCAATAGTTCCCCTCATTTTTTTTAGCGTCTCCTCTGCAATTGCCCGCGCAGGTACTATCAGCAAACTAAGCACCATAATCTTTTATATGATGATGGTTTTTTTATTTACAGGCTTGATAGCAGCACTGTATTCCCTACTCACAGTATTACTTTTTCCACCCGCCGCAGGCGTTACGCTGTCATTGATTATGCCCGAACAAGTCGCCTCAGTCAGCTTTTTCAGCCAAATAGCAGACATTTTCACTGTATCTGATTTTTCAAAACTGTTATCCCATGAGCATATTCTTGCGTTAATCATCTTCTCAATTATGGTTGGGCTGTCAGTAGCCGCAGCCAATGAAAAAGGAAAAGCCTTTGCTGCTTTTTTAATTGCTGGCGAAGAAATCTTTATGCGCGTTTTTGGATTAATCATGTATTACGCTCCTATCGGTTTTTTCGCTTATTTTGCAGTAATGGTGAGTGAGCTTGGCTCACAACTCTTAGACAGCTATATGCGAATTACTGTTGTGTATTACATCTCTGCATTCATCTATTTTTTACTGGCTTTTACCTGGTATGCTTATCTTGCAGAAAAAACCCAAGGGATCAAAATATTTTGGGCTAATGTGTTCCTGCCAATGGTCACGGCAATTGCCACCTGCAGCAGCGCCGCAAGCATCCCGGCGAACTTAAGCGCCGCAAAAAAAATGGGCATAGCCCCTGAAATTTATGAAACAGCAATACCGCTTGGCTCGATTATCCACAAAGATGGTTCGGTAATTGGCGGCATGTTCAAAATTGCCTTTCTGTTTGGAATTTTTCATCTGGATTTTACGAGCCTGCCTGTTTTGCTCACCGCACTAGGAGCCTCTCTACTAGTAGGCACAGTAATGGGTGCCATTCCCAGTGGAGGAATGCTGGGAGAATTACTCATACTGAATCTCTATGGGTTCCCACCCTCAGTGCTCATTGCAGTAGCCGCCATTAGCATCATCATTGATCCACTGGCTACTATGATCAATGTAACAGGAAATACCGTAAGCAGCATGATGATAGCTCGTCTGGTGGAACGAAAGAACGCAGCTCAGTCCGGATTGATTAACCAGAAAAAATGAATCAAAGAATGTATCTCCGGGGGCTGCGCTATAATGGAAACTCCCTAAATCAGCATTAAGGATAATACGGTGGCTCAAAATTCTGTGCCGATTAAAACATTAGGAATTCTACTTTTTCCAGGCTTTGAGACCTTAGATGCGTTCGGTCCATTAGAAATGTTTGGAATGGTAAAAGAACAATTGAATACCGTTTTGATTTCGGAGCAAAAGGGATGAGTTAAATCAGCACAAGGCTATGAAACTCAAACTAATTTCAGCTGGGACAATGCGCCTCACCTTGATTATCTGCTGGTTCCAGGGGGAATCGGCACTCGAGTTGAAGTCGATAATAAGGCTTTAATCAGCTGGATTAAACAGCGTTCAACAACCGCGGAGCTGACTCTTTCTGTATGCACTGAAGCAGCATTGCTTGCAAGAGCTGGTGTGCTTGATGGACATAAAGCAACAACAAACAAAATCGCTTTTAACTGGGTAAAAAAGCAAGGCCCGCAAGTTAACTGGATAAAAACAGCACGTTGGGTAGACGATGGGAACGTCATTACATCGTCAGGGATTTCTGCAGGAATAGATATGAGTCTTTATGTCATATCCCGACTGTTTGGAGAAGCAATTCGTGATGAAATAGCAAAAAAGGCAGAATACATTCTAAGTACCGATCCTGCAAATGATCCGTTTAAGATACACTAAAATTCCACTATGCTCCCCCTCTCTCTAACTCTCTCCCCAACGGGGAGAGAGAACAGGTGAGCTTCGAATGGAAGATATGTATCTTAAATTGAGGCCATTGCGTGAACTGATGTAGTTTAAATGCTGGCCAAGTGCACAATGAGGGGCTCTGCAAATGGCATCTCTTCAATTCATTGCCGATTATTTTTAGCAGCTCGGCAAAAATTTATCGGGCATGATAAATTTGCCCTGTCTGCAAGCCTTCAACACTTTTACTGTAAGCATGTGCAACGCGTTGCACAGGTACGGGTTCAAACCCTCGGAAATATGAAGCATAGACATGCAAAGCCTCTGTAACAACTGTTGGGCTTACTGCATTGATTCTTATACCTCTGGGCATTTCAATGGCTGCTGAAGTAACAAAACCTTCTATTGCTCCGTTAACCATTGCAGCAGAAGACCCCATTGCAATCGGATCATGATTCAAAATTCCGCTGATAAGGGTGAAGGAGCCAAAATCATTCATATATTCCAAGCCGCTCAGAACGCAATTGATCTGTCCCATCAATTTACTCTTTAAGCCCACGTGATAATCATCGTTAGTCATTTTTGTCAAATCAAGAAAAGAGACTCGTCCAGTTGCCATTACCACTGCATCTACTGAACCAATTTTTTGATAAAGCGATTTAATTGAATCTGGATCTTCAATATTTACGGTATATTCACCACTGGAATGCCCCACACATAAAACTTCATGGCGAAATTTTAATTCGTCAATTACGGCCTTTCCAATTAATCCTGTTCCACCAATTACAATTATTTTCATAACACCTCCCCGTAAAGTGCATGAGTATAAATATATAATAAATAATCATACAGTTACAACATTAAGTCTTGATAACCCAAGACATCGTCGTATTGCAGACACACACCTGTCAATTAATTATTAGGAAGAACAAGTAGAAAGAATATGTCGAGCGAAGCGCCCAACATTTTATTTTTAGGGTGGGGATTTATAAGGAAAATGAAAAAGAACTAAACCATTACACTTATTCGTCTTAGCTCTCGATCCGCTGCCAATTGTTCTTGATAATCGGTTTTGACGCGACTCAGAGCAAAAAAGGTACCGGCACCAGCACCAACAATAGAACTGTAGATCGGGAGAAATTCGGAAATGGGTGGAGTAACGCGGTTAAATTCTGCAGTCCTGGAGAGATGAAGATATTCTTCATCATCAGCAACATATCCATCAACAAGATCAACTGCATTATGATGTTCTTCAGCAAATTTACTTAGGTAATCTTTGCATAAAAAAGTCATCCCAACCCCCATGACAGCCCCTAGTACTCCATATTGCACTGTTCTTTTTAATATTTTGGGGATGTAACGTATGGTAAACAATAAATCATTCAGGCGATCAGAATTCGAGTGTGTGTCAGGCATAATATGGACAATATAGGTTAAATATGAACACATATTATCCTGTGGCGCACAAAATAACAAGTGGTTAAAAATTAACACACCAGTAAATAGACTGATAACTCTCCAGAAGTCTGCTCTAATGATTTAAAACCATGCGACACCTGGAGAAAAGAAAACAATGTATTTATCAGATTTTATCCGAGCATACCCTGCGATAAATCCACCAAGCAAGGATTAAAGTGGACAAGACACCGAAATAAACTCCTTTTTCTTTCCATTCGGGTCCCACTAATTGTAAGACATCAGGACTATGAAAAATTGAAAAAGGTATGGCCAGTAATACATCAATAATAGCCGAGCCAGCAACCAGCCCACAGGCAATCAAGGTCCCCTTTTGTTTTCTGGTGATGGTTTCATCAGGAGAGGTCTTCATTCGTCTTAATCTTCTCTGTACCAATAAAGCAATCATTCCGCCAATAAATAAAGGGAAAGACGAGGACAATGGTAAATACATACCTATAGCTATCCCTAAAATTGATAAATTCAGAAACCGTTTCAAATTTAGAATTTGATTCAAAAATAAAATCAGTAAAATAATTAAAGAACCAATGAACATCATAGTCCAAGGTAATGAATTCCTGAACACCGCTTCCGTGATTGCAGCCATCAATGCTGCAGTTGGGGCAGGTAACGTCTGGGTAGCATCCATACCAGGATGAGGCATAACTCCGGCAATACCATAAACATCAAATAAAAGTTGCATTACAGGCGGGATGACTAAAGCAGAAACAATAACCCCCAAGAGCAACATAACCTGCTGTTTCCATGGAGTAGCGCCAACTAATTGCCCTACTTTTAAATCCTGAGTATTGTCATTAGCAATCGCCGCAATCCCCGTCACTACTGAACCAATAATAATGGTAATCGCCTCTGCTGCCTGTATTTGATGGGAATCCAAAGGAAGGGGAAGCCAATGATCAATTGCCTTTAATAACAACCAAGCGGCAAATAACATTCCAGAAATAACGATCGAACTGCCTGGGCTGGCCGTCACCCCGACCATTCCAGAAAAATAGGCAGTGATCACCGAAAACAAAAAGCCAATCACTAATACATAAAGCACACCTAAAAACACTAAAGTTGGTGAATAGGCATTATCTAATCCAACTTGTCCCAATGGAAAAATAAACTGGAAAAACAAAAACAAAATCGCCGCAGTAAATCCTATCCCCATTAAGATAAAAGGCATAGGAATGTCTTTATCAGTCCTGGGATACAGTTTATCGGCTTTACTTCTGGAAATAAACGCGCCAAAAGATCCTTTGATGCTTTTAGACAAAGGCTTTATCAGTTTTAAAAAAGTCCACATTCCCGCAAAAAGCATCGCACCTATGCCCAAATAACGCATTTCGCTATTCCATAATAAAGTCGCTGCCTGTTCTGGAGGATATTGACTGATAAGATCGGGATAAAATTGGCTCACAATGGGTAGAGCAACGAGCCAGGATATAACTGCTCCCAGAAAAATGCTTATCGCCATATCATGGCCAACAAGATATCCGGCTCCGATCATGGTCGCTGAAAAACCAGCCCCCAGGCCAAATAATGATCGTTTAACAACAAACCAATAACCCCAGCTGTTTGCTATCAGTTTAAAGCCGATTTGCAGCAGCTCAATAAAACCACCTATGGCCCCTCCAATAAAGATGTCCTTAATCCCAGCCTTTTCAGCCGAAGATTTCAACACCTCTGCAATAGCTCTCCCCTCAGGAAATTTTAATGATCGATCGTTAACCAGGATTCGACGCAAAGGAATTGAGAATAAAACGCCTAAGATCCCGCCACAAGCAGCGATGAAAAAATTGGTCAGATAATCAAAATGATTCCAAAACCCGATAATGATTAGAGCTGGAATGGTATAAACGATACCACCAGCTACCGCCTCACCAGCAGAAGCAGCAGTCTGAACCGCATTATTCTCAAGAATGCTGGAATTTTTAAATAGGCGAAGAATGCCCATGGAAATAATAGCCGCGGGAATAGACGCAGAAGTTAAGATGCCTAATTTCAAAGCAAGATAAGCATTAGACATTGCTAATAATACGGTCAGTATAATAGCTAATATAATAACCCTAAACGTTAGTTCCGCTACTTGTTTATCCGCAGCTATAAAAGGTGTATCAGACATCAATTACCCCACACTGTTTTTGCAACCACAGGTTTTACCAAATTGGCTATCAACGCCAAAGGTATATTCACAGTCTGCTCTCCATACACGTATGCTGCTACCTGATAGCTATTAAAAATAATCGCGATACCTTTATCAGTAAAATGCCAGACCGAGTAATTTTCTGCTGTAGGTTTAGTTCCTTCACTTATCCATTGCTCATCAGATATTTTTTTTGCAGTAATGGTCTTTTTAGCTACTGCAGCAATCGGATTTAAATAATTAGCACCAGGTACAAATAAATCCGCAAGCATCACTTCCTTTCCATTTATAAAATTCTTCATAACCACGGTATTGGATGGATGGGCAGCGCCCTTATGAAAGATAGAAATATTAAATCGAACGCTTAACGCCGTTTTAGTTTTATAAGGAACCGAATAAGTAATATTGAGGCCCGTCTTTCCTGGAGCATCTGCCGGTGTATCCGCATCCTCGGACAGTTCGTTCATAAAACTTTTTTGGGTAGAAGCAATTAAATCCTGGATAGTCGTATTTACTGCAGGGGATTCAAAACCCTGAGGATATTTAATATCAAGAATATAATCAGCAGTTTCTTTTTTAATTACCGTAGGAGTAATCGCGTGAACCAGGAAAGCATTCAGGATAAGTCCAAAAGTTAAACCTGTTTTGAAGAGCAGATTAAGTCGATTAAACATTGATTAAACTCCTAAAATAGTTTCATTGGATAGCCATTCGCCAGCTATCATGGTTTTATGCGATAGCGGGTAGCCAAAATAATAACAAAGTGCCGCACTATCATTTATAGACCATAAAACTAAATCCGCTGCTTTCCCCGGCTCAATGCATCCAATTTCATGTTCAAGTCCTAAGGCTTTGGCTGCGTGTACAGTTACAGCAGTAAGAGCTTCAGGAATAGACAGTTGAAAAAAATTACAGGCCATACTCATCATCAGCAATAAAGAAGTGGTTGGTGATGAACCTGGATTAGAATCAGTGGCAATTGCCATTCGAACCCCAGCTGTGCGTAATAAATCAACCGGAGGCATTCTTTTCTCGCGCAAGAAATAAAATGCTCCAGGCAGCAACACAGCAACAGTATCGGATGCAGCCATAGCAGCAGCGCCTGCTTCATCTAAAAACTCGAGATGATCACAGGATAAGGCTCCTGATTTTGCAGCAAGAGTACTTGCTCCCAAATTAGATAATTGCTCTGCGTGACATTTAACAGGTAAATTTAATGCGTGTGCTGTACTAAAGATTTGTTCGGTCTGTGCTATGGAAAAAGCAATGGATTCACAAAAAACATCGACAGCATCTGCCAAGCCGGCCTCTTTAATTTGAGGCATCATTTCCTGACAAAGATAATCAACGTAAGCCTGACTGTTTCCTTTATATTCAGGGCCTACGGCATGGGCGCCGAGGAAGGTAGTTTTTACTCGAAGGCCACTTAATTCACCAAGTGTTCTGGCAGCTCGAAGCATTTTCATTTCAGAGCCCAAATCCAAACCATAACCCGATTTAATTTCTACAGTGGTAACCCCTTCGTTGCGTAATGCAAGAATTCTGGGTAACGATTGCTGCACTAACTCTTCTTCGGATACGGCCCTGGTTTGCCGTACTGTGGATATAATCCCTCCACCAGCTTTGGAAATTTCAGCATAGCTGACTCCTTCCAGCTTCATTTTAAATTCCGCAGCCCGATTGCCCGCATAAACCAAATGAGTATGACAATCGATTAAACCAGGAGTTATTAGTTGCCCGGCACAATCGATTTTACTTTTGTGGCTTTCAATAAACTCAACAGGAAGATCTTGTCTGGAACCACACCAATGAATCATGCCATTTAGTAATACAATGGCCTGATCGTGTACTTGCAATCCCTGACGGTTAATCGTGGTCGCATTAATAAGTAATTTATCGCAGGCAAACATTAAAAATCCCAATGAAGAACTTGATGAGGCGGATTAAGCCAAGACGAATGATGTGATGTATCATATATGTCCCACTCTTTGGAAACATAAACTGCTTGCTCAACATCCAGTAAAAGCCATGATAAAAATTCAGCCACCGTTTCTGGTGAAATTAATCTGTTATGCTGTTTTAAACGTTTATAAAAATCGACTTGTTCTGCATCCATACCCAAACCGCTTCGCGCAATAGACTGCATTTCAGTATCAATAATTCCCGGCATAACACTGGCAAAAGACAATGAACCAGAATCGAGTTGCCAACATTGAGTAAGCATGGCTAAAGCGGCCTTGGATGTACAATAGGGGGCCCATCCTTTGATCGCAAAATGAGCAGCTCCCGAACCGATGTTTAAGACACGTCCGTGGTGTAATTTATCATAAAGCAATTGGGTTAAGAACAGTGGGGCTTCCAGATTGGTAGAAAAGGTGTGTTGCCAATCATCCAATTGAATATCCTTGATAGCACCAATAGGATTTAAAGTTCCGGCATTATTAACTAAAGCATTTATCTGAGGTATATTATCTAAATATACTCTTACCAAATTTCGGCCTTCACTGGTGGACACATCAGCACAAAAATATTTTATTAATGAGGAAGTTGCAGCGGTTTCTTGCAACACCTGTTCACGACGACCGATTATCAGTACGGATTTTCCGCGATTAGCCAAAGCCAACGCCAATGCTTTCCCTATTCCGCTGCCCCCACCAGTAATAATAAACACAAATTCCTCATTCATCATTCAACACGATGCGCAGATAATACCAGACATTAGTCTAACTTGGCATAAATTTAATACATAGGAGGAGTAGATGTTTAAAAATCTACCAAATTATCAACCAGCAAATCCTGCTCTTTGGCAAGGCAGAAAAGATACTGTAAATGAAGAACGGTTTTTTCAAAAAATCAAATTTATTAATAATCAAAATGAACTGATTTCTGATGATAAAAAAACGATATTTCTAGGATTTGCCAGTGATGCTGGAGTGATAAGAAACCTAGGCCGTCCGGGAGCAAAATTAGGCCCTGATCAAATAAAGACACATCTGGCAAAATTACCCTGCCCTTACACAGAACAATACATCGATCTGGGTACAATTAATTGTGACAACGATGATCTGGAATCAGCACAAAATCAATTTGCGGAAATAATCCATTTTTGCCATCAGCACGGACACCAAACGATTGCCTTGGGTGGAGGACATGAAATTGCATGGGCGCACTACCAAGGACTAGCCAGGCATTATTCTAAAATAGGCATCATCAATTTTGACGCACATTTTGATCTTCGCCCTTATCAGGCAGGACAACCTGGAAACTCCGGTACACCGTTTTCACAAATTGCAGCCTACTGTGAACAAAATGCGTTACCGTTTGATTACTGTTGTATTGGAATTCAAAATTTCGGTAATACTCCCTCTTTATTTGAACGCGCCAATGAATTAAATGTTGAATACCTTACTGCGGAAGAAATGTATACACAAAATCAGGCATGGCAAATCGCTTTTCTTGAT
The DNA here is from genome assembly GCF_937871865.1 of uncultured Legionella sp. Lineage (GTDB taxonomy): Bacteria > Pseudomonadota > Gammaproteobacteria > Legionellales > Legionellaceae > Legionella. The sequence goes on from NZ_CALMPD010000249.1 coordinate 21,871, forward strand.
GATTTTATGCTAAACAAGGATCACATCTATCTGACTATTTGTCTTGATGTGTTAGCAGAATGCTATGCTCCAGGGGTAAGTGCTCCCCAAACGATGGGACTCACCCCTTGGCAAATACTGCCGTTACTGAAATATATTATACAAAGTGGTAAAGTAATTAGTTTTGATATTGCCGAACTGTCCCCTCCTCTAGATCAAGAGCAAAAAACTGCTAGACTAGCAGCACTTATTATCGCAGAATTGCTAGATACTAATTAAGGAGTATTATTCATGAAGAAATCGATGTTATGGGGTGCACTGCTGACGCTTATATGCACTCAATTACATGCAGAAGCAACCCAACCTGCTGGACAGGTACAAACTCAGGACACAACGAATAGTGTCACGACTACAACGACTCCAACACCAGCAGCAGACCAGAATACACCAACCAATCAGATAAACCCGCAGAACCAAAATGTCCAACCACAAACCACTCAACCGGTTCCAACTACAAATCAACAACCGAGCAATGGGCAAGTACAACCAACACAAACAGCACCAGTAGAACAACAAGCTCCCCCTGTAATCAATTGCGATTATAAAATCCCCGCAGAAACAAAAATCATAGATCAATCCCTGGTATTAACCTGGTCTGAAAAGGCAGTAACTCAGGCTTTTGATTTTGAACCTGCATCATTGGATGCTCAGTTACAAAAACTGCAAAGCTGTTTTACTGAGCCAGGGTGGACAGGATTTAGTTCTGCATTACAAAAATCTGGAAACATTGAGGCAATTAAAACGCAAAATCTGACAGTAAGCAGTCAATTAGATGGCCAGGCGCAAATAACTGAAGCAACGCCAAATGAATGGAAAGTTACCTTGCCTTTACAGGTTGTATATCAAAATGACAAAGAAAAAGTGACTCAATTACTTAACGTTAATGTCACTATAGGCCGTAAAGTATCAGGTGATCTTGGTATCACTCAAATGGTTGCCACTCCAAGAGTAGCTGTGGGCACTCAACCAAACAATACAAACACAGGTTCACCAACAACTCCAGGTGCTACAGATAGTACTACAGACGCTCAAACTCCAACTCAAAATTCGGATACGTCTACACCTGCAGCAACCACCACGCCTTCCAATTCAGGAACTCAGCCTACACCTATCGATAATGGTTCAAACCAGCAAAACCAGAACACAGGCACAACAAATACCCCTGCCTCACCTAACTAAACCATTAAATAAGCAGCATCTATTCCATGAGATGCTGCTCTGATTATAGGAACATCATGCACAAACTATCTCTTGGGGTATTATGCCTGCTTGCGTTAAATGCACAAGCAAACGTAATACAGTATTTTGCTGGGATCAGCTATAACAATCCATCAGAATTATTCAAAGTAAAAAAAGGAGCTTTTTTGATTGGTGGTACAGGTTCATATGCTGATCTTACCTTTAAAGGTAGCGTACTTAATTTTAATACGAACCAGTATGACAGTGGGGTAAGCCATTCAAGAACCTATACCTTACTCCCCTATGGGCGTATTGCCAAACGACTCAATGATAAAGCAGTATTTGCGTTGGATGCTACAGAGCCATTCAATTCAAACCTGAATTGGGGGAATGATTCATTCACTAGATATGCAGCCACGCAAAATTATCTTACTGATGTAGATGTCAGCCCTAAAATGTCTTATGCGCTGAGTGAAAAACTGCAAATAGGCGGAGGATTAAATTTCAATTTTCTGCTGAATAATGAAGTAAACTGGGCCTTTCCTACGAGGCCAGACACTTATGCAAACCTCATCAATAAATCCTCCAGTTTTGGTTTAGGATTTAACCTTGGAGCCACCTATATTATTAACCAGACCAATTTTTTTGGCCTGACTTATTATTCGAGAATAAGGCAGAAAACCAGTGGATACAGTGAACTGGGTTCAAATTATAGCGATAATTTCTTATTTACGTTCAGTATGCCCGCAACTACTGTCGTCAGTTATGTTCATATTTTTAACCCCTCCTGGCTGATTAGCTTACAAGCCTTCCAAAGTGAATGGAATGTGAACCAATACGCTCGTCTGTACAATACTGCAGCCCCTCCTCCATTCAGTAATTTTGTCTTTGATATGCACTTTGATCGTTCTTATGCTGTTCTTGCAGCACTGAGAAATCAGTTTACCGAAAAATTAGGACTGACTCTGGCGGGAATGATTGATGATGGGCCAGAACATAATGATCTTAGAACAATAGTGTTCCCTTCAGATATTCAATATTTCCTGGGAATAATTGGGGATTATCATGTCAATCCCAGCACCACAATAGAATTAATTTATGGCCGGGTATTCTCCTATCCAACGATGCAAAATAGAGTAATGGTGAATAATAATTCCGTTCCCTTAACCACTGGATTTGTAAATATCAATGCCAATGTTCTTGATCTTAAAATCAAGATAGAGGTATAGCCAATTCACTGCTACTGAAATGAACCCCAACAGGAAGATTTCTGAATACCGCAGTCAAGCCACGGTATTCAGTACCCTAGCCCCCTGCGAGAAAGTAACAGCCTAACAATAATGTGGCATGGTGCCTGGGATAGATACCTTGGCATCCCCCATAGTGTTCGACGGTGCCTTTCGGCTCTCAACCTGTTTTAGCCAGGCTTCCAAGATTTTGATATTTGCTACACTATCAATCAATGACATCGCGTCGCTGTCCTTGCTATAGCCACCAGTCATTATATGATTATTTACAGTGTCAATTTGATAAGTATATAGAGGTTTTTCTGCCTCAACAGTTACCTCATACGATTTTGAATCGTCATAGAGTTGGATAAGGAATTTATTGTTTGTTGTTTCTGGTAACCAGGGATTACTTAGTACTTTAAGATGTCCCTTAGTTCCAAACACATCAAACTGCCAAACCATTTCCAGATCATCTGCTGTAGAAACCACCGCCATAACTCCATGCTCAAAGGTTAAAAGAGCGCTGGCCTGATTGTCTGCTTGAGTTTTCGGATTTAATCGCCCTGTCGCGATTAGTTCTATTGGTTCTGAACCTGCCAATAAACGAATTAAAGAGATTGGATAGCAACCTAAATTTCGAATACTGCCTCCCGCAACCGGATTAGCTAAATCCGCAATAGGAGCAGTATAGATTGCCTGAAATAATTTAATATCACCAAGAATTTGTTGTTTAAAAAGCTCTTGTAATTTTTGGGTAAATGGATGAAAGCGATACATTAATGCTTCCATACAAAACACTTTAGTTTCATCAATGGCGGCAATAACCTCTTCTGCCTCTTCAAATGTAAGTACCAAAGGTTTTTCACATAAAATGTGCTTACCCGCATAGGCAGAGCGAAGAATCCATTCTTTATGAACATGATTAGGCAAGCCAATATAAACTGCATCAATATCTTGATCTTCAAGTAATTTTTGATAATCGTCGTATATTTTCGGTATCGAAAACTGATGTGCAAACTGTTGGGCTGAAGCCACAGTTCTGCTTCCAATGGCAACAAGCTGGCTGGTAGCTGAAGCATGGATTGCTTTTGCCATTACTTCAGAAATAAAACTTGTACCCAAAATTGCCCATCGAACATTGTTCCCTGACATATATACTCCCTATCGCATCAACACATTCAAAAAATGAAATGATTGAAAAATAAAAAAGCCCGCATCAGCAGAGCTCAATGCGGGCAGTTAATCAGCCAGATTTACACCTGAATAATTATCTCTTTACTGCTGCAGAATTTCTTACCCCATTTTGATCTGGATAGGCTAATACAATTACTTTAGTTCCTATACGCATGAACTCTTCATTTAGCCATTTTGCGGCACTTGGCAAGACACGGACACATCCATGACTTGAAGGATGATTAGGTACATCATAAGCAGCATGAATGGTAAATCCTTGATAGAAATACATACAATAAGGCATCTTAGCACCGCCCTTTGTATCTACGGGATATTCTCCGGAACGGCATTCTGCACCATGTTTATTGTAAATACGGAATGTACCTGTAATTGTACGGCATGATTGATTCGAGTTTTCTTCACACACATCAACACCAGCAGAACCACTACCAGTCATAACCCGATTCCCTTCCGCATCATAAGCAGCCCATGCAGAAGCTTTAGGATCAAAAATAAACTGCCGCTCTCCCGGTGCTTTTATTTGCATAGGAAAATAATCACGCCCTCTTTTATCTCTTAAATAATGGGTCGTTCTATGAACATATCCCGCATCATCCGTAATTAAGGTAGATTCGTCATATTCCACACAGGAAGTAAGACCAAGGCAAAGGAACAAACCCAACCAAAGTAACTTTTTCATTTAGATTTTATCTCCACAATAAGATCCAAAGTCACCCATAACCAATACATCGATGAGTGACCTGGATAGAATAACTAAACTTAATCTTTTAATCGTCGATACTTTATTCGTGATGGTTTATTCGCATCATCACCCAAGCGACGTTTTCTGTCTGCCTCATAATCACTATAATTACCTTCAAAAAACGTAATTTGCGAGTCGCCTTCAAAAGCCATTAAGTGAGTACAGATTCTATCTAAAAACCATCTATCATGCGAAATGACAATAGCGCAACCAGGGAAATTCAGAACCGCATCTTCCAGAGCACGTAAGGTTTCAACATCCAGATCATTACTGGGTTCGTCAAGTAGTAATACGTTACCGCCACTTTTCAGTAATTTGGCCAGATGTACTCTATTTCGTTCGCCCCCTGACAACTGAGACATTTTCTTCTGTTGATCCGTTCCTTTAAAATTAAAGCGTCCCACATAAGCACGAGAAGGCATTTGGAAAGAACCTACCTGCATAATATCATGCCCGTCTGAAATTTCCTGCCAGACTGAATTATTATTATTCAAGTCATCACGCATCTGATCTACATAAGCCATTTGTACCGTTTCTCCAACACGAATAGTACCGCTATCAGGTTGTTCTTGGCCTGTAATCATTTTTAAGAAGGTGGATTTACCTGCTCCATTGGGTCCAATAATTCCTAAAACTCCACCTTTAGGCAGTACGAAATCAAGATTGTCGATTAATATTCTGTCGCCAAATGATTTACAGATTTTTTCACCTTCAAGTACCAGATCACCCAAACGCTCACCTGGTGGGATATAAATTTCATTAGTTTCATTACGTTTTTGAAACTCTTTTGAATTCATTTCTTCAAATCGGGCCAATCTCGCTTTATTCTTGGCATGTCTGCCTTTGGGCGAGGTACGTACCCACTCCAACTCTGCTTTTATTGCGCGTTGATGTGAATCTTCCTGTTTTTTCTCCATATTCAGACGTTCTTCTTTCTGTTCAAGCCAGGAAGTATAATTGCCCTTATATGGAATGCCTTCTCCGCGATCCAGTTCTAAAATCCACTCTGCCGCATTATCAAGGAAATACCTATCATGCGTAATGGCTACGACAGTGCCTGGGAAACTTTCAAGATAATGCTCTAACCAGGCAACACTTTCTGCATCCAAATGGTTGGTTGGCTCATCGAGTAACAGCATATCAGGATTAGAAAGTAATAAACGGCACAGTGCTACGCGTCGGCGCTCACCACCAGACAGTTTGCCGACAACAGCATCCCATTCTGGCAATCGAAGAGCATCTGCAGCAACATCAAGTTGCCTGTCTAGATCCCAACCGCCGCATGCTTCAATTTCATTTTGCAACTCACCTTGTTGCTCCAGAAGCGTGTTCATTTCATCATCGCTCATTGGCTCTGCGAAACGCATACTGATCTCATCAAAACGAGCGAGCTTTTCCTTGATTTCAGCAACACCTTCTTCAACGACTTCTCGAACCGTTTTTTCCAGATGCAGCTGTGGCTCTTGCTCCAGGTAGCCAATACGAATACCTGGTTGAGGTCTTGCTTCACCTTCGTGTTGCGTATCGACTCCAGCCATAATTCTTAATAAGGTCGACTTACCCGAACCATTTAAACCTAAAACCCCAATTTTTGCCCCGGGGTAAAAACTTAATGAAATGTCTTTTAAAATAAATCGTTGGTTTTCAACAATCTTGCTCACCCGATTCATAGTGAAAATATACTGTGCCATAAAGTTCCAATCCTCTTAAAACGCCACGCCCTTACCAATCAAGAATTACTTTACCTGATTGACCGGATGCCATAATTTGAAATGCTTGTTCGTACTGATCAACTGGGAAATGGTGGGTCATTACCGGTTGAATATTTAAACCACTTTGCAGCATGGCAATCATTTTATACCAGGTTTCAAACATTTCACGCCCATAAATACCTTTGATTACCAATCCTTTAAAAATAACCTGATTCCAGTCAATTGCCGTTTCT
>NZ_CALMPD010000250.1 GCF_937871865.1 uncultured Legionella sp.
AAAAAATCGATTTATTGGCTACAGCCTAGACTGGCAAAGGATTGTATGGGTGTGCCGGGAAATTTCGTACCTTCCTGCAAAGAACCCCACCTTGCAATCAAATACTTATGGCGTTTTCAGAAGTTTTGCGCCACATACTCACCCTCTCTCTAACTCTCCCCCCAAGGGGCGAGAGAATAATATTTTAAAATTGATGTCATTGACCGAACACTTTCCTTGAAGGAGTGCTCGGTCAGATGTTTTATTCACTAACTCGAATATTAATAAACTGCCAAGGGTCACTTTGGTCAGTATGTTTCGTATTCGAATTTTTGGGGTCTTGCAATGGGCTCCAATCAGTATAATAACCGCCAACAGTACCGAGATAAGGAGATGCTATATTTAAAACAAACTCATGATCCATATTTTCGGGTTCTATAATTCCGCGCTCCGGATTGTTCATCGCCCAAATGATACCTGATAACACTCCAGCTGCAACTTGTAAGCTGGTTGCATTATTGTGGTTCGCTAACTTTTTAGCTTCATGTATTGATAGGCGAGAACCATACCAATAGGCCCCTTTTTTATTTCCCATTAATAAAACTCCGAGTTCATCGGTGCCATCAGTAATTTCATGCAGCATGATTCGTTTTTCACTATGGGGAACGTATTTTCTTTGCACCAGCTCTTTCAGGGAGGTTATGGCATCAGGACTAGGATGATAGGCATAATGAACAGTTGGCCTGTAATATACTTGATTCTCTTTTTTTAATGTCAGGTATTGGGTTATTGATAAGGCTTCTGCATGAGTAATCAAAAAACCATTAATAGGGCCTGAGCCTGGGGTCCAGGTACGTACTCGAGTTTCAGCTCCTGGTTGAGCGAGATAAATACCACAATCTGAGCCAAAATCATGATGCTTGGCATCATGTGGCCAATGGCGTTCATGGCTGCCCCAGCCTAATTCAGCAGGTCGAAGTGCTTCACCGATTAATGCATCCACTGACCAGGTATTGATAAATTCATCGGTCTTTTTGGCTTGAGATGACTTTTGGCTATCATGCTCTGCAATATGTATCGTTTTAATATCAAGATCGTGAGCTAATTGTGCCCATTCTTCTGCCTTTTGAGGTAATGTACCGCCCCAATTATTATCTTGGGCGACATTCCACAAGGCCTGCTTAAGAAAGTGAGACACTAATCCTGGATTGGCTCCGTGAGTTAAAACAGCAGTAGGCCCTTGTTTCTTATGCTGTAATGATGCTTCGCGCAAAGCATAATTCGAGAGTAGTTCCTTGCTCTCAATATTTCTTTTCTCCCAGGATTCGGCAGCAGCGTCCAGATATAACAGTTTATGTTCATGGCAATATTTTATTAAATCAAGGCTGGATACCCCTATGGATAAATTTAACAAAAAATCACCTGGTTTAAGAATCGATGATAAAAGTTCCTGATAATTATTTTCTGTAACAGCAATTTCATCGAATTGAACCTGGTAATTTTTTGCTACATCTGCGCCAAGATTATGTTTTGACAGGATGTGAATTTGAGTGGGATCTAATTTCAAATATTGGAATAAAAGAGGTAATATTGCCTGGCCAATACTGCCGAATCCAAGAATTAGAATCTTATTTTTAAAGACTATTTGAGCTGCAGATTTATCCATAATTCCCCCGTTAAACGTAGGTATTCATAAGAGTAAGAATGGGGGTATTAATCAGTTATTAAGATGAACTTTACGTTATCCCTAGTATCTATTTAACTCCCTCATCATAGTTCAAGTATAGCTTACAAAAAAAATCTGCTCGTGATTTAGATTAAAAAGTCAATGAGTCCTAATCAGATCTGAAATATCTATACTATATTTGAAGAAAGAAAAGGAAATGCTCTTACTCAATAACACAGGTATTGAATAATGAATATGTATATTAATGGACAATTCACTGCCGCCCAAAGTGGGGCTACTCGAGATATTATTGATCCTGGTAATGGGGCATTGATTGCAACAGTTCCTGAAAGTGCGAAAGAAGATGTTGTTCTTGCAATCAATGCGGCTCGTAAGGCATTCGATGAAGGAGATTGGAAAAAAACGTCTGCTCTTGAACGCAGTAAATTATTATTCAAGCTTGCTGATTTGATTCGGGCCAATGCGGCAATGTTAGCTGAGCTGGAAACACGAAACTGCGGAAAACCTTTGGCTGAGGCTGAGTATGATGTAGCCGATGCCGCTAATTGTTTTGAGTTTTATGCAGGACTTGCCCCTAAAATTCATGGCGAAACAATGTCAGTTCCAGCCAATTCCTTTAGTTATGTCGTGCGTGAGCCTATTGGAGTGTGCGGCCAAATTATACCCTGGAATTTCCCATTGCTGATGGCGGCATGGAAACTTGCTCCAGCACTTGCAGCAGGAAATACCGTAATATTAAAACCTTCCGAACTAACCCCTCTAACGGCAATTGAATTATTCAAGCTGATTGATCAATGCGGCTTTCCGGCAGGGGTAGTAAATCTCATTACCGGCCCCGGTGTTGATGTTGGGGAAGAACTGGCTGTTAATTCTCTGGTGGATAAAGTGGCTTTCACTGGAGGGACTGTGACCGGCAGAAAAATAATGCAGGCAGCTGCGGGAAATTTAAAGCGTATCTCTTTGGAGTTGGGTGGAAAAAATCCCAATATTGTATTTGCCGACTGTGATCTGGAGATGGCAATTGATGGAGCGCTTTTTGGGGCTTTTGCTAACCAGGGGGAAGTGTGTTCTTCGGGCTC
>NZ_CALMPD010000251.1 GCF_937871865.1 uncultured Legionella sp.
AACAGCGTAGGGTATATCGAAGGATCCATTTTTGATTTTGAGGCATTGGAGCTAGGCCAACGATTTAGTTTAACCAAAGAACAGGAAAAAAAATTAAATGATGCCGAGCAGTTGAGTCAGGAAAATGGAACCAAAGGATTATTAAAAGGCATCGATCATATGGCAACCCGAATCCTTGCCGGTGAGCGGGAGGATGCTATATTGGAGTTTTTATGTCTCTCTAAATATTACTTTTGGGGAGTGTATAATATTGCCGATATGAATTCCTCTACGAACGTGAACAGAATTCCGCATGGTGATGATATTGTTTCCCCGGCCAAAGTGTTTACTGCAAATAACATTTCATTTATGGTGAACTCATTTAAAAACCTGCCCATGCCAACAGAAACGTTTGTGCTCAACTATGGGAGAAGAATGCATCATATCGCTTACGAAGTGGTTGATGGCGATCATGCTTCTGGAATCAAGAACATCGATTATGTAATCAATACATTACAAAATAAAGCACATGTAGAGTTTTTAGCTTGGGTTTTTGGTGCATGTACGGATAGCCCTGATTTAAAACAAATCTTTTCCAAACACTCACAGTATTCTTTGCTCATTACCGAATATGTTGAGCGATGCCATGGTTTTGATGGATTTTTTACCAAAGAAAATGTTGCTGCTTTAACAGAAGCTGCAAGTCTTGATGAAACATTGGCCAGACATCATAAGAAGGAAAGTATCATCGGCGATTAGGTCTATGAATTAATCGGTCTCAATGATTAAGAGGTCAAAGTAATATAATCTAATGGAGTATGAGCTATGAGTATTAGGAGTGTACTTTCGCTAGTATTTTTAATGACAATTATATGTAATGCTGTAAAAGCTGAGACACAGCTTCAAATGAATACTGCAGCGTGTAATGAAATGAAGAATGCGGATACCAGACTCAATCAGGTTTATAAAAAAGTTTTAGAAAAATACGCTGATGATAAAATGTTTATCAACAAGTTTGTCATTGCCCAACAAAAATGGATAGCATTCAGAGATGCTTATGTTGATTCCATGTATATTCCAGAAAATAAAGATTCCTATGGTTCAGTATTCTCCATGTGTCAATGTACTTTCCTTGAAAACATTATTAATGACCGTATCAAACAATTACAGGTCTGGCTTAATGGCATTGAAGAAGGGGATGTGTGTAGTGGCAGTGTAAGTCAATAACTGATGCAGGCTGGGGCTGAGCTTGTGACGTTTGGCACCAGAGATAAACCCAATTACTTTGCTTTGTACTGCCAGAACTTAGGCAATGCATAGCAAGACAGTCCAACACCAATAATGCATAACACACCACCAGATATGAGGGCGGTACCGATTCCACTCCATGCGGCGACAAGCCCAGCTCTGGTATCACCTAATCTTGGGCCGCTTAAATAACTGAGCATTTCAATGCCTGCTAATCGCCCTCTTAGCTCAGGTGGAATGGTATTGTTCCACAAATTACTTCTAAAAATACCACTGATGGCATCAAAAGCTCCGGATAACGCCAGGAACATCATAGCCATCCATAATGAGCCAGACAATCCAAAACCTATAATTGCAGCACCCCAACAGGCGGCAGCTATGGCTATTGCTTTGCCATCATGAGTGACTCGAGCAGTCCAGCCGCTTACAAATGAAATAATTAAAGCGCCTATGGCTGGTGCCGCATAAAGTAATCCTAAGGTTTTAGCTCCACTATAGGATTGTGCAATGGCGGGAAATAACGCATTGGGCATGGCAAATATCATCGCAATAAAATCCACACAATAGCTGCCAACCAATTCTTGGCGACTGAAGGCGAAGGATATTCCCTGTTTTAAAGACGCAATGATAGACGGATGCTTATGTTTTATTGGTTTTGGAATGTGGTGCATGAGACTAAGATTAATAATAGATATAAAAAAAGTTGCAAAATCAATAAGATAAGTAATGACGATTCCGTATTGAGCAATAATTAATCCAGCGATTGCGGGTCCTACTATCATGCAGAAGCTGAATTTAAAGCTTCCCAGAGCTCCGACATTTTTATAATCTTCGGGTTTAACTATCTGCTGAGTAATACTATCAAAAGCAGGGCGGTGCAACCCTGTAATGGCTGACATTAAAGACGAAACAATGAATATAGTAATGATACTGGGAGTATTAAGGTAAGAATTCAAGGCTAAAAAACAACATCCGACTGCCAACAGAATTTCACTGATAATTAAGAGCGCACGTCGGTTATAACGGTCTGCAAAAACACCGCCAACAAGGGCTGTAACCAATAAAGGTATTAATTGAGTAAAACTCAATAATCCGACCACTAAAGTAGACTGGGTCAGATGATAGATCTGATAGGGAAGGGCGACAAATGTAATCATTGTTCCGATAAATGATATAAATTGCCCCAAGTAGAGTAAGGAATAATCGCGGTTTCTTTTGAGAAGAGAGAGGTCTATTAAATGACTCATAATGGACATCCATTGGGAATGTGGTATGTGAATTTGATAACCGGGGATTGTAATTTTTTTGAGTGTTTTTGTATAGAACTTATGTTATTCAGGCTCTTCGAGGTTGAATTTATTTTAATATCGTTAATCACCTGGAGATTCTTTTATCCGATCATACCGTAGAGAGGCTACGGTATGTCGTTTAATAACTTGTTTTAATTAACTACTGGTATTGGAGTTGCTCCTATTCCAAGAAGGTTCATTAGTAAAAACACCACAAATAGAATAATAAACAGGAAAAAGAGTACTTTTGCAATTTCCGTAGCAGTTGATGCTACTCCTCTAAATCCGAACGCTGCTGCAATAATTGCAACAACTAAAAAAATGAGTGCCCAACTTAACATGATTAACTCCTTGTTTTTATAAACCTATACTTAATGTACATTTTTAGCAGTCACACTTAAGTATAGACCTTTAAAAATATAATTTTATGCGCTACAGGAGGAGCGTTCTTTTAATGTTCCTTTGGGTGGGGGAAAATCCCGTCTGCAAGCAACCGGGCTACAAATACACGAACAAACAAGTGTAGACTGGTTGCTTGCAGCCGGCACTTATATTTGTAACTGAAAGGAGCTGGACTCTATATTCGATCTGCCCCGTGGTCAAGCCACGGTAATTCGGCACGCGGGTTTTACACGGTCTATTAATAAATCGAAGAAAACAATGTTTTTTTGTATTGATGTTTATATGTTATAGGGATGAACATTGCTGTTTTTTCAGCGCCATGCTAATATTTGCCCAAATATTGATCACAAAAAGTCCTATCCTGCAACGTTGTATTTTCTTACATTAGCTCAAATAGAAAATCTAGTTACCCACGTTCAGGCTTAAATGCTTACGGGATTATTTGGAGTATAAATATGTTGTGCGTGGTAACTGGTGCTACGGGTTGTCTGGGAATGAATTTGATCAAACGTCTGGCAAATGAAGGGCATGACGTGATTGCTTTGGGGCGCAATCAATATCTGGGCTCTATTATCAGTAGATCGGGAATACGCTTTATTTCTTTGGATTTGATGGATTTGGCATCATTGAAGAAGATTAGTAAAGACGCTGACGTAGTGTTTCATTGTGCCGCATTATCAAGTCCATGGGGTAAATACAAAGATTTTTACCAGGCAAATGTTGTAGCGACTCAAAATGTAATTGAAGCAACCCCGATAACCGCTCGATTAATTCATGTATCTTCGTCCAGTATTTATTTTGATTACACTGAAAAACACAACGTTAAAGAAAATGCAGTTTTGCCCAAGAAGGCAGCAACTCATTGTATTCGAACCAAATTAATGGCAGAAACCTTAATTGATAAAGCCTATCAGGAACAAAATTTAAATGTGATCACCATTAGGCCTCGAGCAATTTTTGGTCCCTACGATCGCTCAGTTATTCCTGGTATTTTGAAATCAGAAAAACAAGGAGTTGTACCTCTAATAGGTACTGGGCAAAACATAATAGACATCACTTGTGTTGAAAATGCAGTGGACAGTTTGATTTTGGCCGCCAAAGCTGACAGCCAATTTTGCGGTAACAAATATAACATTAGCAATGGAGCACCTACTACGCTAATGGCTGTTCTCATCTCGCTTTATAAAGCATTAGACAGGCCTTTAAAAACTCGATTTCTTTCATATTCACTAGCAAAAAAAATTGCAGGTTGTTATGAGCGCTTATATCGCTTCTCTTTTATAAAGAAGGAACCTTGGCTCACTAAATACAGTGCCGGAACATTATTTTATGGTCAAACTTTAAATATAGATGCAGCTATTCATGATTTAAAATACAGCCCGAGTATTAGTATTGATCAGGGCTTTGAGCATTATGCTAATTGGTATAAAAATCATGATTGAGGAACAGTGAGTTAAAACATGACTGTTAAAACATAAAACACCCTTGATTCATAATACCTCCAGTGGGAATTGCTCGCATTCTATTGGGTTTGTTTATACTCGTTTTCTTGCGCTTGGTCTTTTCTTTACTTTTATACGCGGCATGCGAGCAAAGATGGAGCAACAAAAAAGCATACACTATATCATCCACCATGTAGCGCTTCATTTGATAAAGGCGTTGATGTCTTAGTTCTGCTGTGGCATACAATTGCGTTAAGGCTTCAGTAAATGTATCAAAGGCTTGGGTACGACTTTGTCCGAGTTTTGATTTAATGCGCCCATTACTGGTGGTGAGCGTCCAATCCTCAAATAAGTCTTTGCTGAGCCTTAGCTCATAGTATCTGGACTCTTTTTCAAATCGAAGATAGTGATAAGGTTCTTTTTGCATCGTCAAATGCTTAAACCAAAAGGGGGTTAAAATAAAGAGCATTAAAATACTGCCAAATTAGAAAGACGCTTTAAGCTGCCGGGGTTATCTATTATGTATCCTGAGGTGGTTGCAATGTTTGCATGGCCCGCCAAACGAGATACCGACTTAATATCAGCACCTTGCTCAATTAATCGAGTAATAAATGTGCGTCGTCCTGAATGAGAGCTTGCGCCGGTTAATCCAGACTTGTCGTAGAGTTTACGAAACCATTTTTGTAATACATCCGGATGAAAGCGATTTCCACGCTGAGTTTTAAATAATGGGGTCTTTAGATTAAAGATTTCCTGGTTTTGAGCTCGTATAGAATCTACATAATCTTGTAATGCGGTGATAATTTTTATGTTGCTAATGTAGACATCGCGTTGCTTTTCACCTTTTGCATTAATGCGTTTTAGCTTTACTTCATCCAGGATCTTGAAGTTTTGATCGACAACATCCAAAAATGTTAACGCAGCGATTTCTTTTACGCTAAGCCCCAAGCCAAATGAACAATAAATTATGGCAACGTTTCTTAGCGCAAAGGGGCTGTCTTCTGCGGCCATAAAAAGTCGTTTGAATTCATTTTCATTTAAAACACATGCTTTTGCCATTTCTTACCAAAGAGTTCTTAATTTATATTTAATAATATCATTTTAAGACCTTGATTGCTAGATAAAAGTAAATCAGATTAGAGAGCACAGTGTGCATTTAATTGAATGGGTATTAAAAAGGGATGCAGCTCAGTCAATCGTTTTTCAACAGCGATCTATTTTTTAAAATAATCAATACCTGCTATAATTGATTTATAATGGATCAACTAGACCAAGGAATGACATGTTAAAAAAACATGATAAGTTTATAGCCGCATTAAATTCCCCCAAACAAGATCTCTTGAATATTGTATTGAACTACCCTGAATATAAGGAAGAAGTCATTGAATTACTGAAACAACCAGGTAAATTCGTTTCATTAGTCAATAGCAGGGCTTTTTTTTCAAATCTGGCAAACAAATTTTCAGAAAAAAATTATAAGGATGAGCTATTTCGTTTGTTTAAAGAAACCGATTCTTTGTCACGTCTAGTGAAAAATCTTCAGGATCTCGGAACCATAATGGTCGAATTTAAAGATCATCGCGATGATTTTGTTGAAATGCTGAGTCTCAATAAAAATTTTCATAGCATCATAAAGAACAAGCAAGATATAAAAATACTCGCATTTTATTTTAAGCATTTAAAATATACTAATGACTCTATTTTTGAAAAGGACAGACCAGAAGACGTCTTGCAAGAAATGATAAAAATTACGAAATCTCCCAAAGCTTATACTGCTGGTGCAGCAGCAGGAGCATTAGCCAGTGCCAATCAATCGCTTCCATATGATATTGGTAAGATCATTGGGGGATTTTTTGATCGCAGAACAGGCGGCCGCCTTGCTCAAACGTCTAAAGCTGCTGCTGAGATGGCGAAAATAGAAAAAGATAATGATCACAAACCCCTAATTATGTAACCAAAATGAGAAGGCTTCTTATTGTTCTTGATCAAATTGGTCTACATAGCCTGGTATCATATAAACGAGTGGTGGAATGATTAATACGATAAAGGCGATGGTTGTATTGACTGAGGCCAGGAATATAGAAACGATATAAAAAGGTGGAGCAACAGATATACGTTGCAAGACTGCTCTGCGAATGGCAGGAGTGTATCTTGCGCCATTTAATTGATAAATTCGCGCACATTCACTTATCAATAACTGTCCGAGACTGCAACACAGTAAATTGATTGCAAAAAATGTGATGCTCGTTTCACTATTTGGAAATGCAGCTACAAAACTTGCTGAAAATGGTACGATGCAAATAGCCATTAAGTAAAATATATTGCACCACAAATAAGGTCGATTCAGATGGTCAAGAATGCCAAATTGGAAATTCATGGCAATCCATAGGGTACCTAAAATAATAAAACTACCGCTATAGATAAATAATTTTAAATAAATAGCATCCAAAAAAAGGTGGAGGTGAGTATTATCTACCACACCAGCAGGCAAGCGTAAATCAAGAACAAGAATTGTCATCGCCACAGCAAAAATACCATCAGTTAAGCCTTCCAGGCGCGATATTTTCAGCAGACGATTCATTTAAATTCCCTGTTAAATTGATACGGAGCTTGATTGATATTTATTATGTCTCATCCTCATAAAACTGTGAAGCAGGATAATCATTATAAATATTTAGTTGCTTAAGCTCTTGTTGTACAAGCGAAACATTTTAACTTAAAATCCTTGTTTTGATGTCTCTCCAATCAACTATGGAAGGCTTGAATGTTAACAAAAAGTGAATCTAATGAACGAACGTTATTGTTAAATGATTTTGACGAAGAAAATCCTTCGCTAGATACACTTGCCATTTTAAATCGAATAGAAAAACAGGATGAGTTAAACAAAATATATGAAATGCTGTGTGCCTATAAATCATCTTCTATCGATTTCTGGCAACACTGTAAATACGACATATATGAGGCTGTCACTATAGGAATATTGGAGACAGAGGAATATGTGGTATCTTGTCTAAGATATAGGATTTTTCCCTGTTTACAGAATGAACTGCTACATCTTATTGATGCTTCTAATAACAAAGCTCGTCATGAGCAAGCGATGCGATTCCTTATACTGTTCGGTATGCTCTTGACGTTCTTTATTATGGGGATTATGTTTGGAATTAGTAAAGGACTAAATTGGATCAACAATAAAAGTCTAACAAGAAGCTTATCTCAGGAAGATAAGGATCTCCTTTTTGGTTTTTTAGAAAAATTTGGTTTAGCTAACGAAATTACTGGGATAACACCCGTTACTGATGTGATGGATTTGTGTGCTGTGGCTAAAGAACAAATAATAAAAGATAAAAAAATGATTAATGAACGACGTTTCAGTTTTCTTATTGGTCGCAATGATCCTGGTTCCACCATTCCCAAAGACCTGCCTAATGATATCGCATATAAAATCTTGCACTTTTCAAAACTATTTTCAAAAGCACCTGTAGAAATGACTGCTGAGGAATGCGAGAGAAAGCATCTTGAATTTGCCGTATGAATCCTTATTGGGTTATTAAAGGCAATTTGTATGATTTTTGTTTACTCTCTCTTTATTACAGGTATTGAGAGTGTTTCTATAAATGGAGGTTCAAATTACTCCTGTCTCATGTTAAATCGCAAAAGCTCACTCACCAAAACGTTTCATTTAACTTAATGGCTTAAGTAGTTTTTCTTCGTAATATTATGTAATAATCCCCAGAAGTGTATGGTGATCAAGGTCATTATGCACAACAAAAAAATTATGGCAAAACGACAGTAGCGAATTAGTGGGGCTTGACACTGTACCCAGTTTTGAGCCGGAGCCGCTGGATACCGTGCTCAAGCCGCGGTAATTCGACATGGCTCTTTCCTTGACGTTCGGAATAGGATAATTCTTCTGGATATTGAGATAGCCCGCTTATTGCCGGTTGCTTCTCAATAATCCTTGAAAAACTATCGAATTACCGTGGCTTGACCACGGTATCCAGCTTTTGAGCCAGGGCTCTTGGATAGCACGACTCAGCTGTGGTCATTCTGCATGGGATGGTGCTGCTTCGAGGTATTGAGGTACTTCGGAATACGAGAACTTCTCCGGGTTTATTGAGATGTTTATTTATCGCCTCTCTGGTATAAAGTTGCGGTACGTAGAGAATCGATTTGTGGGTAACGTCCAGCTCTGGTTTGTGCTGGTAGGCATAAACAATGAATTGTAAACAGACCCCAAAGCAGCCTGATAGAGTAGGAATGGTAATTTGATTAAGACATTTATGTGTAAAAAAATACAGAAGCTATCCATTTACCTTGTAATTTTTAGCATCAGTCTTTATGCCGAAGCATCGCAAATTCTTGATGTATGGGATGTATTACGTAGTGAATTTAAGATGAATCACGAAGTTAATCGACCTGAGGTTCAAGAGCAAATACGCTGGATACTTGATCATCCAGGTTTTGTTACCAAGGTTTGTGAAAAGGCTGAACCTTATCTATATCATGTGACTCGGGAAATTCAACGAAGAAACTTACCTGGTGAATTAGCATTGCTTCCTATGATAGAAAGTGCTTATGATCCTTTTGCTTATTCTAAAGTTGGAGCAGCAGGTTTATGGCAAATAATGCCAATGACAGGGAGCGAGTTAGGTTTAATTCAGGATTGGTGGTTTGATGGCAGACGAAGCATCAGCCATTCAACTAATGCAGCGCTCACTCACCTTGTTCGTTTAAATAAAGTGTTTAATGGTAACTGGATACTGTCTATAGCCGCTTATGACGCTGGTGAGGGTGCCATCGGCAGAGCGGCTAAATCTGGAGGAACGACCAATTTTTGGGAGCTGGCTGTGCCCAAAGAAACCCAAGTTTATGTGCCTCGATTTTTAGCTCTGGCTGAAATCATGAGTAAGCCCCTGGCTTATAAAATAAATCTCCCTCAAAAGGCGTTTCGACCGTATTTTGAGGAGGTTAGTATTGGCAGTCAAATTGATTTGAATCATGCTGCCAGTTTGGCCGGTATTTCAATGAATGAATTAACCAAATTAAATCCGGGTTATAATCGATGGGCTACAGCACCATATAAACCCTTCACTTTACTTATTCCCATAGCGAAAGTGACTCAATTCTATTTCAATCTATCTCATTCGCCTGTTGATAAACGGGTTAGCTGGACAAAGCATCTTGTCCTGCCAAGCGATAGCTTACAAAGTATAGCCAGACAGTATCATACTACCGTTACATTGATTAAAAAATTAAACCGTTTGTCCGATCATGGCATACGTCCTAATCAGGTCTTGTTAATTCCAAGTACTAAAAATACTCCTGTACTACCGTTCCATGAAATTTCAAAGGCAAAATTCTTAAGCCAGACTCCCATAAAAGGTAAAGTATATAGGGTTATTCATATTGTTCAGCCTAACGAAACGTTTAATACTCTCGAAAGAGTTTATAAAGTAACAATGGAGGACATTATTAAATGGAATCATCTCACTCCCGGAGTAGCACTATCTTACGGCAAGCAGCTCATTATCTGGAAAAAAGTAAAGCAATCATAAGTTCGATTACGAACAATGTATTGACCTTCACACGATTTATAATCCTGATTTTTCTTAAGAAACGAAGCTAATTTTATCCTGCGTAAAAAAACTAACTATACTCGTGTAATAAGATAAAAAATATTGAATGGCCTGTTACCTCATGAACTTTAAAAAAGTGAACTTAAATTTGTTAGTATATCTGGATGTCTTATTAAGCGAGTTGTCTGTTTCAAAAGCTGCTGATAAATCTAATCTTAGTCAGGCAGCTATGAGTGGAATTTTGAAGCAGTTAAGAGGGGTGTTTGATGATCCTTTATTTATTCGCGAAGCACATGGCCTAAAACCTACTCCTAAAGCTTTGGTTTTGAGTCCAAAGATTAAGTCCTTTTTAGCTTGTGCAGATAACGTCCTTGCAAAAGATGAGTTTTATCCCTACTCTGAACGTGCCGCTTTTAATCTTATCCTTGGCAGTCATGGTGAGCTGATAATTTTATCTCGATTATCCGCTTATCTGGAGCAATATGCCCCCAATTTTACATTAAAAACTACCTGGATATCGGAACATTTAGATCTCGATGAGCTACTCGCAACTAAAGTAGATTTAGCAATTGGGGCTGATTTTCTTCCTTATGGGAGCTCCATAAGCACCGAATTTCTATTTGAAGATGAGATGGTTTGTGCCATGCGTAAATCGCATCCATTCGCCTCTAAGGAGTTAACTCAAGAGCAGTTTATGGCAGCAGAACATGTAGACATCGCTTTTATTGAAAAGGCATTGTATCAACAATGGACTGATGTTGGCATGAAACGAAATATAAAAATAACCGTATCAAACTTAATTAGTGCATTTGAGGTCATTCGTGATACCGATTACCTGGGAATTGTACCTCGACATTTAGCGACTTCCTTAAATAACAAGCAGGATTTTGAGATCAAAATTATACCTTTTCTTAACAACCATTTTGCGGTTAACATGTTGTACCATAAACGTTTAAGCAACCATAAACCGCTGCAATGGCTCCTTCATATTATAAAAGAACACTGTCTTTAATTCCAAATAGTAAAGCCATCAAGCAAATTACTTTATTTCGATGTTTTTGCATAATAATGCAACATATCAATAACCAGTTGAAAATATAATAGATATTAAAATTCTGAATATAACATATCAATTTAAATGATTGGAACGATATCTCTCATGATGATTAAATCTTGCCATTAGTTATTAATTTAATCAAAACTGAATATTAGGGGCTTTGCATTTCATACCGACCTTTAATTTTTGACTCGATGAGAATTTATTATGCAAAAGAAGTACGAAATAGATTTTAATTTAAACGTGGCATTAGAAATTACAAGTTTTTTGGACGTCGAGCCGCAGTAGCCAAGCTTATCGATAATGGGGTAGAGTTGAATTCTAAGTTATTAGAAAAAGCCTTGGCTACTTATGATTCTATGATTATTAAACACATTATAGCCCCCAATTTCAGGAAAGTTGTCGCCTCTGAATTAAATTAATTGTGGGAGGC
>NZ_CALMPD010000252.1 GCF_937871865.1 uncultured Legionella sp.
CTAAATCCATATGCCCTTCGTTGTATTAGTTTCATCTTTCGATGGAAGCCTTCCGTTATTCCATTAATATCCAAAGTGTTGGCTTTATTTTTCAGTCTTTAATTAATCTCTGCTATGGTTTGAGCATCAGTAGTAGTTAATGTTCTGACAGGATTGTTATTTAAAAAGGCGATAATATTTTCAATTGCTTGCTCAAAATATATTTTATAATTTTCTGTCGTCACGTACCCAATATGAGGCGTAGCCAACACATTAGGGAGCGTTCTAAACGGATGCTCCATAGGTAACGGCTCGACATCAAATACATCTAGGCCTGCACCGGCAATGCGTTTATCCATTAATGCTTGAACTAAAGCGTTTTCATTGACAATAGGTGCTCTGGAAGTATTGATCAAATAGGCTGAAGAGCGCATGCGTGCAATGTCAGCGGCCTGGATCAGGTTTTTAGTTCGTTCGCTTAATAAAAGATGAATCGTCACAAAATCACTGTTTTCCAGCAAAAATGCTTTGCTGGGAGCTAATGAGACCCCACAAGAGGATGAGCGTTCCGTGGTTAAATTTTGACTCCATGCCATGACATTCATACCAAAAGCTTTACCTACTTTTGCAACTTGAGTACCTATTTTTCCTAATCCCAGAATACCTAACTGTTTGTTATTTAACCCAGTCCCTATAGTATTTTGCCATAAACCGTTTGTTCTCAAAGCTAAGTTTTCTTGGGGGATATTTCTCGCCATGCCCAGAATCAACGCCCAAGCGAGTTCTGCTGCTGGTTCAGAAAGATTATTCGTCCCACATACGGCAATACTTTGTTTTGTTGCATATTCAAGATCTATTGCAGCATTGCGCATACCAGAGGTTACTAGTAGCTTTAAATTAGGTAAACGAGAAAGTACTTGCGCATTGAATAAAGTACGTTCTCGCATAATTACAAGAATATCCTGCTCAACCACGGCATTAACTAAGTCATCCTCATTTGAAAAATGATGCTGGAATGACTGCACTTTTACATGAGGTTCAATTAGCGACCATTTTCCAAACGAGGTAGCAACTTTTTGATAATCATCGAGAATAGTACATTTTAACATGTCAGTTCCTTTCTATGCAGCTTCAAACAATTCTGTAACAACATGATTATCCTTATTCAGATTTTATCACTCTGACAAAATAGATAACTACAAATCTCATCAAGAGGGGGACTGTTATTCGAGGGAATAATATCATTTTTGCAAACTTAGTTTACAGACTTTTGTTATAGTTTGAACATCAGTTGTAGTTAAGGTTATGAGGATTTAATTATGGTTTTTTCATGCTATATTACTTCCGAACAATTTGCCGACATGTCCAGAGTGGTTAGATAGTAAAAGGATTTATCATTAAGAAATTAGCTTTAGTTGGTTCAGGCATTAAGTCTATATCTCATTTTACGACTGAATTTAAAACGTATACTACCAGTGCGGACAAGGTTTTATATTTGGTTAATGAGCCTATTACCAAACAATGGATAGAGCGTTATTCTAAATTGTCAGAATCTCTTGATCCAACATATTTTTCTGAAGATGATCGACAGAATTCCTATGATAAAATAAGGGATAAAATTCTTACTGAACTGCACACTTACGATTTCATCACTGTTGTGGTGTATGGGCATCCGACCATTTTTGCTGATCCAGGCTTACAAGCTATATTCGCAGTTCAACAAAACTCAATTGACACAATTATTTTACCGGGTATTTCTGCTGAGAATTGCCTCTATGCGGATTTTCAAATCGATTCGGGACAATTTGGGTGTTTCCATGTCGAAGCAACGGAATTATTGCTGTATGACAAAGTAATTGACTCTACAGTACATCGTTGTCTTTGGGACACTGACAATGCTTTACATTCCACCATTTGTTCAAAGGAAGCCTAACATTGGGATTTTAAACCAATTAACTTTATAAAAATAGAATTAATATTAAGGAAAAATATGTTTGCTGTATTATCTTATCGTTTAGGCTTCTTCCCCAAACTCCCCTTAATTTGCTACTTACTTCTTTCTGTTTACGTTGGTGAGGCATTTCATTCTTATTATAAGCATATCTTAAAAATAGCGTTTAAGAATTAAGGATACTGTGTTTCAATAGGTAGCCAATTGTTTTGGAGCGGTCTCATAATTTATTGGAATATGATTTGATGAATAAATTAAGAGCAGATGTTGCGGTGAGTTCGTTAAATGCAGTATCTACGTTCGTTACTCAATTTCAGATTATCCATTTTCATTAATGAATGCTTAGCCTCTGGCCCTTGTTGTTAATTGACTCATATAGTTTAAGGATAAAGATATGCAAATAAATTTCAAGTATACTCTAATAAACAAGATGTTGATCTGTCTTCTACTCTTTCTGACCGGTACAATAGCACAAGCAGGGCCACTTTGGACTATCGTGCCAGTAAAAGGAAGCAATCCCACCCAAACCGTAGCAGAAAACGCTGAGGGCCACGTACGATACTTAGTACAAAATCAATCCAGCAGGTCCAAACAACTGGTGATTTGGGAAACAACTGGCGTCACCCAAGTTGCTCCTTGCCAATTGTCTCCTAAAGGAGAAGCAAATGACTCCTGTATTTTACATCTTGCAATTACTGGCCGTCTACTGCCCCAAGGTGGAGTTGATGGTGGTCCCCGATTATGTCAAGCGAACTCAAATGGCAGCCCGAACCCAAATCAATGTTATTGGCCCAGTCGTGATGACAGTTTAAAGATTACTCGAGGCCCAGCTGTCAGTGCCCTAATTAGTGTGTCACCATCAACGTTAATCTTTCCTGTTGACGGTATTGGAAGCATCACTATAACTAACAGCGCGTTATCAAAAGATGCGACCCAGAATCTGCAGATACCAATTCCTCACGGCAGTAATGTCAGAATCCAAAGTACTACATGCAGACCAAATCTACCAATTGGGGCGAGTTGCGTCGTCAATTTTACAGCCGCCGCCGCACAGGAACTTACTGATATAGCTATTAGTGGCAGCAACACGAATACTGCAAATGTAGCTGTGCAAACTTTATCAGCGCCGGCAATGCTCACTGTAATTCCAACAGTAGTGCGCGTTTTTGAACATCAAACATTTGTTGTCACGGTGCAAAATCGGATCACCTCCCAAACTGGGGCACAGAATGTAGCACCTATCATTCCCAGTAACAGTAATATTAGTGTATCTAACAACACGTGTGGTGCAAGTCTTGCAATTGGTCAGAGCTGCACAATTACCTTGCTTGCAGGCACTCCGGAAGGACCTACTCTTATTGCGATAGCAGGAAGCAATACCAATACTCCAGTGGTAAGTACTACTGTAACCGATCAGGTCCAAGTAAGGCTTTCCCCAGAACAGAGTGAACGAATTGTTCCTGTAGGTGGTGGCACGCCGTTATCTTTGACTCTCACTTATGACACGATCGGGGGGCCTGTGACTTCCTTTACGGTAGTTGATCACGCAGCTTGCCCTTTGCTCTCTGTAAATGATACAAACTGTATTAATCTATCTTCTGGGAATAGTTGTACGCTGGAGTTAAGCTCCAATACCCCTTATGTACCGTGTACTATTACTATCACTGGCGCTGACCCGATGCCTATTGCCTTTTCTTATCCTAATGGATTGATATTTGAGGTCAATGGGATGAACGGTAAGATGGTGGCTGATAGTTCAATCCAATTTAAGAGTACATGGACATGGATTTCAGGGTCGGGTGTATTTAACTCCAGAAGTGCGACAGATGGAGTTGCTAATACCGATGCTATTGTTGTTAACTCCCTTTGTACTGATTCTCCTGGCAATTGTGCTGCTCAACGTTGTCGAAACTTGGGGCCTGAATGGTATCTTCCTGCCGTAAATGAGATGTCGGCAGTCTATAATGTACTATGCCCTAACTTTTCTTGTCTATTCGGAGACTTTCAGTCATACTTTTGGACTTCGACTCAGACCTCAACTTACTTCGAAGTATTAATGATTGACTTTTCTTCTTATGGCACGACATTCCTTCAATCGCCAATTGTCCCCAACCATGTACGTTGTATGAGCCAATTTTAATCTTCGCTTTTTGTCATTTTTCTTCTGAGGCAGTGCTGCTGCCTCAAAATAGGTGTTACTGAAAAATTACACCCACTTAAGGTTTTGTTAATATACACAAATTATAATATTTGAACTTTTTGTTTGTATGTGATCCCAAATGTTTACCAGCGAAAAAATCCTCAACGAGTTTTATCAAGGCCTGAAACTTTTAATTGAATTTGAAACCGGACATGCTCGCGGTGCTATGAGCACACCATTTTATGCTATCAACAAAGTGGTTGCTCACTTTTATATGGCATTAGAAGAAGGAGATGTGATTGCCCCATTTTTTTTCCACTATCTTGCTGATAAATTTCCAGCATATGTCGACAAATCGCTATTGCCTGATTTATCAAGCGTACCAAGCCATAAGTCCCGAGCCGAGATTTGGATTAAAGACTATCAGACCTTCTTAGCCTTGTATGAGAAGATTGATGTCATTACTAAGCCACAGGTAATTGAATGCAAAAATGCCAGACAAGCCGAACAGGTGCAAAAAAACTTACAAATGCAACTACAACGCGTAAAAACAGAAATAGTACAGTTAATGAAATCTAAAAGTTCTCTCGGTGGGATTTTAGCCGCGAAGGTTTTAGAACACTTGCAAGCGAAGACAAACAACAGTTATTCAAGCGAATTGATTATTGTTGCTTATGAAAAGTCTGCTTTTTATCCTAATGTTTATGCAATGTATGAATATGCCCGATTTCTTCATAAGGAAAACATGCGTGCAACAGACCCAATGTATACGGAAAAACTAGAGACAGAGCTCAATTTATTAGTAAAAAGCAATGGCGATATAAGCATCCTTGTAGAACACTATGACACGGAAAAAAATGATAGATTCTTTTTTCAATGGCTTTTTCAGTCTGCTATACATGGTGGGGTGGGTATGCCTAAATTTATGCTGGAAAAATATATCTTCGATGAGCATATTCAATGGCAGGATAAAATTTCAAATAAAGATAGGTTGGCAGAGGCCATCAAATGGTTTAATTGGTATGAGGCGCATGCATCATCGGCTGACCTTCATCAGTTTTGGCGAGAAATCGCAAAGCGTGCAGCCAATTATCCTGCCGTTATTGGTGATGATAAATATAAAGCCTCCTTTTTATGTTATGCATTGGATAGAATGAATCAGGAACTGCATGAACAAGCCAAAGTAATGTCAAAAGAAGCATTTGTTAGCCAAAACGAGGATCTAGGTGAGGGATTAGAGAACTTTAGAGAAATCGTTAGCCTTACCTGGTCCTTAAATAATAGCACATTACCCTCAGAGTGCTCATTAATAGTCATGAATGAAATGGCTCTTATATTAGAAACACGCCATGAATATAAACAGGCTGAACGTTTATATCGACAAGTTTATGCTTTGGATGGGAACCATCCGATTCATCAATATAATTTAGCTAATATTCTTGCGTTACAAAATAAAAATAAAATGGAGCAAATAAGTTTGCGCTTTGACGCAGCAAGGCAGGGATGTGGTGACTCAGTTCAATACTTGTTTCGCTCACTTGTTATTGATGGAGAAGGCACCCTTGAGCATTTAGAACAACTGAGACAGATAGTTGAAGCGCATGATTTTGAACTGGATTTACCTGTACCAACAAAATTATTAATCAACTTTATTTCAATGACAATCTTTCAAAAGCTTACAAACAACGAAATCATTAAGTGGGTGGTGATTGAGAGGGGCGGAAAACAATTTTTTGAAGCCTTGTTTGTCGTTGAGGAAGAAAGCCAGGATATGGAAGCATCTGGTTCTGAGAGCCCGGTTATACCCCCAGTTGAGAGCTGCATAGAGGCTACTTGCTCCGATGAACCAACTGCATCCCGTAGTAAACAGAAAGAGAAAAGTACAGAGGAGAGTGCCTCTACGAGTAGTTTCAGGCTATTTCAACCTGCCAAAAGTGAAACCAAGCCGCTTGATGCGAGAAAAGAAAGAGCACTTAGAAAATTACATGAACTGAATAATAAGCCAGTTAAAAGCTTAGGTTTCAGAGATTTTATTAATGCTAAAAAAGCATACGAATTATTAAGTAGTGAGAAGCCTGTCGGAATCGAAGTTTCTCATAAGGGAAGGACGTCAGGTTCTCGTGCAACAATTGGGGGTACGCATATTCATTTACCACATGGTCGAGATCGTACGTCTATTGGTGCTCAAAGCGAGATTAAAGAAAAAATTAATGAGTTATGTTCTCAAATAGGGAAGTTTGGTTAAACCAGCGCCCAAAGAACATATTCAGTTAATCGCCATTTTATAGGGTCTCATTTTCATCTTTACGGGGATAAATGAGACCCAGATAAAATCAGGTGCCCCCATGGGCGCTGCGAATTCAATTAAGGACATGTTAAGAGCACTACGCGTCCATTTGTTATCGCTATACAAAACAAATCAGTTTGAGTTCCTGATATTTCTCCTTCTTTATCATATTCGAACCCAGTTTCTAAACGTACATTATTAAAGACAATACTATTCATCTTTATGCTAGGTTATCCTGTTATATAGTAATAAATCCAGGATAATCTTTATCGTTTGGATAATTGATTTCACATTCTTTACTGTATCAGCAATATCTACACTTGATGTTTTTTATGTGGTTTTTTATTGCGACGATAAATCCAACATGTCGCAGTCCTTCTTCTATTTACATATAAACAACAGCTATTTAGAATCGGTATGCGAATGCTGTATTGTACTGAGTGCGGATTGAATGGTGATAAAGTAATTAAGGATAGAGGATGAAACGATTCGTGAATAAATTTATTGTTGCAGCAATGATAC
The DNA here is from genome assembly GCF_937871865.1 of uncultured Legionella sp. Classification (GTDB taxonomy): domain Bacteria; phylum Pseudomonadota; class Gammaproteobacteria; order Legionellales; family Legionellaceae; genus Legionella. The sequence continues at coordinate 6,880 of NZ_CALMPD010000252.1, forward strand.
TATTCAGTTCATTGGCTTACGCCAAAGCAGGACTTTTCTTCAATGTTGTTGAGTCAGGAGCTCCTGCATCAGCCGATCTTGTGTTCTGCTTAAATGGTAAAGGGGCTTTGTCGTGCCAGAAATACCATGTAAGTGCACAGGATTTGCAGATTAGTGCCGCAACAGGAGGCTCTTATCCTGCTGCAGGAATTCAGCTCCTCACCGAAGGCTATAAAATTACTGGCTGCACTCCTTATTCCAATGGGTATTGCTTGTTTGCAGTAAGTCCACAGACCCCTACCTCACTTCGGTTAGACAGTACCATGCCTCCATCTTATCATAAGGTAAGTGGCACGATTTCTGGGCTTGTTGGTTCTCTATCTTTACAAAACAATGGCGGCGATACGCTGGTGCAAAATAGTGATGGCAGTTTTACGTTTGCCACAGCGGTTGCTGAAGGAAGTGGGTACAATGTAACTGTCTTATCTCAACCAGCCATGCAAACTTGTACGGTGAGCAATGGTACTGGAATAATGGGTGGTTCTAATATTATTCATGTTCAGATAACTTGTTCGACGAACCGTTATACGGTAGGTGGTACGATTACAGGTCTTGTTGGGTCTGTCTCCTTGCAAAACAATGGAGGAGATACGCTGGTGCAAAATAGTGATGGCAGTTTTACGTTTGCCGCTGCGGTTGCTGAAGGAAGTGGGTACAATGTAACTGTCTTATCTCAACCAGCCATGCAAACTTGTACGGTGAGCAATGGTACTGGAATAATGGGTGGTTCTAATATTATTCATGTTCAGATAACTTGTTCGACGAACCGTTATACGGTAGGTGGTACGATTACAGGTCTTGTTGGGTCTGTCTCCTTGCAAAACAATGGAGGAGATACGCTGGTGCAAAATAGTGATGGCAGTTTTACGTTTGCCGCTGCGGTTGCTGAAGGAAGTGGGTACAATGTAACTGTGTCGTCTCAACCAGTTGCACAAACTTGTACGGTAATCAATGGTTCAGGGATAATGGGTGGTTCTAATATCTCCAATGTTCAGATAACCTGCGCGACGAATAGCTATATGGTTGGTGGTTCTATTTCCGGTCTTGTTGGCTCTGTATCTTTGCAAAACAATGGAATCGATGCGATAACGTACAATAGCGATGGCAGTTTTACTTTTGCCACAGCAGTTGCCGAAGGAAGCACATACAATGTAACGGTTTTATCTCAACCTGCCACGCAGACCTGTACGGTGAGCAATGGTACAGGGACTATGGGAGGGAAAAACATTACGGATGTTCAGGTCACCTGCTCAATCAACAGTTATGGGGTAGGTGGCACGATTACAGGTCTTGTCGGTTCTGTATCTTTGCAAAACAATGGTGGTGATACGTTAACGCGCAATAACGATGGCAGTTTTACATTCACGTCTACGGTCGCTCAAGGAAGCGCATACAATGTAACAATCTCATCTCAACCAGCCACGCAGACCTGCTCCGTGAGCAATGGTGCGGGGACTATGGGCAGTTCACACATTACGGATGTTCAGGTCACCTGCTCGACGAACAGCTATACGTTAGGCGGTACAATTACAGGCCTTGTCGGTTCCGTATCCTTGCGAAACAATGGCGGCGATACGTTAACGCGCAATAGCGATGGCAGTTTTTCGTTTACCACAGCAGTTGCTCAGGGAAGTGGGTATAATGTAACGGTATCGTCTCAACCGGCAGCACAGACCTGTACTGTGAATAATGGTACGGGAACAATGGGTGGTTCAAATATCACCAATGTTGATGTTTCTTGTGTAACCAATACAACTACGTTGTTTGTATTTTCTGGAGCTATACCCGTGGGTAGTAGTTCGCTGAGTATTCTGGTAATTAATACCGGCACGACTTACGCCGCCAGTAATGTTTCTATTGCTTTACCTTCAGGCTGGACCGGGGTAACTCAAGATGCAAGTAATTGTACAAGTATTGCACCTAACAATGGCAGTTGTAATATCATTCTTACCTCTGTAACGCCTTATGTTGCTCAGAGGAATATCTCTGTGATCGGTGACAATATCAGCAATAATCCAGTGATGGGATTAGCTTTTTCTGTTCAGGGGTATTTGGTTTGGGAGGTAACCGATGCAACAACTGTGCAGGTTGTTGATACCGTTGATTTAACCACAGGGCAATGGGGTAGTAATACCGTAATTACTACTGCACAGGACTCAAGGGATGGTTTCGGCAATACCAATACAATCAGGAACACCGGGGGAATTGGCACCAGTGCGGCAGCCAGTTGCTATAACAGCACTAATGGTGGTGTTCCGGCAGGTACTTGGTACTTGCCTGCCATTTGCCAAATGGGTAGTGCAGGTCAGGCTTATGGGTGTCCTGCGGGGCTTGCGAATATTAATACGAATTTGGCGCTACTTCAATTTGGTAATTTATCTGGTGACTACTGGAGTTCAACTGAACACGCAGGCAGTCCGCAAAACAATGCGTGGTACCAGTATTACGCTGGAGGTACCAGTGGCTTTCAGGCCAGCGTTGGTAAGGGGGTTGATTTCAATATTCGTTGTGCCAGAAGCTTAACCTATTAAGCAATTGATTCATTAGCCAGATCGTGTAGCGGTCTGGCGACTCTATAGATTGATAACTCAATTTAGTATCTATTGTCTCGCACGTGCTCTTGAGGAGCTGTTGGCATTTCATCGTTAACCCATTGAAGAAAAATGGTTAATTCGTATGCTGTTAAACGATAGAGCATTTAGAGAAATATCATGAAAAAGAGAAGATACTATAGCATATTTTTCAAATCATTGGCGCATTAAAAGAGCATAGCTAATTTTTTTTAGGGCAGAATGTGAGGCGAATGGTACTATTAGAACTAAGAATATGGGGGGTAAACGTTGATGAAACCCGAGAGGCTATGGGCGAGGCGAATTCTATTAGAAAAATATTAAGATTCCATATCCAACACTATGCGTCCATTAATTTTCCCTTGTTTCATTAGTTCAAAAATCGAATTTATGTGTTCTAATTTTTCAGTTGTTATGGTTGCTTTCACTTTGCCTTCCGCTGCAAAAGCAATAGATTCTTGTAAATCGAGACGCGTACCGACAATAGAACCTCTTACTGTAATGCCATCCAAGACCATATCAAAAATGGATATAGGAAATGAGCCTGGAGGTAATCCAGTAAGAACAACAGTTCCTCCGCGTCTAAGCATCCCTTGGGCTTGTTCAAATGCTTTTAGTGAAACAGCGGTAACCAATACTCCATGAGCCCCACCAATCTCTTTTTTAAGTAAGGAGATGGCATCAGTGTTTAAAGTATTAATTGTGATTGATGCGCCCAATTGCTTTGCTAATGCCAGTTTTTTATCATCAATATCTACTGCGACAACATTCAATCCCATGGCCTTTGCATATTGTACTGCCATATGGCCAAGTCCGCCAATCCCGGAAATAACAATCCAGTCTCCGGGTTTAGTATCGGTCATTTTTAAGCCTTTATACACAGTGACGCCAGCGCATAAGATGGGTGCTATTTCAATAGAGCTAACATTTTGGGGGATATGCCCTACAAAATTCGGATCAGCAATAATGTATTCAGCGAAGGTACCATTTACTGAATAACCCGTATTCGATTGCTGTTCACACAAGGTTTCCCAACCGCCTAAACAATAGGTACAATGTCCACAGCTACTGTGAAGCCAGGGCACTCCAACCCTGTCTCCTTCCTTAATATGAGTGACTCCTGCACCAACCGCAGAAACAAATCCCACTCCTTCATGTCCAGGAATAAAAGGCGGTGTTGGCTTTACCGGCCAATCTCCTTCGGCAGCGTGTAAATCGGTGTGGCAAACACCGGAGGCCGCTATTTTTACCTGAATTTGCCCAGCCATAGGCTCTGGAATAGGAACGTTGTCAATAATTAATGGTTTTTGAAATTCCTTGACGACAGCTGCCTTCATTGTTTTTTTCATTATTAATATCATCCCTGTTCATGACTTCAATGACGTGTGTAGAATCAAATGTATCTTGTTATTCCTTTTTACGTTATAAAAGATAGACTAAAAAATGTAATTTTGGGGCAAATTACACATCAGGGAGCAAAATGAAGTAATCATATTTTGTGCTTTAATAAACGATGGTTCCTTTATGGATTAATGAGTTTACTTTTAACATTCTGGATACAGTTTCAGCGGAGCAACTGGAGTCTACCAAAATCATACTCGCCTCATCCCCTATTTGGGGCCATTGGTAGTTTCCCTTGTCATCCAATGGAAGTATTTTATTGGTTGCCATTTTTAACAACCGTGACAACTCAAATTCGCTTTCCAATCCATACAGATCCGCAGCTGTATTCGCTTTTAGCAGTAAATTGCCGCTTCCTAAAGTGCTCCAATGGTCCTGAATGTTGTCATTTCCTGTCAAGACATTAACTCCGTGTTTCCACAGGGCAGGCAGAGGCATTACCATTTTATTTCTAATGGGTAACGCGGTCACAATACCTATTTTTGCTTCAGCTAATTTGAGAGTAAGACGTTCTACTTCCTTTTCTGCCAGATACGCTAATACATAGGCATGACTAATATAGACCTTGCCTTCAAGTTGAGGATTTTCTATTACTTTA
>NZ_CALMPD010000253.1 GCF_937871865.1 uncultured Legionella sp.
CCTCCCACAATTAATTTAATTCAGAGGCGACAACTTTCCTGAAATTGGGGGATATTACCAAGCACGAAAATAAAGTCATTTACGTGAATAAAGCATTTGAGCGCACGACAGGATATTCCGAACTGCAAGCATCAGGTAAAAGCCTGATTACTTTATTAGGCTCGAATTCTGAAGAGGTCAATAATAAAAGAATTGAACTGGCGATAAGAGAGTTGCGTGAAGAAACTGTTGAAATGGAAAGTGTTAAACGAAATGGGGAAGTATTTTGGTGTGAAATAAGCGTGGCTCCAGTGAAAGATTCTTTTGGCCATGTGAAACACTATATTTGCATTATCAATGACATCACGCAACGCCGTGATATGGAAAACCAACTGGTAATGCAGGCGACTTATGATTCTCTGACAGCTTTACCTAACCGTGTTTTATTGATGGACAGGGTAGAGCAGGCCATTCTTCAGGCTAAAAAGAAAAAATCCATTATGGCATTTTTATTTTTGGATTTGGATAGATTCAAGATGACTAATGATACCCTGGGTCATACTATGGGAGATAAATTACTGCAGGCTATCTCCAACCGATTATTAATTGCTACTGATGATTTTGATACTGTAGCCAGGCTGGGGGGAGATGAGTTCGTTATTTTACTCTCTGATATTGATAATTATCAACAGGCAGAAATATTAGCACAGGAAATTTTGCATTCCATTGAAAAACCAATACAAATAGACCAGCATAGTTTAAAAATTACAGCAAGTCTTGGAATTAGTTACTTTCCTCGAGATGGCGGGGACTATGAGGTATTAATGAAAAGCGCGGACTTGTCTATGTATCATGCCAAAGACAGTGGGCGTAATACCTATCGAGTTTATGAACCAGAAATGAATAGACGAGTTATTAATCATATGCAACTAGATTCCGCGTTACGAGATGCTCTAAAAAATAAAGAGTTGTTTTTAGTATATCAACCTTTAATTGATTTGAAGCAGTCCAAAGTTGTTGGATTCGAAACGCTTATGCGATGGCACAGTAAAGTATTAGGATTGGTTAGTCCTGCTGATTTTATCCCTATGGCTGAAGAAAATGGATTAATTCTGGAAATGGGAGAGTGGGCTATGCATGAAGCTTGTCAGCAAATGAGAACCTGGCAAAAACAAGGGCTTAAAAATTTAAGTATTGCTGTTAATATTTCAGGTCGACAACTTCGCCAAAATAATCTGCCGGATATGATTTCGCGGGCATTAAGAAGCAGCGGTTTACAAGCAAAATATTTGGAGCTTGAATTAACAGAAAGCCTGTTGATTGAAGACATTGATCATGTGGTCGAAACCATGTATGCCCTTAAAGATATGGGAACCAAATTAGTAATTGATGACTTTGGAACGGGTTATTCCAGTTTGTCGTATTTAAAACAGTTTCCAGTAGATAAATTGAAAATTGATCGTTCATTTATCAGTGAAATGGCATCTAACCCTAATGATGCTGCAATTGCGAAAGCGATTATCAATCTTGGACATAGTTTGAATATTCAAGTTCTTGCTGAAGGAATAGAAAATGAATTTCAAAGAGATTTTGTACAATCTCATGGCTGCGATTTTGCTCAAGGCTATTTTTATAAAGCTCCGGATCTGCCTGATAAAATTTATGAGTATTTAATCAGCCTTCCTCATTCAAAAATTCAGAACTCTTAACAGAAACCTTACATCTCATCCTTTTTTGATCTATGATTGCAGTTCAACTCAAATATCTATTTTCTTCGCATTGCAAGAATATGCTTTACTCTGTGTTCAGTCTGATTTTTGTAAAAAAGTATCAGGGCAGGATGCTCAAAATATATTTATCTAATTTTTGATGCTGTTTTATATTTTCAAATTGGATCATGAAGGTCAAAAAACTCTTTTAAAATTGAGGTGGCAGAATGATTGTTGAAATGTTATCAAGAGCGCAATTCGGATTTAGTATCGGTTTTCATATTTTATTCCCTACATTGAATCTGGGTTTAGCTGTTTTTCTTGTTGTAATGGAAGCCTTGTGGCTAAAAACCGGAAATCCGGTCTACATAAGCATTTGTAAATTCTGGACTAAAATTTTTGCATTGACCTTTGGGATGGGGGTTGTTTCAGGAATTGTGTTGGCCTATCAGATTGGTACCAATTTTGGCCCATTCATTTCTCAGTTTGGGAACGTGCTGGGTGCGTTATTTGCCTATGAAACATTGACCGCTTTCTTTCTGGAAGCCGGATTTTTGGGGGTGATGCTGTTTGGCTGGAATCGAGTACCGCCAGGCCTACATTTCATGGCCACACTTCTGGTAACCATAGGTACTACTATTTCAGCATTCTGGATTATGTCTGCTAACTCCTGGATGCAATCGCCTTCTGGCTACGAAATCATTGCCGGGAAGTATGTCGTTGCAGATTGGTGGTCTGTGGTTTTTAATCCTACATTTATTCCTCGTTTTATTCATATGGTTTTGGCTTCTTATGCAACAACTTGTTTTGTCGTCGCGGCGGTCGCCAGTTATCATTTGCTGAAACAAAAACATATTGAGGTAGCCAAATCGTGTCTTTCCTTTGTAATGTGGGCTGCTTTATTCATTATCCCCATCCAGATTTTTGTTGGTGATGTGGTTGGTCTTAAGGTAAAACAATATCAGCCCTTAAAAACTGCGGCAATGGAAGCTGTATGGGATACTCAAAAAGCGGCACCTTTAGTTCTTTTTGCTATTCCTTCACAAAAAGAACAGCGAAATCTCTATGCTATTGAGATTCCAGGATTGGCTAGCTTGATTAATACTCACGAATGGGATGGGGAATTAATCGGCTTGAAGTCTGTTAGTCCAGAAGATCAGCCTGATGTAGCCAGCGTATTTTTTACGTTCAGAATCATGGTGGGGATTGGTCTTTTAATGTTGCTTACTGCCTGTGTTGCGTTATATTTACGGGGTAGAAAAAAATTATATACAACAACCTGGTTTCATCGCTGGTGCCTGATTATTGCTCCATTTGGATTTATTGCCAGTATTGCTGGATGGTTAACTGCTGAGATCGGCAGACAACCATGGGTCGTTTATAACCTTTTAAAAACCAGGGATTCAGTATCGGCAATTGGTATGGAAGAAGTTATTATTTCATTTATTCTTTTGATTATTGCTTATGGAATAGTGTTTAGTTTTTATCTTTTTTATTTGTTTAAGACTATAAAAATAGGCCCACAATCCGTTGATGATGATTCTGAGCATCATTCATTTCAATACATGACTAAAAATCAAGGAGGTAATTAATATGTTACCTTTTATCTTTGCTGCAATTTTGGCATTTACTATCATAATGTACGTTATCCTTGATGGCTTTGATTTAGGGATAGGGATTTTATTTCCGTTTACTCATACGGAAAAAGAACGAGATCAAATGATGAATTCCGTAGCTCCAGTATGGGATGGTAATGAGACCTGGCTCGTGTTTGGTGGCGCCATGCTTTACGGAGCGTTCCCTATGGTGTACGGCTTGCTTTTGCCTATTTTATATATGCCTATCATGCTGATGCTGATCGCATTGATATTCAGGGGCGTGAGTTTTGAATTTCGCTTTAAAGCTGATCGCTCTAAACCTTTATGGAATTGGGTTTTTGCTTTAAGTTCGATTGCAGCTGCATTTTTCCAGGGGGTTATTCTGGGGTGTTTCGTGCAGGGGTTTAATATTGATGAAGCGGCAATGACGATTAATAATCCTGATTGGCTCACGCCTTTTAGTTTACTGACCGGTGTAGCACTGATTTGTGGCTATGGATTATTAGGGGCGACCTGGATGATCATTAAATCTGAAAGTCGATTACAGAAGCAAATGGTACATTTCGCAAAAGGGCTGTTAATCCTGGTCAGTTTTTTTCTGGTTTTTGTCAGTATCTGGACTCCTTTACACAGTACGGAAATTTTTTATCGCTGGTATAGTTTCCCAGATATTCTTTATTTAGCTCCGCTGCCCCTGATTACGATCTTAATGATTTATTTAACCTGGAGCAGTTTAGGAAAAGGCGATGAGTTAAAACCCTTTATCTACAGTATCATCATTTTTTTATGCGCTTATGCCGGTATTGCTGTCAGTGTCTATCCCTATTTGATTCCACATCAACTCACTATCTGGGAAGCCGCAGCACCTGATTCGACTTTACGTTTTATTTTGGTAGGTGTTGCCATAATGCTTCCCATTTTGTTTGTCTACACTCTCTATGCGTATCGTGTTTTTCGTGGAAAAACACAAGGCGGCTATCATTAAATTCTGAATCCGATTTATTTCATTGTGTTTGTGAAATAAATCGGTACGTTTCTTGCACTCATCTAATTAATTGAATTACAAACAGGTAAGGGGCTAAGCCTTTGGGCTCACTGCTATCAAGTTAAGAACAGTGCGTCATCCTGAGCCTGGCGAAGGATCTCCCGAATCCAGGGAGATTCTTCGTCGTTAGCTCCTCAGAATGACTGCCAAATCCTTAATTTAATGGTAGTGGTCTTTGGGCTCACTGCTATCAAGTTAAGAACAGTACGTCATCCTGAGCATGGCGAAGGATCTCCTGAATCTTGGGAGATCCTTCGTCGCTAGCTCCTCAGGATGACGGCCAAATCCTTAATTTAATGGCAGTGGCCTTTGGGCTCACTGCTATCAAGTTAAGAACAGTACGTCA
>NZ_CALMPD010000254.1 GCF_937871865.1 uncultured Legionella sp.
ATGTTCCTTGCGGGGCTAGGGAGTTTTACTTTGTTCGTTGCAGCTAATTAAGATTTGATTCGTCATCAGCATCCTCCCGAGCGACTGAAATCATAAAATTCAAATAGTACTCCAAAACCCGTTTCATCACCGAAAGCTCCCTCGCCCGCGAACGTACGTCAAAAGCAGTAACAGTATGAGCGCGGGAGAGGGCTGGGGAGAGGGAAAATCCCATATCTCAATATCCCAACCCCTGTATCAATCAAACGTCTCAAAGAAAACAAACTACTCCAGAAACATCAAAAACAGCCAGATAATCAACTTATTTGAAAGTCCACACTCTGTGCATTTTTAGCGTCAACTCGCTTGATATAGGCGCATACAGAATCAGCCATGGCACCAGCAGCAGCGCCATCTTTTCTAAACCAAAGTTCGGGTTCAATCAGTTCTAATTCAGAAAGGCAAAGCTTGTTGTTATTATCCCACATAACATCCACACGAGCATAAACAGGAACTTCATCACATTGAGCAATAGCCAGTTCAACAAAAGCAATTTCTTCCGTTGAAGCAGTATAGGGATGCAGGCTACCACCAAAATCATCTTGCACTCGAAAATCCCCTTGCTTCGTTTTTTTTAATACCGAATGACTGTATTTACCACCAAAGACCATGAACGAAACCTCTCCTCTGGATACAATATGCTCTTGAAACTCTTGTAACAGCATTGATTCATGAGCAATGAATTCTCGATAAATAGTTTCATGCCCATCGACATTGGCTTTATCAATCAAATAAGTATGGCGAGCTGCTCCAGCAATTGCTGGTTTTAATATGATTTTATTCCAACCAGTCTGCTGCATCAGATGATTTAATTTACGTCTATCTCCTTTCTCTAAAAAAAGGGTGGGAGGAATATTAATTCCCCTGCTCTGTAATACCCCTAAATAATGCTTATCCATGTTCCATCGAATAATAGAATAGGGATTGATAAATTGAGTTTCCTTTGCTCGTTGTTCAAGCCACTGATGAAATTCTGCAAAGCGATGAAAATAATCCCAAGTAGCTCTAAAAAGCGCAAATCGAGTATCATTCCAGGAGAATACCTTATTATCCCAAAAAGTTCGTGCGACTTTAAGTCCTTTTTTCTCTAAAGCGTGAGTTAATAACTCATCTTCTGTCAGTACATTCTGAATATAAGGATTAAGCTCCGGCGGGTCTACGTAATCCTTTTGAGTGAGCAAAACAATATCATATTTATAATCAGACATCAGAGGAAATCCAGTGGGTAAAAAATAAGAATACCCATGTTTTTAAACGAAATCCACACTCCAATCGCCTGACTACTCCAATAAAAAAGGATAAAAACGCTCATTTAACCGTTGATTAATAAGTTCTCATTAATACCCACTTCCTCATCCATTGGTTCAGCGTCAATATCAGACTTAGTAATTGCGTCATCACTCGATAAAAGTGAATTACTAAAGAAAGCATTACCAGTTTCGAGGAGTTTGCTGTATTTGCAATTTAGCTCCTGACTCAAAACTTTACCAAATCGGGCGTCAGCAGAACCACATCCTATCGTTTGTTCATAATCAGTTACTATTCTTTTACCCGAAGCCGGAAGTATGTCTTCGTACCAGGAGAGAGGACGTACTGTATCAAAGTTATCAATATCTAAAAGCTCAGTAACAGGATAGGATTCAACTACGGAACTGCAGAAACTTCGATATTTTATTAATGTTCCTTTACTGACACTATAGAGTGCCTTGATTGCTGGCAACAATTCATTGTCAGTTGGCCGATAATGGCCACTGTTATTGGTAATTATCGTAAGTTTGCCTTGTTCGAAGAATAAAGTTCCTACACCTAAAACTTTCTTCCCATTGGCAAGGTAGGAATGATGAAGCTCTTCACTGCAAAGAAGGAGAGGATTTTCCTCACAGGTTAATACAAAATTATATGTGCCATCGAGTACTTCATCATAACCATCAGTAAATAACGCATCCTCCTCTATGTATCGCGCAATATAAGGTGCTTGCTGTTCCCTTGTAACGTATTTATTTTCTGGATCATTAGGCAATAATTGGCGCATCGCCTTTCTTTCAATTTTAAATTCAGCTTTTAATGATATAAGCTCACTCATTAATTGTTCAAAGTAATAAATGGCTTCAGGGTAAAAATTTGGGGGCATTCAGGGTTCAACCATGGACAAAATTAAGAAACAAGCCTGAATTATACTGTACGAATATTAATCAAATATTAAATACCCACTTTTGTAGATTTAAAATAAATAATATCCAATAAAATTCAGATAATCTCATCTCAGACCTACTGTTTAACCAATTAGGAACTATGATAAGATATTTTTTTAAATCAGCTTCAAATCAGGATCAATCCATGTTTCAAAATGCCTTAGTCCGCACACCTCCAGCGTCATTGATTCATGGCTTAACCACTGCCACAGGTCTTGGTCAACCCAACTATGAATTAGCGTTAATACAGCATCAAAATTATATTAATGCATTATCTCAATGTGGATTAGAAGTGACGGTGCTTCCTGCAATAGAGGCATTTCCTGACAGCTGCTTTGTAGAGGATGTTGCGCTACTAACCAATCACCTGGCAATACTAACCAGGCCAGGTGCCATTTCCCGACAAAACGAAGTCAAAGAAATTGAACTAACAGTCAAGAAATTTTATAAAGAACAGGTTGCACAAATTGAATTCCCTGGAACTTTGGAGGCTGGTGATATTTTAAACGTGAATAATCACTACTTCATTGGATTATCCGCCAGAACTAATAATGAAGGCGCACAACAAATGATTCGTCATTTAAATCAAAAAGATTATTCAGCCTCGACAGTGCAACTCAATGAATTTCTTCATCTGAAAACCGGCGTGAGTTATTTGGATCAAGGGTATGTATTAGTCAGTGGTGAATTAATTAATCACCCGGCATTTAATCATTTAAAACAAATTATTATTAGCCCAGAAGAAGAGTACGCAGCGAATTGCATTATGATTAATGGCACAGTATTACTTGCTCAGGGCTATCCAAACACAAAAAAACAAATACTCAATCTGGGATATCCAATTATTGAATTGGATGTCAGTGAATTCAAAAAAATTGATGGCGGCTTAAGCTGTCTGTCTTTGAGATTTTAATGAAAAAACAATTATCTGTATTTAGCCTTACTTTAATCACTGTATGTTCAGTAGACAGCATCCGCAATTTACCCGCTGCAGCTTTAGCTGGAAGTCAATTATTTCTTTATTTCTCGTTGGCGTTATTATTTTTTCTAATCCCTTGTGCAATTATATCGATGTGGTTTTCCAATCAATCCCAACAAGGGGTTTATGGCTGGGTTAAAAAAGGATTAGGTAAGCAATCTGCTTTTTTAGCTATTTGGTTTCAGTGCGTACAAAATGTCTTGATATATCCGACACTACTCAGCTTTATTGCAGGAACTCTTCTTTACAGCATATCTCCTGACTTAGTAGATAATAAAAGATTATTATTCCTCGTTATTATTGCCCTTATTTGGGGGCTAACCTGGATTAATTTAAAAGGAATTCAATTATCCAGCCGTTTTAATTCTTTTTGTTCCATCGCTGGGTTATTAGTTCCCTTCAGTATCATTATCGCCATGGGCTTTTACTGGTGGTTCACTCAAACTCCAACAGATCACAACATTCTTCCTCAAGCCAGCTCTTATTCATGGACATCACTTACCGCGATCATTCTTTCATTCTGCGGCATCGAATTAGCAGCAGTTCATGCAGAAGACAGCCAACCTCGAGCCTTTCCCAAAGCAGTTGTCATCTCGGTGATTATGATATTTTTTTCCATGTTATTTGGCTCCCTGATTTTGGCAATGATTATTCCACCCCAACAACTAAGCTTCATCAGCAGTATTCCTCAACTAATTCAGTTATTTTTTAATAAAATGCATTGTCCAGAACTCGCTTTTATTATTAACGGTTTAATTGCTCTAGGCTGCATGGGTGCTGCAAACAACTGGCTAATCGCTCCAATAAAAGGTTTAGGATTTGCTGCTGGAGAAGGATTTCTGGATCAACGACTGACTCAAGTGAACAAAAACAAAGCTCCAGCCAGATTACTTATACTCCAGGCACTGTGTGTTTCGATTATCAGCACTTTATTTTTAATAGTACCATCAATCAATGCGTCATATTGGATCATGCTTAATGCAGCCACCCAAATTAATTTACTCATGTATCTTCTGCTATTTATTAGTGCAATCCGCCTGGTCATTCCATCCCGTTTTGCAACTCAATTTAAAATAATGACTCCAGCAGGATTAGGTCTTTTTGGCGTGATTACAGCACTCTTGGTCAGCCTCACACCACCACCCTCCTTACAGTTTAACTCGCAAATAATCTATGCTCTTTCCGGAGGCCTCTTCCTCGCGTTGATGACCTTTATCCCTTTTTGGACCCAAAGAAGAAATTATAAATCGATAGAAATTTGATTCACAAAAATCATTTAATTTGTATCATTACAAAATCGATAACTATAATGATATGAAGTGGTTAGATAATGCATCGGTAACCTATTAAGATTCCAGGAAGAAAGAAAATTTCCTGAATATTGAAAATCCTCTGCATCATACGGAGCTACAATGAAAATATCGCGGAACATGATGGAAAAAGCGGTTGATGCCAAGATAATAACCAAAGAACAAGCCGAACAACTTATTGATTTTGTAAAACAGCTCCCCGAACAAAGCCTCAGTTTTAATTTAACTAATGTTCTTTATTATTTTGGTGGACTCATAGCCATTTGCGCTATGACATTATTTATGAGTCTGGGCTGGGAAATGTATGGTGGTTGGGGAATATTATTTTTATCGCTATCGTATGCAATTCTGGGCATTGCCTTAACCCACACATTAGATGAAAAGGGATACAACATACCCGCTGGCATCTGTGCCACGTTCGTAATCTGTCTGACTCCACTGGCAATATATGGTTTTCAGAAAGGGATGGGTTGGTGGCCAGATGATACTGTGTACCGAGATTACCATACCTATATAAAATGGCATTGGATTTTCATGGAGTTAGGCACTCTTGCTGTTGGAATTATATTAGCCTGGATTTACCGCTATCCATTTATGATTATGCCTATTGCCGTAACATTCTGGTATATGTCCATGGATCTAACCTCTATGCTTGGTGGAGAACACTATACTTATGAGCTAAGCGCCTTGGTGTCCATGTATTTTGGCTTAGTTACTTTATTGATAGCCTTTTGGGTTGATATCAGATCGAGCCAAACCGCTGATTATGCATTTTGGCTTTATATATTTGGTGTTATCGCGTTTTGGGGTGGGTTAACCAGTCAACATTCAGACAGCGAGCTTTCCAAATTTTTATACATGTGTATCAATGTGCTCATGATTTTAATTGGAGTCATCCTCAGCAGAAAGGTCTTCGTTATTTTCGGTGCACTGGGGTGCTGTTTCTATTTAGGTTATCTTGCCTTTCAGGTATTCAGTTTAAGCTACCTCTTCCCTGTGGCCCTCACCGCCATTGGTTTTGGTATCATCTATTTAGGCATTATTTGGCAAAAAAATGAAGTCATGCTTACTAAAAAAGTGCGGTCAATACTTCCAAAACCCGTTCAGGATTTGCTTGAAGCAAGAGATAATGACGAATAATTATTTATGCTTGCAACTCCTTTTCCTGAAAATGGAGAAGGAGTATCAGCACAGGATTGGAAGTATGCTGCATTTATTCAGAAGAGAAATTAATTAACTCCACGCTTAAATCTTTATAAATATTTTTCGTTTATATAAATAACTTACCACCAGGAAATTCAGTAATATAAAAGTAAGAGAATAAAATAATGCTGCATTGGAACTACTGTACATGCCAAATAAAGTCTCGGTAATTTTGGACTTCAAATTTCCTGAAGTACCATCACTTAAACCAAAATGAGCAGCAAACTGCAGCTTCAAGAGCATAACGTGAAAAATAAATGCAAATAAAGCATTCATACCAAAAATTTTTAAAGGTAAAGCCCATTGTGTATAATTCAAAA
>NZ_CALMPD010000255.1 GCF_937871865.1 uncultured Legionella sp.
CCTCAAATAATGCACCGAATTACCGTGGCTTGACCACGGTATCCAGGAATCCCGCCCAGAGCCCGATTCCTGCGATACCGCAAAAACAAGCCAAAGTAATTCAAAAAAGGGAATATTCCCCAACGTATTGAGTTCTTATCAATAACATAGGTAATCTGTTGAATATATTATGAATCGAAAAGCGATATTAGTAGTAATTGCCCTGGTATTCCTGGAATGGCTTGATTTCAGCCTGTATCTTTATCTGGCCAAATCAGTTTTTGCCCGAGATTTTTTCCCAGCTTCAGAATACAGTCTGATGCTTTCATTTGCCTTATTTGCAACGGCTTTTATGGCAAGGCCTCTGGGAGGCTGGCTATTTGGTCGTTCGGCAGATGATCATGGTCGAAGAACCCCTCTTATATTTTCAGCTGCGATGATGGGTATAGCGACCATAGGCATTGCTCTTTTGCCAGGATACGGACTAATAGGTATTGCAGCAACGTGGGGCTTGCTTGTTTTACGTATTGCCCAAGGATTAGCTCTAGGCGGAGAAATAAATAATTCCGCTATGTTTCTGGTAGAACACCAATCACATACCCCTTTATCAGCAGGAAGCCTGGTCGCAGCCAGTGGAGCTGCAGGTATGTTTGTAGGTGGAGCAACCGCAGCACTAGTTCAGGCAGCCCAGATAGATGGATTATGGCGCTGCATTTTTATATTAGTGGGACTCCTTTCTCTTTGGGTCTGTAGTTTGCGAAAAAAACTGAAAGAATCTCCCGAGTTTGTCTCCAACACCTCCCCTATAAGCCAAATAATACGCGAACAATGGCCAGGAATTATTAACATTGCCATTCTGGGAGCTTACGTCAGCGTCACAGTATATATATGTAACGCCTTTTGGGTATCTTATGCAACCGATCAAGGATTTTGGTCGCCCGTTGCCTGTGCCTGGGCTGGTTCTCTGGCACAATTGATGTCAGCGTTGCTCGCCTTACCTCTGGCTCGATTTATTCCTTCATCCAAAGTACTTTTGTTATTGCGCGGAAGCATGACTGCTGCTTTTTTTGGTGCTCCAATATTATTCATTTTTACTGCGTATGGAGCAACAGCCGGAGTGTTGCTTGGGCTTGGAATTTATGTCGTGACCAATGGACTTTTATGTTCCGCTCTGTACTATTTTCTGTATCTACAACTTCCCGCCACCTATCGCTGCCGTGGGGTATCAACCGTTTGGGCGCTTTCAGCGAGTTTGGGAGCAATCAGTTTGCCTATCGTAGAACAAGCTCATCTTCATCAGATGGCATGGCTAGCCCCAGCCTGGGTTAGCCTGATAGCTCTAATGAGTTATCTATTTTTATCTCGTGGTCGATTAGGCAGGGGCACAACCCACTGCCATTAAATTAAGAAAAGTACGTCATGCTCAGGATGACGGCCAAATCATTAATGGCAGTGGGGGCATAACCTCTAATAAAATGGATACTGTTGATTAACCGGAAACTTACTATGCTCAATATTGCAGTTATTGGTTGTGGCATTGCAGGCCCTGCTGCAGCCCTCTTTTTAAAACGCTTAAATGCTGAAATAACTGTTTTTGATAAGGTGAGCGATTTAAAACCGGTAGGTGCCGGTTTTTTATTACAACCAGCAGGTTTGGACGTGCTGAACAATTTAGGAATAGTGCAATCACTTATCTCTAAAGGAGCACCAATTACCGGATTATATGGCGTCAATCATCATAACAAAGTAGTACTGGATTTGCGTTATGCCAACTTGGTCACACATCATAAAGGGTTAGGCATGCATAGAGCCGCCTTGTATGAAGAACTATACAATAAAATGAAAGAGCTCAAGATAAAAATCATCAATCCTTGTGAGATTGTTGCTATTGAAAACAAAGAGGAACATGTTCATCTTCTCAATAATCAGGGGACTCGTTATGGCCCTTATGACTGCGTGGTGATAGCAGATGGCTCCAGATCTAAACTACGCCAAAGTATGCAATGCAAAATAAAAGTAGCCCCTTACCAATGGGGCGCACTATGGGCAATTTGTAAAGACAAAACAGGCTTATTTAATCATACCCTGGAACAAGTATATAAGCATACGGAAATTATGGCAGGTATTTTGCCCATGGGATACCAGGATAATACTCTGCTGGTGAGCTTGTTTTGGAGCCTGCATCAATCCAGGCTTGATGAATGGAAAAACACCCCGTTTTCTATATGGAAACAACAAGTGCTCAATGTCTGGCCCAAATTAACCCCGTTGTTTGAACAGCTCAATTCTCATGAGCAATTTGCTTATGCAACCTATTTAAACGTAAAAATGGCACCATGGCATGACAACAGAGTGGTTATTATTGGCGATGCAGCCCACGGAATGAGCCCTCAATTAGGTCAGGGAGCCAACCTCGGATTATTGGATGCTCAGGTTTTGTTTGATTGTATGCAACAATACCCAATAAAAAGAGCGCTTGAAACATACTCAGATAAACGACGAGCACAACTCAAATTTTATCAAACAGCGAGCCGTTTTGTGACCCCCTGGTTTCAATCATCAAGTCATACTATGGGATTATTAAGGGACATGTTACACGGACTATTCTGCAAAACGCCAATAATTAATCAACAAATGCTCCTTACTCTGGCCTGCATGAAAACAGGTTATTTTAAATCCACTCCATTGAATCAATTCCCCCCTTTATTTAACTCAAAAACAGAATAAATCATCAAGTATAGACTTATTTTCCTTGATGATAATCAGCGCTCGCGAGAGAGGGTAGGGAGAGGCCTAAAGTGTAACGTTTGAATGAAGACAGTTATTGTTTCCCTCTCCCGCGTTCATCATGGAACACTTCAAAGGTTCATATCGCGGGAGAGGGAGTAATCGTACTAAATTTTAATATCAGTTTCTTAAAATAGCACCATTATCACCTAAAGACCTAACCAGCGGATAAAACGATTAGTTGCTTTTAAATGAATCACAGGTTTAACTTCAGTTGATAAAGTATAACCCTTTATCAAATCTTTATTATTGTTGTTTGAACTATTGGAGTTTAAACGCACGTCATTAATTTTACCCATTTTTACAATTTTCATCTGGGTTTCATAATAACCACGAACCATAATGATAACTGGTATAACAAAATCAATTGAGCTTAAACTTTCTTTATCGTTTTGTGCGACTAATTTAGTAAATTCATTACTGCTCAGAGCAATATATTCCACATTATTAATTTGACGTCGCAACATCCGCCCTAAAGGAGCCTGAGTATGGAAAACACGTTCATAATTATCTGCAGACATCACGAGAATTGGTTCTTCTTCTTCCCGTTTGTCATTTCGATTACTGTCTACAAACAACACGGGATCTCGCATATCCACATCATTGGGTGGCAGATTGGGCTGAGCCATGTGCATGTTTGTTGTGTTTGATGCAACAACTGCATCGCAGGTTAAAAATTTTGATTTACCAAACCACTCATCACTTGGATAATAAATTACCATTAACGACTGGTCTTTTATAGTATTAATAATGGGCTGATATAAACCCAAGGGAAGTGCAGGACATCCCCAACTTCGTCCCGGCCTACCGTATCGCTTAATGAAATTCTCATCAACATACCAGCCACCATGCATCACAACGGCTCGACTAGCAACATTATCATTAAAACTTTTATCCAGCCCATCCAATCGCAATGAAAGCCCCTCTCGGCCGTAATAGGCTTTCTGCGTTTTATATACCCCAATGCTGCTGGCTTTGCTGTCATTTTTATTTGAAAAATAATTAGTTAGCAAAGTTCCTGATCTTATTCCATGCGATACATAAGTATGAAATAACAACTTCTTTTTAGCCAAATCAAACACCCACAATCTCTTCTCATTTGAAGGTAATGAATAATCAATAATGGTCAGAATATTATTCCGATCCACATCATGTGCTGCAGCGCATCTTAATGTGGTTATGACTTTATTGATAACCGGGGTATTTAAAGTGTCCGCTTCGTTATGAAGCATGTTCTGTATCTCATTCAACTCAGTATTGATGGATGGAATTTCACTTAAAACGTGATTGTTTAATTCCATTTTTTTTTGAAGTTCTGGGAAAGAAAGTAAAGCGAAATTAGATGATGATACTGCTAGTAGCAATAGCAGAATGTTAATCATAGTATTTCCTTGATTGTATTCTTAATTATTATTATTCCTGTACTATTTAATATAGATCATAAATTATCAGCATGCATAAATTTAAATTCGATATGATTTAATTTGGTCATCATATGACTGCATATTTGAAATTAAGACCCCAATACCTACAGTACAAAAATCATCCCCCAAGCAAAATCGACACGATTTTGTTCTTTTATGATACAATGCGCCCGATAAAATGAACCCATAATGAAAAAAGCAGTTTAATAAGAACTGCACCCTTTTGAAAATCAACGCCAATTCAACCCAGGAAGTTTAAAAATGAAAGAGATTATCCTAACGGTCGTATTCGAAGGCACCATCTTCAGTATTGAAGAAGCGAATACTCATCTGCACCACGTTCTTTATCACGATTGCGAAGGTATTCGAATCCGCACAGCAAATGATTTAGCACTTCTTCCTGCTGCCACTCATTTGAAGATGGGATTCAATGGATGTGGTGTTGATTTCGGAGTCTCGGGGCTGCTCTTCGGTTCAGGACTGGAAACACAATTTAGTCAGGTAGAAGAAGTTGTAAAGCAACTGATAAGAGATGGAAACAAGGTAAAACTGAACGCCATTGGTTTAAGTAGAGGTGGAGTGGCCTCCATCCTGCTGGCAAAACAATTAGGTGATATAGATCAATTCCATCTGGAAACCAATTTATTGCTTCTTGATCCGGTACCAGGAAACATGCTGATCACTTCATTATTGGATTATTTTCATTTTACTCTGGCTAATCAGGCAATGGATTTGTCTCATTCCAAAAATTTAAAATTCGTTGAGGCTTTATATCCTTACCTGGAAGTAGGAGATGATTCAGGAGATATGATTGATCAATTATTGGCAAAGCTTCATATACCGATACGACCGACTTATCCGGCCCATTGTGAAATAAGAGAAGAAGTGATTTTAGGGGCTCATTTAAATGCGTTTCAAGATCTGTCGACCATAGATCAACAAGCTCATGCACTTCATGGTGTTGATTTTATCCCTATAGTCAGACAATTAAGTAAAGAAATTATTAATGACTTCCTAAAAAAAGTGAATGCATTATCAAAAACAGAAATAGAAGATTATACACCTATTATCTTTTCTCGTTTTATCGAAGAACAAGAGAAGTGGATTGAATGGCTTCAACGGATTATTACAGACATAATTCCTAAAAATCGCCCTCTTCATTCGTTGGATGATTCAAGATTATCTGCTTCGAATAACGGTTTGTTCCTCAATAAAACCCATCGTGAATTATTAGCACGTACGGATGAAAATCCAGACCATCTTTGTTTAAAAATTATTCCTGAACGCCCTCGTGTACAGCATGCTTACATTCCCTTATCCCATGACAAATTAAGGATGTTTATTTTCGTAATACTAGACAATATGACCGAGATAAGCCGACAGAATAAGAAAGGACAACTACTGCAAAAACTTCATGCAACTCTAAGAGAAGACAAAGAATTTACCCAAGAAGAATTCAGCTTTATATTAAGAGATATCCTTGCAGTAGCCCTGCAAAGAGGCCAAAATGACTACAGCTGGTTTAAACGCACCACAACGATAGAAGATGCCATTATAATCGCATTGAATGGTGATAATTTTCCGGCAATAAAACAGTGTATTAATCCGGACTCTTCTGCAATTATCTATTCAGACCTAAACAAGTACGTCCTGGGTAGAAACGATTTAAATGCGTTTGATGCGGTTCAACAAGACATCAATCTTGATGAGCTAGAACACAATGAACCCGGTCAGGATCGCTATCGTTTCTTAATTAGATAAGGGATATTAACGCGTACTCATTAGTGAACCATCTCAATAATCCGTGGAGAGTCGTTTTATCGGACTTATTGAGATGGTACCTGGTATTAAACCAACTGTTTATTTTCTTTAATTTTAAGATAAGAAATTAAAGCAACGAACAGCATGGTAAAGACACTGATTAAAGCCATAGAACCATAAGTTTCCAAATGGTCTGTGGCACCAATAAATTGTACAATCTGGGTAAGCCCCAAAATACCATACACTGCAACGGCCTCCATCCAAAACCACTTATAGTGAAGAACCTCAGTATTTATGGCTTCACCGTCATAAAATGTTGAACTATATAAAGCAAATAATTGATAAATGATGTAAACAACAAAAAACCAGCCGAAATAATTTTGTAACGGCACCCCAAAATAAAGCCCGCGATCACGCCACACCCAGAGAGAGCCAATAGTTGAACACAAAGGATCCATACAAAGATCCCACATAACCATAAGAAAAGCCGCGATAACCGGAACAACAAACAGGGTACTTCCCCGTAAGCGAGTGCTGTATTGATTTAAAAGCACATTAGCCAGTATCCAGGAAACATAACCGGCACTGAAATAAGCAAGCATAATGATAAACGGTACCTGAAATAATCGAGGACCAATTAATTTATCATAATAATAATATCCAAAAGGAAAGCCCACCTGGATACTAAGTGCTTCAAAAAAATTACTCACTATCCAAGTGACTAGAAAAAATACAATAAGATTTTTAGTACCGTAACGCACGAGACCATGGAACCATACAGCAGAAAAAATAGTGAGGATAGAAATAATGGGAGCAATTTCATTAATAAAAGGAGTTTTCCCAAAGGCACAAACAACCGTAATGACCAGATAAATCAGGATAATGAACCAACGAGCAGCATTAAAACCATTCTTAAATGTTGTGGAGTAAGTCATAACATGCTTCCTTAGCGTGAGACGTCCAATGTATGATGACAAAAAACAGCTTAACATAAAAATAAAAAGGACATTATTTGTATTTATCAAAATATCGCAGAACATCAGGTATTGATTTATACATTAAGCATGGACACCACGGTGATTCGTATTCTAGAAATAGTTAAAGTCGAGTTGACAAAACTGCGCTAACTGCGCAGCATGTCAACAACACTAAAGCAGTTAAAACCCACTCAAAACAATTTTTCCTCTAGCCAAACCGCTTTCTAAAAGAGCATGAGCTCTTCTCAAATTGGCGGCATTAATTGCCCCCATACACTCAGCTACTGTCGTTTTTATCTGCCCTTTATCCACCAATTGCGCCATTTCCTTAAGAATTTCGTGCTGTCTTATCATATCCGGAGTTTTAAACATGGAACGTGTGTACATCATTTCCCAATGAATAGAGATGCTCTTGAGTTTAAAAATCTTGAAATCCAGCTGTTGCGGATCATCAATCAAGGCAAATTTACCCTGTGGTTTTAAAACATCAACTAAGGCTTTCCCATGTTCATCGGTGTGTGTAAGGCTCATCACATAATCCACTTCAGAAATATTTAACTCGTGTAACTGAGCCTTGATGTCCTTACTGTGATCGATGACATGATGTGCTCCATTATTCATAATCCACTCGACTGATTCAGGCCGAGAGGCAGTGCCAATAATCGTTAAATGTGTAAGTTTTCTGGCAATCTGAACAAGAATAGACCCAACACCACCAGCAGCTCCTGTGATGAGTAATGTTCCTTTTTCTGTAGGAGAAATTGTTAAACGATCAAATAGAAGTTCCCAGGCAGTTAAGCTGGTTAAAGGCAAGGCTGCTGCTTCTTGAAAAGTCAAAGACTCAGGTTTCTTGGCTGCAATGCGCTCATCAACCAGATGATACTCGCTATTAGTGCCCGGCCTGGTTAAATCGCCTGCATACCATACTTCATCGCCCGGCTTGAATAAGGTAACATCAGGGCCTGTTTCGATGACTACACCCGCCGCATCCCAACCTAAAATTTTAGGTTCGCCCCCTTGAGGCTGAACATAACGTCTTATTTTAGTATCAACCGGATTCACTGCTATCGCTTGTACTGCAACCAGAATATCATGGCCAGAGACCTTGGGTTTTTCAAGAACCAAATCAATCAATGCTTCTTCATTATCAATGGGTAACGACTGATGATAACCTACCGCTTTCATGCAAATATTCCTTATAAAATGATAATCCCGCACAGAATAAAATAAGCGTTCCAATCAGAGATTGTGAACCTGACTCCAGTTCATTTTGGCCAAAATAGCAAAAATGTCAACAGATGCCAGAGCATACTTTTAACAACCAATAGCAACTCTCTTTCAACTCATCATCTATACTCTGAGAATCAGGATTTTAATAGAGAGTTGTTTATGAACGGTTGGAAACTATTACTGATACTCGCCAGCATTAGTGCTTCAGTCAACGCGATGCAGCAGGACATTTGCATTCAACCACAATTAATCAAACCTATTGAAGATTGGGATATCATTGCTTCTAACAAGGCGGTTATAAAAATATCTTCTTATTTTAAAGGTTCAGAATTAACTTACTCCCTCACTCATAACAACATTAATGCTGCAAATAAAGTCAGCATCAATGAAAAAACAGGGGAAATAAAAATTGTGGCAGAAAGTAGGGATAATTTTGATATCAAGGTAAATGCTACAAACTCTTGTGGTGAAGTCAATAGCACGTTTAATGTTCAAATAGATCAAGAGGATGATGATTAAAGATATATCTCAAGAGAAAAATCATATACCAGTCATTCCCTCTCCCCCCGCCCTCTCCCGCGAGCAACTTCAGCTCATTATTACTTTACGTTTGCGGGCGAGGGAGCTGTCTTGCCAAATGGTATCGCACTAAAAGCTCCCTCACCCGCGAATGAAAGTAATATCATCACTCAATTCCTATACGTTAGTGAATAAGCTCTATCAAATGGCATTGCACTAAAAGCTCCCTCACCCGCGAATGAAAGTAATATCATCACTCAATTCCCATACGTTAGTGAATAAGCTCTATCAAATGGCATTGCACTAAAAGCTCCCTCTTCCGCGAACATAAAGTAATAATGAGCTGAAGTTGCTCGCGGGAGAGGGCGGGGGGAGAGGGTATGGCATGGAATGAGTGAATATCAAAAAATCCGCCCATAAAACACACCCCTCTAAGACTGCTTTACCTTATTAATTAAAGCCAATATTTTTTTATCTTCCGCCGTCAGCATACTATCGGAATAAGCCGAATTTGGTTCATACCACCATTGCTTACTAAAATAATTGTGCAAATCAGGAGCATTGAATTGTCGTCCATACTGCGCCAATACAGTATTACGTAGTATACGTAACTCAGAAGAACTTAATCGCGACAAATCTTTTAACGGGTTTTCAGAATTAATTACCGGATAAATCATTTTATAACGTATGTAATTTTTAGGCGTGAATAAACAAAGCGACATATCTTCTGTCGGATGAAACTGCGCTAAATCCCATACGTATTTTCTATTTGAACCACTGCCCTCAACTCTCATTCCTTCTGGTGTCGTTTTAAGATAATCAGCAGCCCCATCAATCTCGGAACATAACCTGGTAGGTGTATTAGGAATCACTTCCAGCTGAGTATGTCCTATGGTTTTATCATGCCATAATGCGCCAGTCTTAAGGACATAAGCAACCCAATGATACCCCATCACATCAAAAGTAGCCCCAGTAAAATAATCATGATGGATGTTGACGGTAGCAAGTGCAGGAAAAGTAGTATCCCATAAATAAGCTTCATCGTAGTACAATCCTTTATCCCGATTAGGCGCTATTTTCTCTTTATGAGATGAGACTGTTTTACCATCAACCAAGACCTGAAAATCATAAACCAAAGCTTTACCGTGACTGGTCTTCTGCCCTTCGGGCAAAGCTACATTGGCTGATTCTTCATTATATACAGGGAAAGGAAAACCCATAGAGACGTTCAATTCATTATCTAGCGTGTTTTTAAATTTAAAATCACAACTGTAGTGCCATGAGCCATTCATTTCTGAATTATTTAAATTCTTACCTTTGATCAGAATAACCTCATTAACCATTTTAATATCAGGCTGTGAAACAGGTATGGGTAAAGACCCCTCTCCCCCAAAAGCAGTATCATTTGCAGCTATTTCTGTAGAAAAAGACAGAGTAATGAATACAGCCAACCATCCGGATTGTTTTAAAAATCTACGTTCATTTTGAAACATAAGCCCATCCTGAAAGCAAAAATAGTATGTATAGTATAGAGTATGCGAACTGTGTACAGACCACTCATTAATGAATCTGGATTAGTTATTAAGAGTAGATATACTAAAACCTGGCATCAGCTCTGCTGAGTTAAGACAATGCTCCTACCCCCGGCCTTCTTTCTGAATTCCATCAAATAAATACCCTGCCAAATGCCTAGCAACAAATGACCATTTTGATAAGGAATACTTAAAGAAGCACCGCATAAAATAGATTTAATATGAGCCGGCATGTCATCAGGCCCTTCATCTTTGTGTCTGTAATGTGCTCCCTCAGGAACCAAATTACAAAAAAACTGCTGCACATCCGCTAATACATCTATCGAAGCATTTTCATTAAGTGCCAACGCTGCCGAAGTATGCTGTATGAATAAATGAAGAATCCCAGATCCAGTTAATTCAACCTGATTTAAAATATCCTTAGTAATAAGATGCACCCCATAAGATCTAGGTGATAATTGAATTATCTTATGACTTATCATAGCAGTTCTTCCTCAATTTATTTCCCTATAACCTACACCAGCTTAAATAGGTACACTAGAATATTAATTATAGGCAGAGTCGCATTATCAGGGATAAGTTATGCAACAAAAGTTTTTTAGTACGTCAAAGATTAAAGACTATATTCAGCCGGCAAATGGAAGAGAATGCCATATTCAAGTGCCCTCATTCAAAGACATTCAAGAAATGAAACACATGCCAGCTGGAGCAAGTGAGGATCAGCAACAACGCATCACGCATATGGTTGAAACAGTGGAACGTTATCATTCATCAACACCACTCACCTCCACTGATATTATCGTATTGCCTGATTATTGGCAGACATTATTTGCAGCAATAAACAAAGGGACTCATAAAACTGCTTTAAAATTATTTGCTCAACTCCCGGCAGAAGATAATATCTTACAAGCGTTATTAGCGATCCACCCTCCGGCTTATTTAAAAGAATTAATCACCTATTCAATTCAAGCATTAAGAACAGGGATAAAAACACTAAACGCGGATATTGTAGTTACCCCGAAAACCTTCGAAGTATTAATTAAGGATCTCGCAACAACCCTTTATGCTCCACAAAAAATATGTTTTTCCTTCGGCCTGCCTACCCATCATGCGTACAGTAATGCTGCAAGCGGTTTTTGCCTTATCAACAAAACCGCAATATTGATAAGGTATTGGGAGTCACTAAATGAGCATGCATTAAACTACGTCATAGTAGGTACGGATGTAAACCGAGACAATGGTTTATGCCAGGTATTAAGGCAGACCTCCTCACATTTACCTGTTTGTCATGTTGATGTCTTTGATTCAAGAGTTTACCCGCAACAAGACTTCTCTGTGATTAGTGATGAATTTAACAATGATGGATTAGAAGTAAAAAACAAAATCAGAAAATGGCAGCAAGATAATCTACAGTACTATGCAGTGGATTTAAGTATGACAACCCGTAAAAAAGTTGGTCTACATCCCGCCCTGGATTTTGCGTTACATAAAATCAGGGAGCAGCTTGAACTAACGAAGTATAATAAACAAAAAATGGTACTGCTCCTTCCTACTGGATGGGATTCTCATGAAGATGAAACCGCCTATTGCGGTAAATTAATCAAGAATAGGATGATGTCGAAAACTGAAGCTCATAAAACACGATTTAACGACGGTGATTTAAGTTTCTTTTATGAATGCTTGTGCACTTTATATAATGAGAATAAAAAACATATTGCTGGCATTTACTGGGGGTTAGAGGGGGATACGATAGAGCCATGTATGAACGGCAGGTTAAATTAATGCTGGAGATAATCACTAGCTCCCTTGTTCATGAACAAGAAAAGATAAATAGCAACAGAATGAATTATTAAGATAATATCCAACATCAAATTTAGAGTTTATCTATTGCTTTTCTGTCGCATGGCTAACCTCTCAAAAGATTACTTTGTTGTAAATCCAATAAGCAAATGATAACCTTTTCCTGATTTTTTTAATAACGAGTCAGGAGTATAGAACATGATGTTGAAATCCAAATTAGCTGCTGTTGCCGGCGCTTTAATTCTTGCAGGATCTGCCTTTGCGGGCCAAGAAAGCGTTTGCCCTAATATCAATGATATTAAAGCAGAAGGTATTGCTATGGCTGAAGAAATTGGACCCAACCTTTATCTTAGTTACAATATCAGCAATTACAATACTGAATCTACCTGGGGCTTTATCATAGCACCTTTAGAAGGAGACTCTGCTGACGTTGCTATTGAAGAGGCTAATGAAGTTTTAAGTACTATAAGCGCACCAGGAGTGCCCGAGCAACACGGTGACGTTATACTCTGTGACTATGATACAGGCCGTCAGGATCTATTTGCTGCAGCCATCAACGACAACTTGCAAATCACCCCAATGAGACTCAAGTACTTCTTCAAAAGAGCCCGTTAATTTTAAAATTCCCCGCGTGCGATAATGTCTTTGCGAGGAAATCCTGCGAATTAAATCAATTCGCAGGCAAAAAATCCTAATCCTGACTTTTTCCTGATTCCATATGGATTTTACGAAAGAAACGATGAATTACCGGAGAAAGCATGATGACAAAGATCGCAATAAAAGCAAGTCCGCTGAATAGCGCATAAAATCCTGCAAATAACTTTCCTGATACCGTAGTCATAGTGGTTGCAGGCCCCATGCCCGATAAAATCATTGAAGCATTTAAAAATGAATCAATCCAGCTCATTTGTTCTGTAACATGGTAACCAAGCATCCCGGAAAACAAGGCAAATGCAATTAGAAAAATGCCGACGAGCAAATTACGAACAATATGCGCATACATATTTTTTGGTGGTTCAAACCTTTTTTTTCGTTTTACTGACATTTTAATCCTTGGCAAATTAGGTAGTAGCCGCCTGATGCTCTAATGCTTCTTCGATAGTAGGCCATTGAAATTTAAAACCTTCTTCAAGTAAACGCTCAGGTATGACTTTTTGTCCATGATTAATCAAACAATCGCCCATTTCTCCGAATAGAACATGGATAACAAAAGCAGGTGTCAATAATAATAAAGGACGATGCAACGACTTAGCATAAGCCCTGGCAAACTCTTTTTGCATGCAAGGATTCGGAGAGGTGACATTCACCGGTCCGGTGATGTCCGGGCGTTGTAACAAAAACTGATAAGCACCGACCACATCATCAACGTCTATCCAGGATAGGTATTGTTGGCCATTGCCGATGACACTGCCTAATCCACTGATAAAACTGGGATATAGTTTACCTAAAAATCCCTTTCCTTTTTTTAAAACCACTCCAAATCGAGTCGAAGTCACTGCAAGGCCTGCATCTTCAGCTTTTTTCAAGGCACGTTGCCATAGAATGCCTGTTTCACTTAGAAAATCCTTGGGATGATCAAAATCAATCACAGTTTTTTCTGTTAATGCCTCAGAATCATTATTTTCCTGTAAGCCATAGATGCCAACCGCATTGGCGCAATAAAAATGAGGTCGAGCTTTTTGACTTAATATCCATTCAATCAATGATTCAGTAGTGTCTACCCTTGATGATATTATTTCTTTTTTGACGGAAGGTGTCCAACGAGATGCTGAAATATTATAACCACATAAATTGATTACAGCATCGAATTCACGAGCATCTAATTTATGCAGTTCATCCCAGGAAACAGAAACAAATTGACCTGTAAAAACCTGGCGCAATGAATCTTTATGTCGCCCAAGAACAGTAAAATGATGTTCTGGAGAAAGTCGGTGAATTAATTCTTGCCCAATTAATCCCGAAGCTCCTGCAATTAGAATATTCACGATGCATCAAACCCCTTCAATAAAGTTCTGATTAACGTCTATAATCGCAGATTTTCATTGAATAACAAACAGTTAAATTAATTTTAAACAACATATTAATAAATCTGCTCCACTCATTGTGCTGAATTGCCGTGGCCTGACCATGCCCTACCTTATTCCCATCGCGCATAAGGTCTGTGGAGCATTAATATCGACTGAAGAGCTAAATTCCATTGCCCTTCTTCCTGCTCGCAACCGTTTGTCCATAAATAGTTCCGTCTCAAGCGGTTTAAAAAATAAATGAGTATTATAAATTAGTTCACGTATCTCTTCTTTATTCTGGGTAGCACGAACAACTCCATGTACTCTCTTGTCTCTGGAAGTAACAAACTCCTCTTTAAACTTATCTTTTATCACTCTGGATAAATCCGGATTACTTAAAATGCATTGCAGGCCTTTACTTACCTCTTTTCGATAATCTGATTCAAAAGCAACCAATTTTTTATTCAAATCACGAGCTCTGTCAACCAGCTGCGCGGTATCTGATTTAAAAAATGAAAAAAATTGCGCAAAAAAATTGGATAGTTTAACCATCCAGCCATCATGGTTTTCAATGAACATTCGTAAAACAGTATACGTTTCTTTAAATTGTGAAAGAAAATACCCCTTTTGCTTTAAATTAAATGAAATTCGCCTGTATTCACTTAAAGCCTGAGCAATTAAGTGATTGGTCTGAAGTAACTGAATGAGCTGTTTTTCAGGTTCGTTATCAATTCGCTTTTTTAACTCCATATTCTTCTTGGCTAGTTGCTGCGTACTTTCATTAATTTCATTACGTGCATCAACTAATTCACGTTCTAATCCGCTTAAACACTCACGAAGCAAGACCTTAAGCACTGCCTTGCATTGGGAGTCCAATGTGGGCGGTATGTTTTTTTCTATAGAATATTGAACGGATTGGGGCAATGTCGCCCTGTAAGTAATGGTCATTAAACTCGTTGCCCAGCTCATGCCATACAATAGGCCAGAAGAAATACTCTGTATTATTCCAGGGTTTTTAAGCTGATTGATGTTCAAAATCAGCTGATCCTTTTGTAGACCATGAGACAAATCCATCAAGAGATTAAACGATTCTCTGGAATTACCAATTAAATCTAAAAAATAGCTCCTGTCCAAAATCTTAAATTCATTATCTGTAATCGTTTTTAGAAAGGCTTGCAATTTTTGGCTATTTTGGATAGTAACCTGAAGCTTTGTTCTTGCCGCAATTAAAGAAGCTAACCCATCAGAAATATCCTCCTGACTAGCCCGTAGTTTTATAAAGAGTCGCTCCTCTGTTTCTTTCTGGCTGAAAAGTTCTGTAATACGCTCATTAAAGTAATCCTGTGTTGTGATCTCATGAGGCGTTTGGGACTCTTTTAATTTTTTTTCTGCCAGAGCCACATCCAGGAGATGATTTTTTTCTTCTGCTAACGTTAAAAGTTGCCTCGTATTGCCTTTGATTTTGTCAAGATCAACAAAAGCACTAATAGCCAGCCGCTTCCACTCACTTAACCCATCAATACCAACATAGATAAGGGTAAGAATAAAATAAAGAGCGAAACATAAAACCTTAGTTTGTTCAAGTTCAGTAATATCCTCAACTTTTCTGGTCAAAAATTGTCTCGAAATTTCTATCATACGGCTGGAATTATGAACTGGATTTTTACGAGGATTATCAAATACCTCTGTAAGGATATTTCTTAATTCGCAGAGTAATTCAAGTTCCTCAGTTGCACTCTGAGGAAATAAATCGATAGAGTCCTCAACAATAAATTTGCAATACATGATTGCACCAAATGCTCTTCCTCCATATACATTCAGTTTATTAAAATGCTCTGAGGAAGAATTAGCAAAATCACTTTTGATCTGAGTAAGATGAGTAATACTGAAAAAATAATCGTCTATAAGAACGTAGGTATCAAAAATAGCTTGCTCACTTCTTGATTTTGCCCCTCTCCATTGTTCAAAGCGTTCCCTTTTAGTCAACATACGCATCCTAAAGTTATGGTGATCGTTATTCCTGCTGTCCTCAAACAACGCTGGATACATGGAAAACGCTCTATACCTAAATGATATAAATTAAATAGTCTGTGAATATTATGCACCATATTCGAGTTTAATGCGTTTAATTACTCAAATATATGATGCAGGCGTATTTATTCATCTCACTTCTTTAGAAAATTGCAACACACTAGGAAGGAATTGAAGGGCAAAATTAAAAGCCTTAGCCTCGCGGCTAAGGGCGCAAAATAAGAGGAAGAAACAATGGCATTTACTTCAAGTGAGTAACGTATTCGTATTCTCTGGTTTGTAGATTATTGCCACTACATACCGGACTTGCCCATTTATCAGCGCAAGGCTTGTCTCGTGCAAAAGACCACATCGACAATCCACCCAACTTATAGTTCTGAGCAAATACCCTTAATTGATCAGCATTAGCTAATGTAAATTGCTCCGTATTCACATCATTTACACCAATCATTGGCGTTACTTCAATTTGTTGCCATAAGTCTTCTGCGGTTTTATCAGCGTAAATTTCCTTTAGGAACTGATGGGTTTTTGTAGCAGCCTGAATGGCATATTCCGCCATATCACCACTGTATGCAGGCCCATAATCCATGGCCATGATATTTACATTAAATTGAATACCAGCCTGTTTCGCGGCCACAATAACCTCTTTTCCTTCACCAGTTAAACCTTCAGGCATTACAGGAAGAGTAAAACTTAATTTGATTTCAGGATGCTGTTGATGAAAGAGATTCAAGGCTCTGATTAGTTCAGGAACGTTTGCCGTTCCATTCTCTATATCAAAATCCAGTGCGCTCGCGTGATAAGTATTTAGTACTTGATTAAATATCCCTAGCAATTGGTTTTGATCACAGTTCTGCGATAAGTCACTGCCACTAGCACCACCAAATGATACGGTAAGTTGTACGCCTGCACGGGTTAATGAGTCTGTTTCTTGTTTACCCCATTGTTTATCAAGACCATAAGCCTGCTGGCCTCCCCAGGCAGGTTGACAGATGCCACTGTCGGTTAAAAACGCCAGGTGAAACGATTGTATTCCCAGATCTGAGGCTGGTTTGGTTAAGTTCATAGGCACCATATCTTGGGCTTGAGAATCCCAATGTGTATTTAAAGTCAGATCGACGTAAGGACTAAATACGGAGACATTGGGTATTATGGCGGCAACCACATTACCTGACATCAACAACCCATTTATCAATGATAACAGCCTGGAATAACGCATAAAATAACCTTGCAATTTGAATTTGATGGTTATTTTTACACCACAAGAGAAATAAATCAACCGGTTTGTGTGTTTATTGATACAAAAGATACCAGGTAAGACAACTAAATTATTATGAAAATCCACAAATATGCAGGCTCTGAGAACAACTCGAATTTTCCAGAAAAAAGCTCAATGCAAGCTGCCCGATACAATACATGTACTTTGTCGGAAATTCTTTTTCATAAAATAAATCGACATAAGTTTTTTCTTTTAAAGAGGCAATAACATCCCTTTTTATCTACAAAAGAAGGTTAGTTCGTATTTGCATCGTTTCAGTAAATTTATTTCGCCCTCTAAAAAATAATTCATACCATTATCTCCCTATGTAGGCAATATTTACCCATAAAGCTTAATGGACGACTAATAATTGAACGATAAAATCTTTTTACAAATACAACCTATATAAAGGGAAATTTTTTCAATGCCTAAAACTTTAAATATATTACCCCAAAAAATGGAAACAAAAGATATTTTTTCAGCCTTGGCTCAGACACCAAACAGATTAAATTTCAGTCGAGTTTTTCGCGATCCGATAATTGAGAATGATTATGATTTCGATTACAAAAACGATTACATCGACTCAGTCAACACCCGCTTTATTGTAAACACTCCTCTTCTTGATGACTTCCGTAACGCGCTACAGCTGCAAAACCCTTTTGTAGACTTAAGTGACAATAAATTTGGGAAAAAATATGCGATGATGTATGACATTGTAGACTCTTTTGACTGAAAGCATACATGTACTCATTATTTGAACCTTAGTCACAATCACTTATATAAATTTGTAAATGATGAAACCGACTGCTTTGATCAAATACTTCAAGGCGACTTTTGCGCTCTTAGCTACCTAGATCTAAGTAATAATGGCTTTGGAACTCCAGTAAACAATAGTAATAGGGCTAGTTTTCAATATAATTTTCAAGTGTTTACTCCTCATCGAACCACCTATTTATCTCTAGCGAATAATAAATTAATTTATGTAGACCCAAAGACTTTGGCTGCAGGTTTTGATTGTTTACCCCCCAATTTAACCTATCTTGATTTAAGTAATAATTATATTCAGTATGATCTGCCCGATACACCGATATATAATCCATACCAGGTAAAAAGTGCTTTCTCTCATTTGCCGGCATCACTTACTCATCTCGACTTTAAAGGCAATTTTCATCCTAAAACAACAGACGAGCAATTAATTCCCTTCCTGAAAGAACTTCCTGAAACGCTGGAATCAATTACCATCTCCCCTGGAGGTACTATTGATTTAGCCGCATGGCATACTTTAGAGCACTTATTATGTTTGGTCGAATCCGAGATACTGAACAAGGAGAAAATTGATAAATTTAGCTTTAATAAGAAAGAGTTACAAATTTCTGTGCAGCTCAATGAATATCGCTTAAATCAATTTATCGCACTCTTGGAAAAAATGAACACGCCATTATCCCTATTACTTTGTGGCTTTCTTTTGGAAGGACGTATTCCAAATCATGTAGAAGAAAAAGAGGATTTATCGACTTACATGGAAAAACGACTCCATGATGCGATCAGTTTTTATGAAAAAATATTAATACATCCCTCTAAAGAGGAACAAGTTACTAAATGCATCAAACCTTTAGCTGAATTTTTATTGTGGGAAATTAAAACGGTATCAGACACGCCTTCAGTGATAAATCGCTTGAAAGCATACTGTATCTCGCCCGATGCAATTCTGGGTATCATTTATTCTTCAAATATTCTTGCGGATACTCATAAAAATCAAGCGCCAGCTCAGGTTACATTAACTAATGAAGCTCGCTTTTTTTCGAGTAACAAACGTTCTAATGCTTACAAAGAGGAACACGTGCCTAAAGCAAAGAGGATGAAGCGAGATACTGTGGAACAAATGGATGAAGAAATACCGTCAACTAAAAAATTATGTTCCTTTTTCCCTTTACCACAGGATGATGAACATATGGCAATGCAGTTAGAAGACCAGGATAATCCTGATGTACAGTACTTTCTTTAGCGCGTTAAAGTTTCGTGCCCCCATTTTATTTCTCGTATAAGTGCATCTTTACGAGCATTAGCGAAGCAATCCAAAAAGCTCATAATGCTATCATTGTGATTATATAGTGAATGACAGGAATTTAAAGAAGAGTTGCCCCCAATACCAGGGCAACTTAAGATCCGTATATTATTTATAAAATGTTTGCTGTTTGAGGATCATTATTAGTTGGATAATATACGAAATTTTTTATGATATGGCTCATTTTGATAGATGTCTCTTGGGCATCATCACGAGTTTTTAAACCAAGCTTATCAATGCCTAGTATATGCATATAAATTATGGGGATTAAATAATTTATTCAGCAGTAGGCCTTACATTACCCAATTTAGTATATTCTTCAAC
Organism: uncultured Legionella sp.; assembly: GCF_937871865.1. Taxonomy (GTDB): domain Bacteria; phylum Pseudomonadota; class Gammaproteobacteria; order Legionellales; family Legionellaceae; genus Legionella. Next base: position 19,694 of record NZ_CALMPD010000255.1, read on the forward strand.
AGTCTGATTTACAAAGGTATTTCCATAGCCAATCCAGGCACCTTTTTTAATAGTAGTGCCAGGGCCAATATTGGTCGCCATACCAATAAACACATTATCTTCAATGATTACTGGGGCAAGCAGCACGAGACTGCCGACATCGGAATGACAGGAAATCGTCATCTCGCTGCCCAGAGTTACATTTTTTCCTATGCTAATAAGAGGGTAATCAACAAAATCGATATCAAATGAACTCATGATTTGAAAAGAAACCTTGGCTCCAAGTGCGCGCCAATAAAGAAATTTCAATACATTAAATGACTGCAATAAAGAAATCAGACCTATGATTTTGGCAGCACGAGCAAGAGCAAAATGACAGAACCAGGCAACCATCATTTTATTTAATTCGCGCTTATAGCGCCCAGGCTTTAATCGAGGCAAACAAATTCGTATCAAGAAGATAATAGCAATAAAGGTAAAGAACAAAACAAAAGGTGCCAACGGTAAAACCACCCAGCTTGTTGCATAGCCATGGTAAATAAATAATCCAGTAATACTTAATGCAAAAACACTGGGCATCAAACTAAAAATAATGGAAATAAAATCAATAAACAGGAGATTACCAACGGTCATTTCTGCTTTTTTTCTTTTGGTATTTTTTTCTTTAGCTTTAGTACTCACGTTCTCTGTCATGTTGGAGCTATCCTTAAAAACAAAAGACAAATAATGTTGTTATAAATGGTATCAAATTTATAGATATCTAACAAAGCAACCCGTAATGACCCCAAGATTTTCGCCATCATGATGTATTATTGCCCACCAAAAAAGTCCAAATAAATGAAATACATGGATATATGCATACTTATCATATGGCGCATGGCTTTTCTAGACCAATTACATTGGCTGCTCATTTCATCTTTAGACGCAAAATATAAAGAAGCAGCTCTTTTTTAGTTTCTCTTTAATTATTAATTGATTAATATGTGAGCTATCTGGCATTATTTGATGCTCAATAATTTTTTAATGTTATAGGTATCATTCATAATGAACGAATTTAATCCCTCACATTATATTAAACAAGCGGAAGATCAACGATTCCAATCTATGTTTCCTATTGTTTACGAGCATCATACATTAAAAGGGAAACAACTGATTATTCAATATCTAAACAATAAATACATGGCGAATATTTCACAGTTACTTTATGAAGATGACCATCTTCCAATCCCTCTTGTAGAGTTTCAGAAAGAGCCAAAGCATTATTTATTTAATGTTTTCGATGTAAGAAATAAATCTGAAAATTATAGACATGCCTTTATTATTGAAGCTCGTGGAAAACACGTTGTATTGATGGTTTATATAAGAGAAGGGGCTAATGAAAGAATTTTCTATAGTGATTCTGCGCCAATGTCATTTTCCAATGAAGAAATTGCAAGGGAGCTCAATGACACAACAGAAATAAAGGTTTTATTTCATGAAGGTACCAGGCAAGCAAGCCCTGTTGGATGTTTTACTGATGCTTTGGTTTATGGCCGTGATACAACTGGAGTTAACCAATCTGGCCAATTTTTAATACCAAACTTAATTAGTTTATTAGAACAACGCGAAGAAACAATTACATCCGGATACAGTAGAATTAAATTACCAAATGAACTGTTAAAAACCTCACAAATATCTTTGTTTTTTAATTCTCACAAAAATGAAGACAAATTAGAAAAATTTTCTGGCGATTTAAATTTAGATGAGTTTAGGGACAAATATAGTAAAGAAGTCCTGATGAAGAATGAAACCACTAAAAGGATATCCACCTATCTTAATGAAAAATCATCAAAATATAGTAAAATTATCCAAATTCAATTTTATATCAATGAAATGGAAGAAAATTTAGGACGTGTTTTATCTTCGAGTGAAAAAAGCGATTTTGTTAATCAAGCAAAAAACGAATTAGAAACAGCACCAACGTTGCATCAATTTTCAGAAAAATTCTTAACATCACTCATATCCGAGTTCCCAGAAATTGAGATAACTAGTACCATTTCAGGGGTATCGCCAATGCAACTTTTAAGGCCAGGGGAATGAATTTCGGAAAGAAGCGAGGCATTGTAAAAAATAATGCTGTTAGCGATAAACCGAGCGCATTCATTATTAAAGATTAGAGGAAGTGTTCGTTCTGAATTTCATAAAGAATCTGTTGCATTTTGCAAGCGGAGCTAATCAGATAAAGAAAAACACTCGCCCGTGCCCCCGATATGATAGATGTCGGGGAATCACCTATTGTTAAAACCCATAATGAATCAGATATGAAGATAAGCTTCATGTGTTCCATCGTGTAGCGGCCCATTGCTTTTGCTGTTCTTGCGATAGGAATGTCCAGGCAACAATTCGGCTTGTTTTATTTCCTTGCTCCATGGGAATGGTTTTTATTTCCACACAAGATGCTTGGTTTAATTCCTTATAAACACGTTCAAGATTGGTTTGTTTCGATATTAAAGTAGAAAACCAGAAACAAGAATTGGAAAATTGTTTGCTTTGCGCAATCATCCGTCGCACGAATCCGATCTCGCCTCCGTTACACCATAATTCATTATGTTGTCCTCCAAAATTCAATGTCGGTCGGTGATTTTTATTCCCGGTCAAATTAGTTAATTTGCGTTGCGTGCCTGCTCGTGCTTGAGTTTCAGATGTGTGAAACGGAGGATTGCATAAGGTAAGATCGATAAATTCATTAGGCTGAATAATTCCTTGGAACACGTCGTTGGGATTTTTTTGTAATCTAAGTTTAATTGCCCCGGTTAACGCAGAGTTCATTGTAATTATTTTATTTGCCGATTTAATAGCAACAGAATCGATGTCTGCCCCAATGAATGACCACCCAAACTCATGAACACCAATAATTGGATAGATGCAATTAGCCCCTACTCCAATATCCAGGCAATTGATCTTGCCCCCTCTAGGTATCATTCCCTGATTACAAGTACCTAACAAATCGGCTATATAATGGATGTAGTCTGCTCTGCCCGGGATAGGCGGGCATAAATAATTATTAGGAATGTCCCAATGAGCTATACCATAATAGTGCTTGAGAAGCGCTCTATTGAGCATGAGCACTGCTTCAGGATTGAAAAAATCAATGCTGAGTTCATTGTAAGGATTTAATGTAACGAACGGAGCTAACATGGGACAGCTTTTAATAAGCAATTTGAAATCATAACGACCACCATGCTTATTTCGCGGATGCAATTTAGAGGAAACTTTGCGAGGTACTTTTTTATTCTTAGTCATTGCTCTAGTATAAACAGTTTTTGCTGTGAAAAAAATGGGCTAAATTCCTCGCTAATAAAAAGTTGGACTCCATAGTTGTTCTATAAAGAGTGATATAATTAAAGTAACATGGCATAACGACTATAATAAGAGTTTGTGATGAGCAAAGCGTTTACTAAAGAAGATGATGAGTATGATGAACCAGAGCAGCCTGACTTAGTGTTGCCTGACATTAAAAATTTTATGACCCCAGTTGGTTTCGCTATGTTGCAAACTGAATTACGTGATTTAGTGAGTAATGAAAGACCTAAAATTGTGAAAGTAGTCAGTTGGGCAGCGGGTAATGGGGATCGCTCAGAAAATGGGGATTACATTTATGGCAAAAAACGTTTACGTGAAATTGACAGGCGCATTCGTTATTTGATGAAACGATTGGAAAGCGCTGAAATAGTCGATCCGCAACGTCAAATAGGACTTACTCAAGTATTTTTTGGTGCCACTGTTCAATACGATAATGAAGATGGTGAATCTCATTCCGTCCAAATTGTAGGTATGGATGAAGCAGATATTAATGCAGGAAAAATAAGCTGGATATCCCCCTTGGCAAAAAGCTTATTGAAGGCCAGAGTTGGCGATAGTATTACATTACGAGTTGCTGATGGAGAACATCATTTAACAGTGACCAATATTTATTACGTCGTGTAATTTTATGCTGACAAAACCAACATGCATTATCCAATGGAATGTCGGGCGAAGCGCCCGACATTCTCACTATTCGGCGTCAGCCTTATAATTATCCGAATATTGTTGACCTAACATTTTAGCTTTAATCAAATCATCCGCTGTAAGCGTTTTTTCAAGTTCGGCCAGATTTGGTGAGGCTTTTTCAAAACCATGATTTGCAGCAGCACTGAACCATGCATAAGCCATAATGGGATCTGCTGTAACACCAATTCCGTCTCTGTAATACACCCCTAATTGATTCTGAGCTTTATTGTATCCCTGCTCAGCTGCTTTACGCATCCAAAGCACGGACTGCTCCAGATTTTTGCCAACACCATCGCCATAAAAATACATATCGGCCAAATTATATTGAGCATTGGCGTTGCCCAAATCAGCACTTTTTTGGTACCAATATGCAGCTTTTTGCAAATCACTTCTGCCTAACTTCCCAGCATCATATAAATAACCCAATTCCAATTGCGATTTTGCATGATTTTGTTCTGCCGCTTTTTCAAAATATTGTGATGCTTTATTAAAATCAACAGCAACCCCGTCACCTTGTTCGTACATCAAGCCCAGATTATATTGGGCGCTGGCATTACCCATATCAGCAGCTTTTGTGTACCAGATAATCGCTTCAGCCTTATCCTTTTTCACCCCTGTACCTGTATCATAATCATAGCCAATTGCCAAAGCTGCATTTGAATTCCCCAATTCAGCGGCTTTTTTATACCAAATCATCGCAGTTTCAGCATTTTGTGGCACGCCAGAGCCAGTATCATACATATAGCCTAAACCGTATTGACCATCGGGATTATTCTGATCTGCTGCTTTTTGATACCAGCTCAGTGCTTTTTTAAATCCTTCGGGAGTATTAAGGTACCAATAGAATCCGGCAAGAAGCACTTGGGCATCGACATTCCCTTGATTTGCTGAGGAAAGTAATAATTGTTCTGTTTTGTCGGCGTTATAAGCTACACCCTGAGCATTATAATACATTTTACCCAGCAGATATTGAGCCTTAGCATCTCCCTTCTCTGCTTCAGGAGAAAGCAAAATAAATGCCTTTTCATATCGTTTCTCATTATAAGCTGCTTCCCCTTCCTGGGTCGTAGCGAATACTGAAGAACTCATTAATGTAACCAGTGAAAGCGATAAAATATATTTCTTCATGTCCATGATGTAAACCTTATTTTAATTTGCTATCGATTTTAAGTATATGACATAATTTAAACATTGCATAAAACTAAAAATCAAATTGCTTATTTAAAGATAAGTTGTTCTTCTTAAACTATTAAATTGAATTTCAGCTTATTAATACTTTAGAATAAAAGAGTGAATAGGAGCATTGGAGATTGCTCAATAAATAAGACGTAATAACAAGAGCATCAGGCCAAAAATCATAGACTCATAGCCCAGATAGCGCCTTGTAGTACAAGGCATTCACGTATTACAACTTCGCCTAATACGGGCTACAAAATAAAACAGATGTAGCGCGGCACTGAGTGATCCAGGCATTTTGTCACACCCCACATGTTCTTTATTAATTCATTATGTTCCTTGTTGTGTCGTTCCCGCCTGCGCGGTAACGACACAATTGAGGTCAGTTTGTTCAATAACATCCCCCCCTGTTGAGGAGTCCTCAGAGCACGGCGTAATATAGGAATTGTCTCAGACATGCCCTAGCATCAGATTCTGTGCACTCATAGCTCTGCAATAACCTGTTGAGAAATTAATTTAGGCTTGGTTTGGGCATGAGCATCGACTAATAACTCATTCATTGGCAACTGAAGCAGAATCATAGGAACTATCTCTCCTGTACCCACACCATGAGTATATGTTGGACTGATTTCAACTAATTGCTGATGTAATTGTTCTACTATGGATTCAGGTATTTTGACAGTATCATCTGTTACCAAAACAATTCGATTTCCTGAATTGTTACGGGCAAAATACCAATGAGGCGCCATAGTAAAATCTGTTGCCGATAACATCGCTTGCAACTCCTGGCCACTAACCGCACAAGTCTCCAGTTTTAATAGTTGCGTCTTGTAACAAAACACCAGCCTCGGAGCATTATTTAAATAACCGGTACACGTTACTATATCTTTTAATTGATAACGCACAAAACCCATCGCAGTGGTCAAAAACACTTCATATTTTTTACCGACTTCTAACTCCCAGCATTGAATTAAATTGCTTTTATCAATATCCAGGCCTTCTTCAATAAATTCCACTATATGAGCACCAGGATGCAAGATACCGCCAAGCACACCACCACTTTCTAAAGGAACGGTTAACCAACCTTCTGTAGCAGAATATGTTCCATCAACCAAGCTTATTTTATCACCCATACGTTTTTTTAATTGTTGCGCAGGATACTCACAAAGCCCAGAGGTCCAGCAACCGGCAAGTTCCAGTGATGGCCAGAGCTGATTAAAAGTAAGAGAAGAACTATTTGCCAGGCTCTTAAGGTAGACTAGTCGCTCTTTGCTTATTTTGATGGGCGGCAATCCTTCTGGAACTGGTTTTTCACCCGATAAATAAGGAAGAAACTCATTAAATCGTCCGACACAGCGATCATAAAACGCATCAATGACCATAGGAGTCACAGCAAAAACTGCACTTAAATCACAAGCCAAGGCATACAAAGGAGACCATTGTTCATACACCTCGTCATTAGCAAAGACTTCATCAGGCATAGCATAAAAACGTTTGATGAACGCAGGCAAATTACGGTAGTTAAAATTACTGATCCAGCCCGACGGAATACCTGCTGGCGTGGTTTTATTAGTATTTACTGCAACTAAATACAACAATTCCTCTTTAAATAAATTTTTAAAGCGCTGTGTTAAAGTGTAAATATAAGGTGGCATCGTGCGTTGAAACTGCTTTTGGAAAGAAGCAGTGATGGGAAAAAATTTTCGCACCCCGGAAGTGCCCGAAGTCTCCGACCAAAATATCAGTTGCTCACCATTAAATGGCTGTATCTGCGAAGACAGTGCTGCTAATAAATCGGCTTGATACTCTTCATAAGTAGTAATAGGAAAGTCGTCAAGTGCCAGGGATTGTTTGCCTTTAAGTAAAGGAGGCCAGTAAGTAGATTGCTGCATTAAAGGAAGAATTTCTTTTGTCCATAAACGGTCACGCGCTTTTTCCGGATTACAGGTATCAACAAGAAAGGACTTATACTTGCTCTTGGTCATCGCCGCAATCAATCTTCTTTTCCAATTCATCCATTTACTCCGCAATCGTTGAAGACAGTACAGAAAATAATCTATTGTTCCGATGATAAGAACATAACTGTTCTGCCATGTGCTCCTGAAGCTCTTTGTCTATCAGTCGAGTAGAATCTAATTTATTAAGGATGAATTGTACAGCCAAATTAATCCAATCCAATTGCTTTAATTCGTCACTAAGGTTTACCTGATTGTAATGCCAGAACTGCAAGCAACAACTAGCAGCAAAAAGCCAGCAATAATGTTCTGCCAGACGAAATGCTGCCAGCCCCCTGGGATCAAATAATTTTTGTTCTCGCAATTGCTCAGCCTGTTGGTCCAATTTTTTAATTTCAAGCCGGACCGCATCAATAAGATGATTAATCGGCCCACAGTTTAATTGAGCTAGTCCAGCAAATACATCATCCTCTTCATGAGTAAAAAGTGTTAATTTATCTTCTTCAAATAGCGGACATGCATGGTCCAGATTAAACATGCGCTCTAATTTAGAAGAATCACGTAATGCATTTGTGTGACGCATCCTTGCCTGAGGTAATAAATTTCCGGCTATCAACGATAAATTCACCTGAGTGCTGCCATCAAATAACCCAACGACTTGCATGTCTCGTTTGATTTTCTGAAAGATTGCCCATGGTGTGTTCCTCAAGAATCCTCGAGCGCCCATAACAATGCCGCATTGAGTGACCAGATCGTCACACAACTCAGGGATCAGGAATTTGATAATAGCCGACCAAAAGCTCATTTTTTCCGGAAAAATCGTTCCTGCTCGAAGCACAACTAACGCGGTACAATCAGCAATTAATAATTGAGTGAATAACTCCCCTAATCGCTGTGTGACAGCAGGAATTTCATAAGCTGGTTTTCCGTAAAGTTGTCGCTCCAGACTAAAGGATAAAGTAAGGCGCAAAGCACTGTCTGCTCCGCCAACAGACAATGCGGCACATAAGGTTCTGGAAATCTGAAATGTTTTGTAGGTGATTTCAAGACCACGTTGTACAGACCCTATCAGAGCCTCTTTGGGAACATGCACTTTATCTAGAATAAAACCACTAATATCCAGCCCTCTAACCCCATGAGTAAGCAGTCTGGGTATTGGATTAAAACCCTTTGTAACTAATGATTTATCAATAAAAAAGAGGCCAAAACCCAAAAGACCACCCTTTTCATGTGTACGGCACAGCACTGAAACGGAATCACCTTCTGTGCCAAAATTAATGCACCACTTTTGCCCGGATAACTCCCAGCCATCTTCAACGGGTTTGGCTATCACTTCATTAGCAGTCAGGTCGGAGCCATGCTCCTCCTCAGTCAAAGCCAGAGCACCAATTTCACCATTGAGGATTCGTTTTGCCAGACTAGCCTTCTGCGCTGCCGTACCGGCAATCCAGAAAGGCAGCGCACTAAAAAGAGCTAAGCCCAAAGCAATAGAAACAGTAATATCGCGCTTGGCAATGGCTTTATTTAACAAGTAGATCTCGTCAAAAGATCTTAGAGAGCCTCCAAGATATTGAGGGATGAGATAACTCATAAATCCCCAATCCTGGATATACTTTAAATGCTCCCAATCCAGAATATCCTGCTCATCATGCAACAAAATCTGTTTAAAATTAGCAGGACTATCTGATGTATCAGGATTACCGAGGTATTGCTCAAAAGACTCAATTAAATTCACTAAATCTGTTATTGAAGACATCATTGCTCCTTATACAATTGAATGACGAGCACCAGGCATCTGATCCATTTTCCTGTATAAAAATTCCAAATGCTGCACCAAACGAGCACGTATTTGCATGGGTTTGATGATTTCATCAATGATCCCTAATGAATAAGCCTCAGCAAGCGAGCCATCAATGTGTCCACCATCTCCAGAACTTTGTCCCTGTTTTTGCTCTTGTACCTGTCCATCCGTGGTGTGAACTTTTTTCGTAGTTTCCTTACCCATAACGCCGAGGCTTGCCGTTTCCAGTGCCAGTACCAAGTCGCCATTCTGAGATCGGGTCTGCATCATAAGAAAGGCCGCAGCCCCATAACATTTACGCACCACCACACTCACGCGGGGAACCCGAGTCTGCATGGCAACACATAATCTCGCACCATGCTGCAGCAATCCCTTGTGCTCTTCTCTCTTACCTGGCATAAAACCCGGCACATCAATCAAGGTGAGAATAGGAATGGAATAAGCATCACAGATACGAATGAATTTTGAAGTTTTTTGCGCCGCATCAGAATCAATTGCACCGCTAAAACGAATGCTCTGATTAGCAACCACCCCCACTGCATGGCCATTAACATGAGCAAATGCACAAATCATCGCCTGTCCATAAGATTTTTTGTACTGCAATACCTCTGAACTATCAACAATTGCGTGAATCAATTCTAAAATATTAAAGGGCTGGCGTGGATTCGAGGGAATAATGGGCATAGCCTGCAACGGCTCATGTGCGGTATGAATGGGAGGGATCTCACTGGAATGAGAAGGTAAAAAATTCAACAACGTTTTGACATGATTAATTTGAGCAGCAGTGCTGTCGTCCACAAAATCAGCAATACCTGTTGTTGTCGCATGCATCCCAGTGCCACCCAGCTCACTCATAGATACTTTTTCACCAATCGCCTGTTGTACCACCATAGGACTGGTGACCATCAGATAACTGCGATGTTTGTTAAAAAATAATAAATCCATCAACACTGCCGAATAAGCAGGAGCACCAAGCGTTGGTGCAGAAATCACAGCAAGCTGCGGTACCAAACCGGATAAAGCAATATTCTTGCTGATTATTTGGGTGTATTCATCCCCGCTTAACAGATCCAAAGAAATTCCCGGCGATGCCAAAAAGGCAATAACAGGGATTTTTAAATCCAGAGCTTTATCCATTAACCGAATAATCTTGATAGCCCCTTCACGAGTCACATACCCTCTGTTTTCATTCGTATTATGAGCATAGACAGCAACAGGTCTATGGTTCACTTTTGCCAAGCCGGTAATTACTTCAGCACCAACCTTCAAATGAGATTGATTCTCAGCAATATAATCTGAACCGAGAGGGAGAAAACTGTGGGGATCAATCAGGCTGTCTATCCATTTCATCGAAGCTTTATCAGAAGATTGTGAAGACATCTATACTCCTAAATTGATTAAAAACATCCCAGATATAAAGCCTGTGGCCATTCATACTAACCGCCCCCTAATAAACTATAGCAAATCTCAATATTTACTCACTAGATTTAAATAAGAAGAAAAATATACTTGATCTACTACTATAAACAAGTGTAGTTTCAATAACGTTTTGCGCACATGGGCTTACCGAGGTGAAATTAAAATTATGGATATTTTAAAACCCGATATTAGATTTAATATTTCTGCTGCCTCTAGAATCTTACCTGATTCAGCTCCAATTACAAACCTGGATATTTTGCAACATTTCCCAAGAACAGCGCAGCAATCCCCAGCATTCCTTGAAAAATTTGCGGAAAAAATTGGAGAAGAGTTTGGTTTTTATAATCGATATTGGTGCCACAAACCGTGGGAATCATTAGACGCATCCCGAACATTGACGGCAGAATCTCTGGCAGCAAATGCTGTAAAAAAACTGATAGCAACTCGAAAACCAGAACATATTGCCGCATTTTTATTAGGCTCAACAACTAATAAACGATTTACAGGATCACAAGCTGCAGCGGTATTGGGTGAATTAGGCCTAAATGCTCCGGCTTATGATTTAAAAACAGGATGTTCTACTTCCTTATCTACCTTGCATCTGTCTTATGCCCTTATGGCCTTGGGATATAAAAATGTATTACTAAGCTGTGCCGAAACCTTATCTAAAGTCATCGATCCGGCCAATGAAAAAACCTGGATAGGTTTGGCAGATGGCGCTGCGGCTCTTTTTCTCGAACAATCAGACACTGGTGCATTTACAGTTGAAAAAAGTTTTTTTTCAACTGATGGCCAATACGTTGAAGCCTTCACTACTCAAGGGGTGTTCCCGCCAACGCAAGAACAAATAGATAACATTGGATACCATTTGCTAGGCGATGAGGCGCTTCTCAAAGAACTGGCCTATAAACGATATACTGAAATGATTACCCATCTGCTCCCAACCCAAAAAGAGAGAGATGAAATCACCTGGGTAATACCTCATCAGGTGAATCGCAAATTAATTGACGTTCTTTTAGATGAACATCAATTAAAAAATAAAATCATACTCTGGGATTCAGATAAAATTGGCAATATTGGCGGAGCCTCTATTACATACACTCTTGCCAGAGCAATTGAGGAACAATTATTTGATAAAAAGGGCAAAATATTGTTGATGAGTGTCGGTGGGGGATTGTCTTACGCAGCACAAGTCCTTCAATTCCACAATACGCATGGAGCGTTTTAAAGGAGCTATTCCTATGATAAACAAAGATTTTCACCAACTCCAATCACTGGTTGACGTATTAGGATATAGAACATCAACTGCTCCACAAAAAATAATCTGCACCTTTCTCAACAAAGAATCAGAAGAAACCATGAGCTATAGCGATTTGGACGCTCACGCGAAAGCCATCGCTGCCACCTTACAGGAACAAGGATTAAAACCTGGAGATCGCGTCCTGTTATTATTCTCCCCCGGATTACCCCTTATCCAGGCTTTTTTTGGTTGCCTTTATGCGGGATGTATTGCGGTCCCCATCTACCCACCCGCTCAAGAGAAATTACTTAAAAAAGCACAACGAATTGTACAAAACTCAACGCCCAAATTAGTTTTATTAACGTCTGCTCATTTAGAGTTTTTCACAGGCTCGAATCCTGAGACAAAAGGAAGTTTTGCCCAAATTCCTTGCCTGGCAGTCGATTCCATAAACATAACGCAAGGCACTCACTGGCGCCCTCACCACCCAGGAAAAAATGATACTGCATTCCTGCAATACACTTCCGGTTCTACCATGCACCCGAAAGGGGTAATGGTCAGCCATGGTAATTTACTGGATAATCTTGAACTGCTGGGCACCTCGTTCCACACCAATGAAGAGTCGATTTTATTCAGCTGGCTTCCCCCTCATCATGACATGGGACTAATCGGTTATATTTTGACCCCCATCTATAACATGCTGCCGGTGATTATGATGTCACCCTTTGCTTTTATAGAAAGCCCTCTTGCCTGGTTAACCAATATGACTAAATACAAAGCGACCATCAGCAGCAGCCCGAATTTTGCTTATGATTACTGCGTCAAACGAATTAAAGAGGAAAAAAAGCAGGGGTTGGATTTAAGCTCATGGAAAATTGCGTGCAATGCCGCAGAACCAGTGCGCAAAGAAACGATGGAGCATTTTTATGAGGCCTTTAAAGACTACGGATTTAACAAAGAAGCATTCTTCCCTTGTTATGGTTTAGCCGAATCAACTTTATTAGTTGCCTGCGGCACTCCTGGAACACACTATAAAACCCTCACCCTGGCCAAAGAACAATTCGAAGATCATCGCATTCACTTTGCCGAAGAAAATAGCCCAGGGAGTTACGTACTGGTAAGTTCTGGGAATATGATGCAAACCGTCAAAATAATTGATCCCGATACGTTAACACCTTGTGATACCGATCAGGTGGGCGAAATCTGGGTACGTGGCGATAGCGTGGCTTTAGGCTATTGGGAGCAAAAAGAAGAAACAGAACATGCTTTTCATGGCAAAATCAAAGGCGACCCATCCGATCTGCCTTACTTAAGAACGGGGGATCTGGGTTTTATTCATGAAGATGAATTATACATTACTGGCCGAATCAAGGATTTAATCATCCTCTATGGTAAGAACCATTATCCTCAGGACATCGAATACAGTCTGACTCATTCGGTCTTACGCCCCTTCTTAGGAAAATGTGCTGCTTTTGTAATACAGCAGGATCAGGAATATGAACTTGCCCTCGTGTGTGAAATAAAAGATGAAGCGATGGATGAGGCGGCTCGTGAGGAATTATTTAATGCAATATTTAAACTGACCTATCAAGCCCATCAATTGGAAATCAATCGTATTGCACTAATACCACCGCGCTCGATACCACATACCACCAGTGGGAAAATACGGCGTAACTTCTGCCGCAAATATCTATTGGATAATTCCCTGCCGGTAATCGCCTGCTGGCAATTAAATAAAACTAAGGATTGAATTCATGTATTTTCTATCCAGCATGTTCCCAGAGAAAGTGGCTATCCAAGATACAGATAGAAGCCTTACATTCTCTCAGCTACATGAGGAAATAAATGTTCATTCTCGGCAATTAAAGAAACTTCCTCAAGGTATTCTCATCCTGGAAGCCTCCCCTACGGTTCGCTTTGCCATTCAGTTGATGGCTGCGTTACATATAAATAAACCTGTGGCTCTCTTTTCCAATACGCTAACAGAGCAGGAATGGGACTCACGGGTGAGCCTTCTGAATAAAGCAATGACTGTTGATGAAATGGGAAATTTATTAGAATTATACCAACACAATGCAAGCCCTTATCATCCTCAATTAGCATTAATATTGTTTACTTCCGGTACAACAGGCCAAGTAAAAGCCGTTCAGTTATCTCATAAAAATATTGAATCTAATTGCCATGCAGTCATCAAAGCCTTACAGTTTTCACGTGTTGAGGATCAATTACTTTTTTTACCCTTATCCTATTCTTTTGGTTTACTAGGCCAATTACTCCCAGCATTAATGGCAGGGCTCAGCACTCAGCTCATCAGTCAATTCACCGATATAAAAAACATTCTCGAAACAGAACAAGTACCTCAAATGTGGAGTGGGGTACCGTCTCATTGGGTTGCGATCAGTAAAATGACAAGGCTTTATCCACAAAGCGTTGCGCGCATTGCCAGCATTGTTTCTGCTGGAGCACCATTACCACTCTCATTAAGAACAGAATTAACCACTGTATTTCGGAATGCCATTATTTATAATAATTACGGACTGACCGAGGCCTCTCCAAGAGTACTCACCTACTCCAGTGAAGATGTACTTTTTTCCGAGAATTATGCAGGCTATCCTGTGGGTGACTGGCAACTGCGATTATCAGAAGAGAGCGAATTATTAATTCAGGGTAGTCAAATAATGCTTGGTTATCTGGGTGATGAACACAATGAAAAAATAGATAAGGGTTGGTTACACACTGGAGATATTGCCGAAATTCTCCCATCAGGATTAGTTGCGATTAAAGGACGTCGAGATAACCAGGTCAATATCGGTGGGGAAAAGGTGAATCTGACAGAAATAGAACAAAAATTATGCTTGATGGATGGGATAAGGGAAGTAGTCGTACTGCCTGTAACCGACGAACTGTACGGTATTCGCTTGATTGCATGTTTTGAACAAAGTGTCATTGCTCCGCAATTAACGGAACAACAATTAACAGAAAAGATTCAGCTTCACCTGCTCCCTAGAAAACTGCCTATTAGTGTACGATTAGTCGACCATTTGCCGCGCAATCAGCACGGTAAGCTGGACCGAACCATGCTAAAAGGCCTATTGACGTTTCAACAGTAAATATTTTGATCTTAAGGAACCACATTATGTTAAGCGATAGAATTCAAAAAACCATGGAACGCGTTGGCCTAGGTAATCTTCCTCTGGATAAAAATGCAAAACTGGAACAAGGCGGCCTGGATAGTTTAATGCTGGCCTTGTTAATCATCGAATTAGAACAAGAGTTCCAAATAAAAATCCCCGTAATTCCATTGGTAAAAGAGCATTATGAAACCAGAGCAAGTATAGAAAAACACCTTATTGAATTGGGGGCAAAATGAATCTGCTCATAACTGGAGGTTCTTCCGATATTGCTCAAGCTATAGCCAAAAGACGCCTTGAAATGGGTGACAGCATAATCATCACTGCATCGAGTGAACAGAGTCTAAATCAGACGCTGGAACTGTATCATCAAAAAAAAATGAAGGTATCAGGTTTTGTTTATGATTTTACCCAACCTGAATCCTGTGAAAAAGATTTGGAAACATTATTACAAAATCCTATTGATGGTTTAGTGCTTAATGCATTTACTCGCGTTTCGCAGCTGCGCAAATTACATGCTCTACCGTTTAATTCCATCCGTACCTATATCGATAATAATATCAATGGCAATATTTGGCTGATTCAAAAAATACTGTCCTCTATGTTACTCAATAAAATGGGACGTCTGGTACTTATTTCAAGCTTGTCTTCCGTTACAGGCACCAGCCGTTATCCTGCCTATTGTGCTGCAAAGGCGGCTTTAGAAGGACTGTTTCTCAACCTGGCCGTGGATTACAGCTCCAGGAATATTTTATCTAATATAGTGAGAGTGGGGTTGATTAAAACGTCGCGAACAGAACAATTCTGGACAAATCCCCTTTATCAGGAAAAAGTAGCAAAAATCATCCCCCAAGGCAGCATGGGAGAGCCGGCTCAGGTTGCCGAAGCAATGGATCCGTTGTTGTCCAAAACGTCATTTATAACGGGTTCCGTACTAACAGTAAGTGGCGGTTTACCTTTAATGAGCTCCGAAGGATTATTATCATAATGAACTTATTACGTATTGAAAAACCGGTTTATCTTAAAGGCCCCTATATAGCCTTACCCGATAAAGTGATGAGCAACCAGAACGTTTTAGACTGGATGAACAGTACCCAAAATCCAGCCCTGGTTGGATTTTCTACCGGAATCAGAAACAGACGATGGGCGAATGAAGACCAGGCATGTAGCGATCTGGCAGTTCTTGCAGCAGAGCGATTGTTTGCCGAAAAACCCGATGAGAAAAATAGAATAACTCAGGTTATATTATCAACTATTTCAGGTGATTATATTGCCCCTCCCAGCAGTCCTTTAATTCAGTACAGACTTGGTCTGTCTCAAGCAGGTGCCTTTGATGTGGGCGCGGCTTGTGCAGGTTTTGTTGTAGGATTACATACCAGTGCAGCCATTGCTCAGGCAAGTTCTGGTGCAGTATTACTTATCGCCAGTGAGATTCGTTCCAAATTTTTGAACAAAAATAATTTTGCCACATCAGTGCTGTTTGGTGACGGTGCGGCAGCTTGTACTGTTTCTCAAAATGCAGAACAAGCCGAGTTCCGTTTTCTCGCCTCTGCATTGTTTGCTGATGGTGAAGTAAGTGACACCGTATCAACCCCTGCAGGTGGTTCACGCTTACCTGCTGCTCTTTGCACCAACCCGGAACAATTCTACATTACGATTAGAGAGAGCACTGCCCTGTTTGTAAAAGCCGTCCATGGTATGGTTGATAGTGCGCAAATGTTTTTGAAGGAATTAAATATGAACATCGCTGATATTGATTGGCTTGTTCCTCATCAGGGAAATAAGAATCTAGTCTTATCAGTCGCTAAACAGCTAGGAGTTCCTGAAGAGCGCGTCATTAAAATTGTTGAAGAAACAGGCAATACTTCAGGGGCCAGCGTTGGAATCGCACTTGACGATTTAAGAGCGAATTATCCAATCAAAACCGGTGAAAAAGTGCTTCTCGTAGCAGCTGGAGGAGGAGGAATTGCCGCCAGCGCCTTGCTAGAGGTTATTTAACCGGTTATGTAGCGTGTCGTGATGCTTTTGGGCGAGGTTTACCCTCTCCCCAACCCTCTACCGCGCTCACCTTCTGTGTTTTCAATAAATGACTGTCGCGGGCGAGGGAGTTTATGTTGTACAGTTCGTTGAAGTCAGCCTTACTGTTGAAATTTTGTCAAACAAGCTACTTCTTATCTTAAGTTTGAACAAAACACTCTAATAATGAAATTGCCGCCTGCACCTATGCTTGGGTGGGGAGCATTAGCTCAAATCTATCGTTCACTCTCTACCGCACTCACCTTCTGTGTTTTCAATAATTTACTGTCGTGGGCGAGGGAATTTTATGTTTTTAAATTTATTGGATGAGGTATTTCAATTGCAATTTTTACTAATAAAAACAGCCCACAGCCTTAAGTTTGAACCAATAGCCCCCTCGCCCGCGACCAATAAATGAACTGTGCGATGAACTCGTTCGCGGGAGAGAGTTGGGGAGAGGGCTTGGTTTGCGATTAATTCCAATTTCTTAGCGATTTTTTCCTATCTGCTCGTTGTCCCTAATACTTGAGTTCCCCAGAGCAATTTTTTTATTGCTGCGTGAAATCGTACAAATTCTTATACGTATGGAATTTCATCGCGTCTTCTTCTGTGACTGGTATTTGATAGTCTTCACTGAGGATGGCTAGCAGCTCAACAATTTTCAAAGAGTCTAATTGCAAATCCTCTATAAGAGCCGTATCGTTATTAATTTCTTCTGCTTTTGCTCCAGATAACTTGCAAATAATTTCTTTTAGTTGAGCGTCAGTTATTTTCATATTGTCCTCTTAAGTTGTCGGCGATTCATCTCGAATCGCCAGATAATACCAAGCTGCCAGTGAGCTTAGACCAAATGCCAATAATATAACAGCCAAAGAATAATGTCCGAAACTTTTAAAAGCAGCAATACAGCCACTAGTCAATGCCGCACTAAAATCCTGCATACTGGCATATAAAGCCCCAGCTGTTCCTGCCATTTGAGGAAAAGGATGAAAAGCTCCAGCAAAGGCATTAATAAATGTGAAGCCTACCCCAATGCTAAACAAGGACACCGGAATCATAATACTTAACACATGCCTCATTCCCAGAATGGAACATAACAACATGCTCGCGCCACCAATAATCATAAACAACACACCAATCAAGACCATAAAAGAAACCCCTTTATGCATCACTAACTGACTGTTGACTATCCCGCTAATACAAATTGCACCAGCTATAAAAAAAGTTAATTGACCGAATTCAAGGGGACTCAATCCCAGCTCATTCTGAAATAAAAAAGGAGATATGGTCAGATAAGCAACCAAACCCGCCAAAGCAAAACAGGCGCATAAGGTGTATCCCAGAAACACTTTACTATGCAGCAAAATAGAATAATTAGACTTCATTACTCTTAATTTTGTTGCATCAGGATTGAGATGCTTATTCGTTTCAGGAAGAACATACAAAGCCATACACCAGACAGCTACTCCCAAAACAATTAAGAAGAGGAAATTGGCTCTCCAGTCAAAATGTTCCTGAATGTATCCACCTAAAGTAGGCGAAGCCGCCATTATAAAAATACTGACTATGCCTACATAAGAGCCAATTTTGGCTAACATGCGATCAGTAAATAAATCACGAACCAGTGATCGCCCAACAGAATTACACACCCCAATACCAAAGCCTTGCAAAAAACGACCGAAGATCAGTACTGTTGTAGAAGGAGCCATAAAGCAAAATACACTTCCCATAATGCTTAATCCAACCCCAAATAAAATGGGTGGCTTACGCCCTATGCGATCGGATAATGGGCCATAAAAAACATGGGAAATCCCTAAACCTAACATAAAAAATGTCAAGGTTAATTGCAGTGTTGCTTCATTACTTTGAAAAAATTTGGTAATGGCAGGTAAAGAAGGAACATATTGATCTGTAGTCGTTTGCATTAATGCCATCAGCATTAGAATGACAAAAATTAACAGCGGTTTTATAACTTGAGGATTCTGTTCCTGTTGCATTAACTGTCCTTATAAAATCGTATCGATCAGCCTGTCGAGACTCAATAATAATATTACCAGGATCTGCTTGCATCCAATGCACAAACTAACGGCACGTCAGAATTTTAGACTGGAAGGCTCGCCTCGCTGCCATAAAGTTAAGGATTTTTGGCCGTCATCCGAGAAGCTAGCCACGAAGGAGCTGCCTCCCCTTAGGCCTATTTACCTTTTTACAATAGCAAAAATAGCTATTTTATAAAGTAGATCATTTACAAACACAGTTAAATTGTATAGTAATAAGGAGAATAAATCCCTTAATTTATAATAAAAAAGGTTATATATGGACATAAATTTCATGCTTCTTGCATCTCCTATATTCCTGATATTAATAGGAATTGAATTTATCATCTCCATATATAAGAAAAACAGGCTCTATCTTTTAAACGACACAGTTAATAATTTCTGCAGCGGGATACTAGAAGAAATAGGCACCCTGCCCTTTCGTGGATTTATCCTATTCAGTTATTATTATTTATACGAACATTATGCCTATTTCACGATTAATCCTCATTCCGCGCTCTCCTGGTTTTTACTTTGGCTAGGCGTTGATTTTTGCTATTACTGGTATCATAGAGCAAGCCACAGAAATAACTTCTTTTGGATGGGCCACTCGGTGCATCATCAAAGCGAACAGTACAATTTATCTGTTGCATTAAGACAAGGATTTTTTCAGACTATGTCTTCCTGGGTATTTTATTTACCCTTGGCTTTAATCGGGTTCCCGACCTGGATGTTTATTGCCGTCGTAGGCCTTAATACCATCTACCAATTTTGGCTACACACCCCATTCATTAATAAAATGGGGTGGTTTGAACTATTATTTAATACCCCATCTCATCATCGAGTGCACCATGGAAAAAACCCACAATACATCGACAAGAATTACGCTGGTAGTTTAATTATCTGGGACAAGTTATTTGGCACTTTTGAACCAGAAGATGAACCTGCCGAGTATGGTGTAACTGAACCACTGGACTCATGGAATCCCTTCTACGCCAATATAAAAGTCATTAAAGACATCCTGCATTATGGAAAAGGTTTAAGTAATAAATTCAATATGCTCCGAGCGTTGTTTATGCCTCCTGAATGGATAATTAATCGATTACAGCAAGATGGCGTCCCAATAGTTAAAAGATCTACACCGCCTCCGAATACCCAGTCACCAATTATTTATATGATATTGAATACAGCCATGGCTGTTATTTTATATACTTATTTATCAATGGTTTTTAATCCACATACCCCGGGCTCATGGAGCATTGCAGCTATAATATTACTGACCCTGTTCTTGCTCGGAAAAGTAGCGAACGGTAACTTGAATATACAATGGCTAGAAACAATACGTGCTGTATTTGTAAGTTTAAGTATTATGTACTTGACTCATAATCTGATTCTTGCAGTGGGTGTTGGAATCTTATTTTTTATTTGTAATCATTTGCTTGGTCATTATCGTTCGTTTAGAGTTTTTTCATGCTTCATTCGCGAACAAAGAGGTGCATCACCAAAGTAATGATTCAAAAACATACTTGGAGAAACAGCTTCATTAAAGGAATTGCAAGATGATAAATTTTAAATCAATTAAAAAACGCATGGTTGTTTTAACTCTATTACTCAATAGCACATTTATTGTGTCTTCCTGCGCATCAACATCCAATGGTAGTGCCACTTACTCAGCATCAGATGCAGCTGGCGGAGGTATTGGAAGTGGCGGAGCTGGAGGGGGAGGTCCCGGTGGAGGACGCTAAGAACAGTTCACATCGTATTTAAACACGTGCACATATGGCGGCACTTAATCCTCTTTTTGATTGAAGTGCTGCATAACAAAATCCAGGACAGCCCGTTTCACTACCTTTACCTCATTACCTCGATAAGCTAACCAATTGAATATATATTGAGGGAAATTATCGCCATAAATATTCACTCATAATCTATATGGGTACATTCAGTATTAGATTGCACTTTGATGAGCATTTTTTATCATCAAGATAATTCAAGATCCGCCAAATACGGCCGCTCAAACTCGTTGCGGACGATGCCTTCTTTCAACTCCTCCGGCAAGAACCCCGCAGTCTGAGCATCCCACATCGATTTGTAAAGACCATTTTGCTCTATTAACTCATCATGGGTTCCGTCTTCGACGATTACTCCTTTATCAAATACCAGAATTCTATCCATATTGAGCAGGGTTGATAGTTTATGAGCTACTACTATTGTTGTTCTATTTTCACAGAGTGGTTTTAGAGATTCTTGTATGTATTCTTCGGTTAGGGAATCGAGCTGGGAAGTTGCTTCATCTAAAATGAGGATGGAGGAATGATGCAGAAATGCACGAGCTATCGCGATTCGTTGTCTTTGGCCACCAGAGAGCTTGGTTCCGCGTTCTCCTACCATAGTATCAAATCCTTTAGAAAGATTTTGGATGAAATCGGTACAATTGGCTTTGAATGCTGCGGTGAATACTTCTTCTTGTGTGCAGCCCTCTTTTCCGTACTTTATGTTTTCCAGCAGAGTCCGGTGGAATAAATGAGTATCTTGCGGAATCATACTGATTCCTTTTCTTAATGAATATTGACTTACTTGGCTAATGTCTTGGTTATCTATCAGTATTGTTCCGCTTTGTATATCAAAATAGCGCAGTAACAAATTAATAAAGGTGGTTTTTCCGCTGCCTGAATAGCCGACCAGCCCCACTTTCTGCTTTGCTGGAATTATCAAAGTTTTATTGTTAAATAACTTTAACCCTTCTTTATGATGAAAGGTTACGTTTTCAAAACGAATCTCACCTTGAGTTACTTTGAGCTCCCCTGCATTGACAGGATCTTTTACTTCTATTGGCAATGATAATATTGCCAGAGCTTGTTTTACTATGCCTATTTCTATAAAAAGATCGGATAAAGCATTACTAAGGCTCCACATTTGGTTCATTATGGCGAAAGAGGTTGTGAAGATAAACACCAGATCGCCTGTACTTATTAATTGCTTTTGCCAAAAACTGACAACCGAATAAATCATCACGACCAGCATGATGCTTACGGGGATATCAACCAACAATCGAAATAAGTTGATAAAAAGTACTAGTCGCTTATTACTCTGAATTTCTTGATTTTGGGTGTTCCAGATGTACTTTTTTTCATATTTATTTTGGGCAAACAGCTTCACAGTATTGATATTGCTTAGAGAGTCCACAATTTTTCCATTCAGCTTGCTTTTATCTTCTGAGTTTACTTTAGCTAACGTGTTTATGTGTTTCGCTGAATACAGGCTAATTATTAATTGAACGATAATCCAGGTTAAGAGAATAAAGGCGAACCAAGGATTAATGGTCATCATAAAAAACATGGAAACAGTGATTGCGGCAAAGGTTGTTAATACGTTCCAGGAAATTATTTTACGAATCGCTTCTATTGAACGCGGTAAATCACTGATCTTGTTCGCCAGATTCCCTGCCAGCTGATTCGAGAAAAAATGATGAGAGTGTTGAATCAGATAACTGTATACAGTCATTCTGATATTGGCCTGCAATTTTGGCACAATATAAGCCTGCCACCAGTTTTGCAGCCGCAAAATAGTAATAAAACCAAACCAGGCCCCCCCACCTAGCCATAAAGCAGGGGCTATTTCTTCAAAAATGGTCGATTTGTTCCCTTGATGATTGGAGATTCCATCCACTATCATTTTTAGGGAATAAGGAATCACGTTACTTTCCAATATCATTGCCACTGGTGCTATAAAAAAAAGAAAATACGTCCAGGGGCTTTGTTTTATGAAGTGCCAAACAAAATGATGTATTTTATGAGGTAATCGTTGTAAGTCAGACATATGCACATCCTTGTATAAAAATCTGGTACTTCTTCACAATTAAGATATCAAAGCTTAGCCAAAAGGGAAGCTTTTCAAGAGAACAAGCTGATAAAAGCCCCAAAAAACAGCATATTTTAGACTGGATGTACTATCATTAATCTATAGGCAATCAATGGATGGCTAAGATGTTGGTTATTAAACAGAAAATCACTCTCTTGCTTTTGCTGCTTCCCCTATTGGCTTATGCAGAGAATCTGACTAATCCCTACATGATTCCGATAA
This sequence comes from uncultured Legionella sp., assembly GCF_937871865.1. GTDB lineage: Bacteria > Pseudomonadota > Gammaproteobacteria > Legionellales > Legionellaceae > Legionella. The sequence continues at coordinate 42,559 of NZ_CALMPD010000255.1, forward strand.
AAATAAACATGCAGGATTGTATTAAAGAAAATACGAAGGACTGTCTGCGATCCACTTGTATAGCCTCTCCCGCTTCATGTCATTCAGAATGCGCGGCAAATTCTTCAGATAAGTGCAAGATGTTGTCGCGCCAAACTATTTATGATGATTAGGAGCTAGGGAATACATAACCATAATATAGAAACACAGGAGGCAAAACCGATAAACCAGACCGTTGATCTTAATGTAGCGAAATTCATTAAATACAAAAAGATATAAATGATACGAGATAGTACATAAAGGATAGCAAGATTCACGATAGTTGCGGTAATATGATTGGTTGCTATTGCAGTCAATGCGGCGGCAGAAAATACAGCCAAAGATTCAAAGCAATTTTGATGAGCACCAACAGCCCGCGCACCAAAGCCTTCAAGTTGTGATTGTTGTGCTCTTGGGTGATGATTGTCATACCCCCCTTTTGCTTTTTGCATCGCATAACCAACTGGCAATTTGGTCAGATAAGGCATGATAACCGTGATAAGCAAACAAACAATTAAAGTATTCATTGTAGAATTCATCCTGAATGTTAAGGGTGGCGTATTTTTTGCTTTTTTATTAAATCAGCAAAAAGCCAAGCGTCTAATAAAACAAAATACATCATAACGAGATTAAAGAACTTGTTCAATTTATAAATTATGGCTTAAGATTATTAACTACATAAAAATATTAATAAATTTTTGCTCATACAAGGATTGGGAGAACAAAAGTGAATGATATCAGTCGCGGTGCTATAGGAGTCAGAGGTTTAGATGATGCTGAAATGGATTTCCAGTTAATTCGACAATTAGGGGCAAGTGCTTATCGAGGATCATCAATAGGTGAATGCCTTACTATTGCTCACAATATGTCTGACGGTACTCCTGAAGATTGGGTAAGGGAATTTGAACGTCTTGCTGAATGGCAAAAAAAAGACGGTATGGAGCGCTTAGTAAAAAATCATATTATCAGCGGCAGGGAACAGCTTTTGAAAGCATCAAACTCCTATCGTGCAGCAGAATATTATTCACCATGCACCTCCGAGCACCACAGAAAATTAGGACTAAATTCAGCGGACTGCTTTTCTACGGCGGTTTCGAACATGGAATATCACTTTGAAAACCATTCGATTCCATATAAAGACATCAATTTGCCTGCTTATTTTATTTCTCCAGAAAATGATGGCGAAAAACGAAGCACCATTATGATAGTCAGTGGCTTTGATGGAACCATAGAAGAAGAATTTATAATGCGTGGTCTTGCTGCAGTGGAACGGGGCTTCAACGTCATTCATTTCGCAGGTCCAGGACAAATGGATGTATTTAGAAAATACCCCGATACCTTTTTTGAACCTGATTTTGAATCAGCAGTACATCGTGTCATTAATTACTTTGAATTCAGACATGAAGTTGACATGCATACCTTGACCTTAATGGGCATTAGCTTTGGAGGTTATTTTGCGACTCGTGCTGCCTGTCATGAACCACGAATAAAAGCGCTTATAGCAAATTCACCGATTCTTGATTTACATGATTATATGAGTTCTTTTGTCATGATGGATCCATGCAAAATGTCTGACTCAGATGATTTTACAATCGATGATTTGTCATCAATACCCGATGATGTAATGTCCCCACAATTAAAGATACAATCAGAACAACTCATCAGACGGTTTGGCCAAAACTCTTTTAAAGCAACCTTTGAGTATTTAAAACAATTTACCGTTGGCGATTCATTTAAAAATTTAAAAATTCCATCTCTTGCTTTACTGGGAAGCAGTGAGGGGCACGAACCTAAGAAACAATTCGAAAAATTCTGTGCTCAAACCAAAGCAAGTCATTATGAATTCAGTGATTTCGAAGGAGCTGGAGGTCATTGCCAGATTGGAAATACAGTGTTCGCCAACGCGGTTGTGTATGACTGGCTGGAGAATTTATTCTGCTGACACTATATATTCAATATTTCCTGAGAAGGCTCCCGAGTCGAAAAAATTAAAAGCCCGGATTCAGCACAGGCGAGAAACCATTTTTCAAGTTACTTCCTTACTTTGTCTGAAGAATGGATTCCCGCCTGCGCGGGAACGACACAATTAAGGTCAGTTTGTTCAATACCCTCCCCTCCTGTTGATTGTACACAAATATGCCAGGATTCCTCAGAGCACAGCAAAATCCGGGAAGCCCATGCTCAGCATGGTACATTTTTATATAGGTGCCCGGATACACTGCTCAATCCTTTCAATTAATTAAAATTACTGTCAAACCCGAAATTAATTCAAAAATTTGAATGGTTTAACTTTACTGACTTCAACCCAGCAACCTCTTCTGCTATCATAAATCAAGAAAACAGGAATCAGCCTTGTAACTAAAGGAATTAGTACCATGACACCCGATGATTTAAAGAAAAAATCGAAGAGCCACATTGTTTTATCATCACATCCGGCAGGACATACCGCTGCACCGTTAAAAATCAAATGGGGTGCAGAAAATCCGAAGGACAGAGGCCCGGTAGTTGCTTCACTTACCAATATAAAAAACCGAAATGTTATCGGCACTCACTCAGGTTCTTATTCTGTTTATAGAGCACTTGCCGTTGCTGCAGGAGTACTTGATTCTGAACACGTCCCTGATCTGACCGACACCACCCCACCCGTTGCAATCGGCCCACACAAACAGTGGGGCGAGCCCGGGAAAATAATTTCTTTAGACCCCTGGGGACACATGGTTGCGACGGTTTATGCCGATGAAATTAAAGCAGGATATGATATAAGACCAACCATAGCAGTAACCCGTGCACATATAAATATACCTGAGCTGCATGTGGCAATTCAAAAAGGTCGACTGAAGCCTGATGGCAAGATATTAAGTGAATCAGGTGATGTGGTAGTTACCAAGGCAGCTATTGAACCAGTCTGGTATCTACCAGGCATTGCTGAACGATTCAACATATCCGAATCACTATTAAGACGAACTCTATTTGAACAAACAGCTGGCATGTTTCCTGAGTTAATAACGCGTAGTGATCTTGATGTGTTTTTACCACCTATAGGTGGTTTGACTGCCTATTTCTTTGGTGATGTGACTACCATTCACGATCCAAAAATAGAATTAACCTGCCGAATTCATGATGAATGTAATGGTTCTGACGTTTTTGGTTCAGACATCTGCACCTGCAGACCGTACCTGGCGCACGGAATTGAATTATGCATAGAATCCGCTCAACGAGGTGGCGCAGGCTTGATTGTTTATAATCGCAAGGAAGGACGAGCACTGGGTGAAGTAACCAAATTCCTGGTTTATAATGCTCGCAAGAGACAAAAAGGCGGTGATACTGCAGCCAAATATTTCGAGCGTACTGAATGCGTGGCAGGAACTCAAGACATGCGTTTTCAGGAGTTAATGTCAGATATTATTCATTGGCTTGGTATTACTAAAATTCATCGCTTTGTTTCTATGTCCAACATGAAATACGATGCACTGCAAAAAGCTGGGATAGAAGTGGCTGAACGAGTTAAAATTCCAAATGATCTCATTCCTCCTGATGCCAATGTTGAAATGGATGCAAAACGTGCGGCGGGCTATTATTCACCAGATGGAATAATAGATATTAATGAATTAGCTCAACCGAAAGGACGCGGTCTTCATGAATAACGAAGAACAACAAATCTATCAGATACTGGATCATCTTAAAGAGCCAAGCACCATACGAGAACAGGCGCATCGCCTATTAGAACTGGCGAGAAAGGACCAACTGGAATATTTTGGAATTAATTCAGAACGTATGGGAGCTACTGCGGACTACATTATCAACGTAATGCTTGAGAATTATCCGGATCTGAATGTACCCTACCACAGCAGATGGCGACATTTTGAAGCGGGCGGTATTGATAGAATTAAAATAGTGAAACACGAGTTGGCAGATACAAAGGCTGATGAATATGGCAAAATTCTTTATGAACTGGTTATCATCAGTGTATTTATGGATGCCGGTGCGGGACCACTATGGAGATTCAGAGATAATGCAACGGGGGAGGAATTCAGTCGATCGGAAGGACTTGCACTTGCCAGTTTAGCGCTTTATCAAAATGGGGTGTTAAGCAATGACCCTAAGATGCCATTACGTATTGATGCCGAACGTTTGATTGGTTTTAAAGAGCAAGATTTATTAGACGCTTTCCAAGTGTCGGCTGCCAACCCGCTTGAAGGAGTTTCTGGAAGAGTGGCGTTATTAAATCGTCTGGGAACTTTATTGAAACAAAAACCGAAATATTTCGGTAAAGATGGGCGGCTAGGTGATTTTTATTTACATGTCAGTGCACTCCAGCACGATGGCACACTCTCTGCTGCCACCATTTTTCAAGCCGTATTGAATGCATTCAATGATGTGTGGCCTACCAGATTATCCTTTCATGGCATTTCCTTAGGGGATGTTTGGACCCATAACGCGTTAAAATCCAGTAAACCAGGCTCTGAATATGTACCATTTCATAAACTGTCTCAATGGTTAGCTTATTCCTTGATAGAGCCGTTAGAGGAAGCTGGGATAAAAGTAACGAATTTAGATACCCTTACTGGTTTACCAGAATATCGAAATGGCGGACTACTGATTGATTTGGAACTGCTTCGAATCAAAAATAAAGATCTTCTGACTCATCCTCAAGAACCAGGCTCAGAAGCCATTGTCGAGTGGCGAGCGTTAACTGTTGCGTTACTTGATGAATTAGCCCAACTCATCCGCATAAAACTCCATATGGATGAACAATCGTTGCCGCTGGTTAAAGTACTCCAGGGCGGCACCTGGGAGGCTGGTCGACGAATCGCAAAAGAAAAGCGTACTCAAGGCACTCCACCTATTCAAATTATCAGTGATGGCACCGTTTTTTAACAAGGAACTGGAATGAACTCAAATCAAGTTGTTGTAATAAATCATCCGCTAATCCAGCACAAACTTACTATTATGCGAAAAGTGGAAACCAGTACAGTCAAATTCCGTACTTTGATGCACGAAGTAAGTATGTTGCTCGCTTATGAAGTAACTCGTGATTTAGAAATAGAATTCGAAGAAATTCAAACACCTATGACCAGTATGATGTCACCAGTATTAAAAGGTAAGAAATTAGTTTTTGTTTCTATACTGCGTGCTGGTAATGGTCTGGTTGATGGAATGTTACAACTTGTTCCTACAGCACGAATTGGTCATATAGGCCTTTATAGAGATCCTAAAACTCTGGAGCCAATTGAGTATTATTTCAAACTGCCAGAACACACTCAAAATAGAGACGTCATTATTGTAGATCCCATGTTAGCAACAGGGAATTCGGCTATTGCTGCAGTTAAAGAAATTAAAGCGATCAATCCAAAATCTATCAAATTTCTCTGTTTACTTGCATCACCAGAAGGTATTGCTGCATTCCATGAAGAACATCCTGATGTCCCTGTTTACACTGCAGCAGTCGATACTCATCTTAATGAAAAAGGATATATAGTTCCAGGGCTTGGTGATGCAGGAGACAGGCTCTACGGAACCAAATTATCAGATTGAAGATAATACCGATTATCAGCAATATCCTACTTAGAAAAATTCCCATTCCATCTCGCCGCGGCATGCTTTATTGTCGCAGCAAGATGCGATATAAATAAAGTTCAGAAGAATGGAACTCAAATTCTGAGTCATAATAAACATACTCTTCACTGGCTGTTTCATAAGAGATTCAGGCAACAAGCTGTCTTTAATAACTCTGTTCAGGAGCGAAAAATGCCAGATTTGGATTCCAGAGAACGTCGTATCATCGAAGCCATACATCGTAATTTCCAGCAACAAATACAGAATCAAATGATGACCCATTACGGGATTTACCTGGAGCGATCAGCACATCCGGAAAAAATATACTCGTGGATTGAAAAAATTGAAGACACTCGACTTTTAGCCAATCCTTATCTGGATAGCCTGGTTCATCAATCAGAAGCAGCAACGCCAGAATCATTAATCAGCGAGACCTCTGGATTTTGGTATTATGTTGGAAAAATGAAACAGATTATTCCAGAAAGCCTTCGAGATTTTGTTGCAGACCTTAGTATTCAATCCTCTGGTTTTGATTTATTCAATTCAGTTACCGCGGAACTATTCTCTGTAACGTTGGGAAACTCTATAACCGAAGTTCTATACGATTATTTCAATACTCAATTCACCGGGAATCAGGAAGAAGCACAAAAATTATTCGCCAATACAATAGATAAGCAAAAAGAATTATCCGGACTGATAAAACAAGAATGTGGACGTATTTCCGTTGAACTTATCAAATTATTCCATTTCAGAGAAATGCTCCTGCTGGGAAGAATGAGTAGGATGGCAAGCGAGCCGGAGGTTCGCGAAGAATTTATTCAGCGTGCCAAATTAAAAAAGCAGCCTCCTGAATCAATTAATTTAGCAATTGAACTCTATTTTGCTCGTGAGTTAAGCACAATATAGCCAACACACGATAAATTGATTATTAGCAATGGCTCTGAAAAAGCTCAT
>NZ_CALMPD010000256.1 GCF_937871865.1 uncultured Legionella sp.
CGCGATTATTTTGACTACGATGCCGGTGGATTTGAGCCCTGTATTGGTGCCAGAGTCTGGGTGCCTTTTCGCAACCAGACCCGCCTCGGAATCGTAGTTAACATCCAAGGGGCAAATGAAACGTCAACCAAGTCATTAAAAAGTATTAGCTCGGTCATTGATGAAAAGCCTCTTTTTAATAAAGATTTGCTTGAGCTCTGTTTCTGGATTGGCAACTACTATCAATCTCCATTATCCGAAGTATTACCCTTGGCCATCCCCAAAAAATATCGTCTGGGCGAGCCCTGCCAATTACCAATGGGTGATTTTTATCAATTGACAGTCCCTCTGGAACAGGCAAAAATTAAAATATCAGCGCGTTCTCGTAAGCAGCTGGAATTAATAGAGTTTTTAAATAATCATTCGGAACCAGTTTCAAAACTCTTATTAACCAAAATGGGATTTAATTCAAGTCAGCTATTGGCTTTAGTCTCGGCGGAGCTTATTTCCCTATCCCAATGCATAGTCATTCCAGAACGGGAAAGTCAAACACTTAGTTCTCCGTTGGCACTAAATCCTGAGCAAGCAATTGCAGTCACTACCATTTTAGGACAACGCACTCAATTTCAATGTTTTTTGTTACAAGGAGTGACTGGTAGTGGCAAAACTGAAGTTTATCTGCAGGTGATTGCACAAGTTCTTGAACAAGGCCAACAGGTTTTAGTTCTGGTTCCAGAAATTGGTTTGACACCCCAATTGCTTGCGCGCTTTACCGCACGATTTAAAGAACCTATTGCTGTCATTCATTCCAACCTGAATGAAACAGAGCGGCAGATAGCCTGGCAATTGGCAAAAGACAATCATGTCAAAATGGTGATTGGCACGCGGGCAGCAGTCTTTACCCCCATGCCAAACTTGGGATTAATTGTTATAGATGAAGAACATGACAGCTCTTTAAAACAAATGGAAGGCGTGCGCTATTCTGCCCGTGACACCGCATTAATGCGTGCTCATTTAGCCAATATCCCCATTATTCTTGGTTCAGCCACCCCCAGCCTGGAAAGCCTGCATAATTGCAAACAAAATAAATACACCTTGCTGCGCTTAAATCATAAAGCCCTGTCGACAGTGCCCTTGCATTATCAATTAATCGACCTTCGTTCCCAGCAGTTGCAACATGGACTGGCCTCCCCCACTCTGCACGTTATTGCTGAGCATTTAAACAAGCAAAACCAGGTTTTAGTCTTTATTAATCGTCGAGGTTTTGCTCCAGTATTACTCTGTCATCAATGCGGCTGGATGGCGGATTGCAAAGCCTGTGACAGTCATCTGACTCTGCATAGGCAATCAGGTCAAATGATTTGCCATCATTGTGGGTTAACGCAAAGAATGCCCGTTCAATGTAAAAGCTGCCACAGCAAGGAATTAATACCAGTAGGTGCTGGAACTCAGCGAGTTCACGAATTTCTTAGCCAACATTTTCCCAATACAGAAGTGTTACGCATTGACCGTGACGCGGTTCGCAAGAAAAACGCGTTGGATGAGCATTTAGAAAAAATAACCAATGGAGAAGCACAACTTATAGTTGGCACTCAAATGCTGGCCAAAGGACATCATTTTCCCCGTTTATCGCTAGTCGTTGTTCTCGATGCCGATGCCGGACTTTACAATCAGGATTTCAGAGCATTAGAGCATTTAGGGCAATTATTAACTCAGGTGTCCGGACGGGCAGGAAGAGCAGAGCACGCAGGCCAAGTGCTCATTCAGACCCATCTGCCCAGCCATCCACTACTTAATGTACTTATCAAACAAGGCTATGATGAGTTTGCGGAAGCATTACTGACTAATCGTCAGGAAGCCGAATTACCGCCATATCATTATTTAGCGGTGATCAGAGCCCAGGGAAGCTCCGTCAGCAGCGTTTTAAAATTTTTACATGCCACCAAAGATCAAATCAAAATTCACCCCCTTACCGTTATGGGGCCTGCTCCTGCCCCTCTTCCTCGCAAAGCGAATCAGCATCGTATGCAACTATTAATTAAATCCCCATCAAGAAAAGTATTAAAAAGTTCATTGACGCAATTACGTGAGTGGTTAACAATAAATAAACTAAGCAATGGCGTTCGCTGGAATGTGGACGTTGATCCTATGGATTTATCATGACCGATAACAAAAAGACCGTTCATCAGAAAACTTTTGACATCGCCTGGGGTGATATGGATGCATTAGGCCATGTCAACAATGCCCGCTATTTTGATTATTTTCAGGAAGCTCGGATTGAATGGTTAAGAGATCTGAATATTAACATGACAGAAAGCACGGGTCCTGTGGTAATTCAGGTAGCCTGTACCTTCCTGAAGCCTGTTGTCTACCCTGCGACGGTGACTATCATCAGCACCGTACACAGTGTAGGCAAGTCCAGTATGGTCATGGATCACGATCTCTATCAAGATGAAATTCTGATGGCACAAGGAATGAGTAAAGTTGTCTGGGTTGATTATATCCAAGGTAAATCCATACCATTACCTGAGATTTTCCGTACATTCGAAGAACAATAGTACCGCAGGCACATTTTAATTGAGACAAAAGCCGCAATTGCAGCTGTATCCGTTCAGATAATAGTATCATGTATGGACCCAGCCCTAATCGGTGATAACAAAACAGGTATGACCTCTGCTCTTTCAGAACCTTACAGGAGAAAGAGCGCAAAGCCTATCAGAGCTCAGGTGCTGACAAAGCACTGAAACAAGAAGCTGTATGCGGCTGCATCTCTATCTCGTTATCTAACAAGTTATTGAATTACTTCTTGCATCCAGGACTGGGGTCATGTATGACGCTGCCCTGCCGATTGTTATTCTGCATTTGGCCAATAAGAGGTATTGAAAAGAAACCAAGGCTGGAAGGTCTAGCAACCTTTTGAAAAAAACTTATCTCAATTTGGTCTTGTGGACTGACAGTGGGTTGTTGCATTTGGGCATCGAATACATCCTGCATTGACTCAGCCATAGTACACTCGGTGATGGCTTGTTCCAGACCATCGATGTGATGCAATAAAAAATCCAGGGTAAGTGTGCCGAAAAAAGCTTTCCCCTTGGCAATCAGTTCAATTAACTGTAAAGACTGTATTTTTAAATCACTAATGTGAAAGACTGTTACCATGTCATAATTCTGAACAGCACCTAGTTCTTCCGTTATTGGATAGCCTATCTGTTGAGCCAACACTCTTGCATCACGTATCAGGCCATCTATTATTTGGCTATAATGTAAATACTGAACCGCTTTATTCGCTCGCTCCATAGTCAACCTACTCGTTATAAAAGTAACCTTATCCTGGATATTGAGGGCTGCTAGACGGGACTCTAAATCCACTCTAGAGAGACTTGCCAGAGCATGCTCTGTATTGATTCCCAAAATGCTTATATCATTATTAATGTAGTCCTTAAAGTGAGTAAGAATCATTCTAAATGGAAGCAATAAAGAACGGTCCGCACACATAAAATGACCTGATTTATGAGATAGAGACGCAATGGAAACAACGTCGCCGACACGCGTAAAACGGATAGCTCCCGCTGCCATACAATGCCCCATTGCCCCCTCTTTTCCGTAAGCAGTCTGCCCATGAGACATAGTATATTGGTCATCGCCATATGAAAACAGAGTCAAGATGGAGTGTTCCTCATAGCCACGACGCATAATAAACCGAAATATAATGGATTCTTTATCCTTTAAAACAGTGAGCAACTTTTTTAAGTTATCAATATCAAAACGTAAAAATTTTAGGGATTTATCTATACGATCATCATAAGGAACATATTCAGTCAAATACGGCTTATTGAGATACAATTCGTTAACATGGCGTTCTTTATTAGCTGGCAAAAAAATACGGGCGAGTAAATCTAAATGCTGTTCATCATTTACGCTATTATTTGGGCGAGTAAATCCTACGCTATCTGCTCTGTTTGTCGGTGTCGCAGGAGGAGAAACATCAAAGTATCGCAATTCCACAACTTTTCCTTTCTCTGGTATTGGAAGAATATTAGATCCGTTGGTATTCATTACAGGAATAACATCGAGCATTAAATTATCTCCATCGACTACAGGCATATCTTTAGGCGGCATTTCTTTACTTCGCTCCACAGGCTAATTTTTTAGCAAAAAAAGAGCCTGAAGATAACAAAAAATAGCCAAAATAGCAATATATAAAGCAACTCCAGGATATGGCTTGTTACGAATGAGATGTGTGGTAAGCGTTTAAAGAGAGCACTTCCTTTGTGGTTACCTCATTATGAGCCCTTATTGGAGGATGTATTAGCTCAATCTATTATTGATGAGTGCGTTCACTACTTCGTGAAGAGCGGTCGTCCTTGGCCTGCCTCGTTCTTTCTCTGACGGTAGATGGGATTTTTTATCAATTGCCATTGCTTATTGCTTATTGCTTATTGCTTATTGCTTATTGCTTATTGCTTATTGCTTATTGGTTAAGTCACTGCGATAAGAGTTCCGTTGCATTTCTGCTATTACTAGTGCGAGTCCATTTTTTTCCGGATAGGCACTAATAAATATGGTTAGAAAATTGTACAGCAAGATTGGCTTTTAGATGAATGCCCATCCGCATGTACACCTTGAGCATTAAGCAAATTGTCGGTATTGTTGGTTTCGAACACCTTTGACGACTTATTGCTCTCTGTTGTGCGTTTCCCACTAAATAACGTTGGCGAGTAATGTTCGTCAAAGGAAGCAGAACCATGCTCGAAACCATGCTCGAAACCATGCTCCGTACTAATATCACTCTTCTCAATCATATATTTCTCTCCTATAAGTACTACAAATCAAAAAAGAATAATTATAACACAGAAAATAGATGTATGGTTCAAATGATCTGATTTTTGCTCAGGATCCTCATAATCTGTGTCATGGGCACCATCAACTAAACTTTTACACCAGGCTATATTTTATTTTCAGGATGATCGTGATGCTGGAAAGGAAGCCGAAAAAATGCCGTTACACGTTGGTACTGATAAGCATTGGGGTGTGAGTTACCATCGTTTTTAATGACAGCTCTCGAGACGTTTCAAAGCGCTGATTGTATCGAAGGATTGGCGTCAGTTATGAAACTGATGCGCCAATGATGTATTAAATTTGGCTCTCACGTTAAAAATGTCATTAAAGAGTGAGCGCCTAGACCATCGGATGGCAGCGCCCTGAGAAAAGATATACGGCACAAAACGGATTAAGTTGGCGGCTTACTCAGAGCAAGCCGTCATGCCTTTAAAAATCACGCCACAAAATGGCTGAGATTGTCCCCTGATCCTGAAATATATTAAAGAGCTCTTCAATTGAATTAACGGGTACATTATTTACTACAACGTGATAAGTCAGCTGACGCCCGGATCTGGCATTAATATATCCTGCATATGCCTGTCCCTTTAATACTTGTCCCACGGCATAAGTGCCTGTTTTTGCATAGACCTGACCAGTTGCCCCAATAAGAGAAGGATCTGCCTGAAAATCTTTAACCGCGCTAAGAGTGCCATCAACACCCATAATTGGCAAAGCATGAAAAAAAGCAGGGAAAGTAAGGGGTTGTCTCATAATCTGCAGCCATTTAACTACTGCGTTATTCGTTGCAAGAGTATCTCCAGAGCCACTGCCATTAACAAACAGGAATTGATCTCCAGGGATGCCGTACTGATTCACCAGCATATTGCGTTCGACCACCAGGGCATCAGCCATGTTATTGACACCTTGTGTTAAGCCAAACAGAACAAAAATAGTATCAGAACCCACGTTATAGCTTGTTTTTAAAACAAATTTTGCAAATTGAGAAAAGGGAAGTGAAACCAGCTCTGTAACAGGCATATAAACGCCTGCTGGCGGGACCGGGTTTTGAGCTACAGGAGCAGCATTAATGACTACACCAGACGCAACCAGCGACTCGATAAACACCGTACGTGCATAATTTGCAGGCTGCACTATCCGAAACGTTTGCACTAATGGAAATGCATTGGTAATAGGAGGAATAAAATCAATAGGCAAATTTCCTGAAACAGTACCGATGCACGGAGTAGTTCCTATACAAGCAGGAAGGAAAGGATTCAGAGTGTAAGTTGGCTCTGTGCCTGGACCTGAAGTCATCAACGTTGAATTCACGGTGAATGCTGCTGAAACCGGTCTTGTATCAACAATTGCCGGAGTTCCTAAACTCGAAGGGCTCATAGAAACATCAACCAGATCATCATTAACAAAAATGGCAGAGACATCATATTCACCATTAAAATTAAAGGGTACAAACAAGCGATCATCTATAATCACTTCACCTGTGACTTCCCTGATACCAAAATTATATACTTGTTGCGCGAGATAGTTATAACCGGCCAGGGGATTGGGTGTAGTGAGCACAGCATTCCCAGCTGCTTGTGCGATACTATGATCAGGATCAGTATAAGCTATTGTATTATTGGGTAAATTCCGTCCGCCCATGGTGATATCACCGCTCGCAGTAAGAATTAAATCACCATGCAATACGCCATTATTATCAATCACACCCTGGTAGCTAACCGGAGTGCGAAACCTGAAGTGTTCACCAACCTGGAGAAGGTATTCTCCAATCGAAAAAAGCTTCCTTATGGAGCCGACAAAAAAATTGTAATTGCTGTTTAAATCAATTAATACCTCACCGGTATTACTGTCAATAACCCGCATACCCCATATCGAATTTTTATAGATAGGCTTTGCTAAAATTGCATCTATCTCAGGACTTTTGCGAATAGAAATAAAATCAGACGACGAAGGTAGAGAACAATAAACTGGATAACTCAAACTGTGACAAATTTTGGGTCCCCAATTTATTCCCAAAGGCATTAATGCAGTATTGATGCCTAAAATGAGAGTACAACTTTCCCCAGGATTCAAATCAAACGACACCCCACAGCTGCCTGCTTCATTGGTTATTTGAGTCACCCCGAAAGGAAGATTAACCACCCCATTATTCAGCAAGCTAAAACCGGCATTATTGACTACCGAATAAACAGCACGCAGGCTATCGCCATCAACCACCACTTGCGGGGCTTTAACACGCGCAACAATATTAAAAATAGCCTCTGCCGCATGAGAAAGAAAGGGGCACATCAAACTGGCGATCAATACAAATTTAAACCGTTTCATAAAATATTCGTCCTATTAATTAACTGAGTAGTAAACAGACCTGATGGCTTATAAAAATGCTGCATGGGTAACTCCAGGGCTAAAAGATTTCCCCAAACTCAATGTTACTGTCTTTGTGTGCTCGAAATCAGAAGCATAAAAGGAATTAATAAGAAAAAACAGAACGGGTTTTATCCAATGTAAACGTGCCATTTACTTCCTCGGTCAGTTTTTTTTATATTTGCAATATATACTTTTTCAGTATAACACCGTGCAATACACATCAAACAACAATGATCACCTTATTGGTAGTTTTTTCTATTGATGCAGTCTATAGCAATACGATAATTTATTTATAAGCAGTTACTCTATCGTCTTTATACAATTTATTGAGTGCATCGACCACTGAAGGATCGTAGACGGTACCTCTTCCTTTTTGAAGCGCCTCCATTGCGACATTCATTCCAACGGCAACACGATATGGTCGATTAGTAGCCATCGCATCGATAGTGTCAGCAACAGCAATAATTTTAGCCTCCAGCAAAATATCCTGGTCAACTAATTTATTGGGATAACCACTACCGTTGATTCGTTCATGATGCTGATAAACAATGTCAGCAATAGGCCAAGGAAAATGAATATTTTTTAAAATATTATACCCAATCTCTGGATGTGTTTTTATGTATTCGAATTCAATGGCACTCAGTTTTGTCGGTTTAGTGAGTAATTCGGCAGGAAGACCAATTTTACCAATATCATGTAAATGAGCAGCAAAAACTAATCCTGTAAGTTGATGCTCTGACACATTCAATTCCTGGCCGATAGCGAAAGAAAGAGAGGCTACCGAATCCTGATGTCCTACAGTATATGGATCTTTTTGTTCCTGCGCACTAGCTAAGGCAAAAATAGTTTCGCTGAAGTTTTTTTGCAAAACATGTTCATGCTCAACCCGCTCCTGGCTTAAACGTACCTGGGTAGAGATGTCTTCCGCGACACCAACGCTTCGATAGGGTATATGCTGATCATTATAGACAGGATAGGCACGTACGTGGAGCCAACGAATAGTGCCATTGTATTGAATAATACGAAATATTGTGTCAAGCATCCCTGTTTCCCTTTGTTCGGCATACGCAAGTATAAAATGTTCTCTATCCTCTGGGTGAATGCTGCTAAGCCAAAAATCTCCTCTGGCTAAATTAAGAGGCTCTCCTTGCCAAAAAAGCTCGAAAGCAGGGCTGGTATATAAAACATTTTGCTTTTTTAAATCAAGTAAATAGATGACATCATGAACGCTAGAAATAATTTCATCATACAACTCTTCATTATTGAGTAACGAACTCAACATTTTATTGACATGATGTACTTTGGTAATGACGCCTTGTATTTGATTCGAGTTTATGAATTGATACACTATATGTTTAGAAAGTACAGTACCATTTCGATGACTGATAGTGATTTGTTTATAAACTGTCCCATGAGCTTTAACTTGTTCGAACAGGTTATCAACTCCTTCATTTTGCTGAATTTGGATAAAATTCATCTGAGATAGTTCTGCAGGGGTATAACCTATCAGCTTGCAAAATGCTTGATTACCCGAGAGGACGACTCCATTTGAATCAAAAATGAACGCTTCATAGGGCAATTGTTCATAGCTGTTTTTATATAATTCATTTAATCCCTGCTGATTCATATTATTTCTAGGCATGATAAGAATTAACAACTGTATAAAAAAAGACCTGTGTTAATTATAGTACAAGTGAATCATGTAATAAGTGTGGACAATTCCTTGTTTATCCCAGTCAATTTTATGGTTCATCAGATAGCCTATACTTAAATTATGACTAATCCAGCTCTCATGATGAATACTGAAATAATCACCCTGTTCTTTGGTTTTCTTGAGGGCTTTGCCCTCATCCTTTCTCCTTGTATCTTGTCAATTTTGCCTGTTATCCTGGCAGGATCATTAACTGGCTCGAAGACGCGCTCTTTCGGTATTATCATTGGTTTTATCATCACTTTTTCTGCATTTGCCTATTTTGCCCGCCAATTGGTTCAGTTTTCAGGAGTTGATCTTAATCTGCTTCGTTATCTTGCTTATGGATTGCTGCTGGTGCTTGCTGTGGTTTTGCTTTCAGACTATTTAACAGAACGATTTAGTCAGTTAACACAAAAAATTGCCGCGGCAGGTTCCTATTATGCCCGCATCAGCTTAAACAATAATGGGCTGTGCAGTGGCCTGTTCATTGGTGCGCTGGTTGCGCTCATCTGGACTCCTTGTGCAGGCCCTATTCTTGCTGCAGTGATTGTACAAATTGCTATTCAGCAAACAACTATTCTCAGCTTCTTAACCTTATTAGCTTTTACTCTTGGCGCAGCACTGCCTATGTTTATCATTACCTTGTATGGGTTTAAAATCAGAGACTCACTCATTTTTTTTAAAACCCACTCGTCTTTTATTCGTAGAATTCTTGGCCTTATCATTGGAGGAAATATAATTTACATGATCAGTCTAGAGGCGGGATTAATTCCATCTACTGTAATTACCCAATCAGGGATTCGTACCGCTAATTATTTGGAGCGCGGTTTATGGCGCCCCTATGATGCACCAGAAATCGAAGGGATTAAACACTGGCTAAACTCACCACCATTACAACTCTCTGATTTAAAAAACAAGGTAATATTAATTGATTTTTGGACCTACTCCTGCATCAATTGCGTACGAACAATACCGTATTTAAATCGCTGGTATAAAAATTATCACGATAAGGGATTAGTAATTATCGGCATTCATACTCCCGAATTTGATTTTGAAAAAAAAGTGATGAATGTCGCTCGTGCTGTAAAAAATTACGGTATAGAGTATCCAGTCGCTCTGGATAATTCATTTACTACCTGGCAAAACTACTCCAATTACTTTTGGCCAGCTCATTATCTGATCAACAAACAAGGAAAAGTGGTTTATGAACACTTCGGTGAAGGCGAATATGACGTGACTGAAAATAATATCCGTTTTTTATTACAACTTAATAAATCTCAATTGCCGTCAGAGTCCAAACATTTACTGACCGATAATATAATTACTCCAGAAACCTATCTGGGTTTTGCCCGCGCTGAGAACAAATCAAGCCCTGAATTAATCCATGATCAACCCGTTGACTATTCTTTTTCTGATAAACTGAATACCAACGCCTGGTCGTTGCACGGTTTATGGCTGGTTAGTGCAGAGAAAATCAAGGCAATGTCTGGAAACTCTTCGCTAAAGATCCATTTTAATGCCAAGAGCGTATTTGTTGTGATGGGCAATAACAGCATAAAACCGATTTCGGTTAAGATGCTCTTCAATGGTAAACCAATAGAGATGAATAAAGGACGCGATGTATCCAATAGCAGCGTTTTAGTAGATAAATACGCTCTTTATGAAGTACTTGCCTTTCCCAAACAAACCAATGGGATACTGCACATAAATCCTGAAGCGCCGGGCTTGGAACTGTTTACCTTTACTTTTGGCAATTAAATTTTTTGACGCGGGGGATGAAAGGATAAGTTCCAACAGCCGAAGACTTTGAACCCTGGGGTTTAGGTGGGAAGAAAACGTGCCAGTTCAGGCTTCTCACTATTAAAGTGATATAGCACAACACCGACACCAGAACACTCCCCTATTTAAGCTTATCGGTTCAAATTTCTTGGGCTGCTGGGTTACGCTCATTATAACACTGGAACAAGATGGAGTTAAGTTAGAGCATGCAGATCACTAACAAAAAAGTGCTTCGCTATGAGAAGCACTCAATTATCGCTCATCACAAACCGTAAAATGACCGTGTTTATAAGGATTAGAGCGAGCGCGGAACTCATAATCACGGCAACGTTGTCCCCGATTATCGGTATAGCGCTGTTGCAAGCGAAAGACAAAATCACCAAAATTCATATCTTGTTGCCATTCCTGTATGTCCCTTTGTTTTTGCTCTTCATCCATTTTATTTAAAAATTTGCTCAGTTTACTTGCCTGCACATTAATAGAACACAAAGAAACAAGCAGGATTATTAATAATGTTTTCACAACATTGAGTCTCTAATAGTCAATAGCGGCAACATTAAACCACATATGACAATTAAAATCCAACTCATGTATAATAAAAAAACACATGGCCGTCATCCAGAGGATGATAGCGACGAAAGATCTCCCTGGATTCAGAAGATCCTTCGCTATACTCTGGATGACGTACTATTCTTAACTTAGTGACAGTGAGAGCCAGACCTATTTGAGCCTTGCTCTTGTGCTCAATGGCAGCAGACACAACATCCTATATAGCAATTGGCGCCTTTATCGCAGGATGGAATTGATAATTTTCAAATTCAAAATCCTCATAACAATATTCGAATAAAGACCCGGGCTTGCGCTTAATATTTAGCTGAGGAGGCGGCAAAGGTTCTCTGGCTAACTGAGTACGGGCTTGCTCTAAATGATTAAGATATAAATGACAATCACCCCCAGTCCAGATAAACTCACCGACATCAAGGTTGCATTGCTGCGCCACCATATGGGTCAACAATGCATAGGAAGCAATGTTAAAAGGAACGCCTAAAAACACATCTGCTGAGCGTTGATAAAGTTGGCAGGACAACTGATTATTTGCCACATAAAATTGGAACAAAGCATGACAAGGCATTAAAGCCATTTGCTCCAGTTCCCCCACATTCCAGGCGCTGACAATTAAGCGGCGAGAATCAGGATTGCTTTTAATTTGTTGCACCACGTCGCTGAGTTGATCAATAGTTCGTCCATCAGCAGTTGGCCAACTGCGCCACTGTCTGCCATAAACAGGCCCCAGCTCACCATTGCTGTCAGCCCACTCATCCCATATAGTCACCCCATTGTCTTTCAGATAACCAATATTGGTGTCACCTTTTAAAAACCATAACAATTCATGCACAATACTGCGCATATGCAATTTTTTTGTGGTGATTAAAGGAAAGCCTTTTTTTAAATCGAAGCGCATTTGGTAACCAAATACCGATAATGTTCCCGTTCCAGTCCGATCCGTTTTTTCAGCACCGTGCTGTAATATGTGCTCGAGCAACTGTAAGTACGTGTTCATCGTTTAGCCCACCATAACCAAAGCCCTAATAATAACATAGGAATTGATAATATTTGTCCCATGGTCAGCCATCCAAAAGCAATAAATCCCATTTGTGGATCAGGCTGTCGAAAGCACTCTGCAATCAAGCGGCAAATGGAATAGCCAATTAAAAATAAAGCCGATATTCTGCCAACAGGTCTTGGTTTCGATGCATAGCACCATACTAGAACAAATAAACCAATTCCTTCCAGACCAAATTCATATAACTGCGAGGGGTGGCGTGGCTGATTATCAACATGACCAAACACCATAGCCCAGGGAACATCTACTACTCGCCCCCACAGCTCGCCATTAATAAAATTACCAATACGTCCCGCGGCCAAGCCAACCGGGACTAAAGGCGCGACAAAATCGCCTACCTCTAAAAAAGTTTTCTTATATTTATACGAAAAAAACCAAACAGCAAGCGCCACACCAATTAAACCTCCATGAAAGGACATCCCGCCTTCCCAGATTTTAAATAAAACCCAGGGCTGATGAATCCACTCCTGGAAATTATAAAAAAGCATGTATCCTATCCGGCCACCAAGAATAACCCCAAGTGCGCCATAAAAGATCAAATCACTCAGCTGATCCGCATTCCAATTCAATTTATAACGCTTAATGCGCCAATAGCCTAATAACCAGGCACTGATAAAACCGATAAGATACATCAAACCATACCAGTGTATTTTTACAGGCCCCAAAGAAAAAGCAACAGGATCAATATTGGGAAAGATGAGCATTCTTTATTAGGTTCCTTTTTAAGATAACATTTTGATAGCAGTTAAAATTAATAGTACGATAAAACCATAGGTCAAGTAATGTACCGGTAATAAATAGTGTAACCTGGCGCCAATAGGTGCCATCAGAGTACTGGGGAGCCCTACAAAAAACACTGCTGGCCAGTATACATAACCAGTTGAGTACGCTATGTTGGCCATGTCATTTTGACCAGTTAACATAAAAACAATGGTACCGATGAACCCCACCACAAAGGTACACAAATTGGATACACCGACGATTTTTCTTGCCGCAACACCACAATAGGTAAGATAAGGAACAATCAAAACTCCTCCTCCCACCCCCAATAGTCCCGACAACACCCCGATAAAATAACTGATTATTCCATTAAGCCAGAATCCTGGAGTTTTTTTTATGTTGTTTGCACGCAAATTGGTAAGCATTTTCACAGCAACAAAGAGCAAAAAAAGACCAAACATTATTTTCAGCCAGGAAGTAGGTACTGCATCTGCAATGACCACCCCAGACACAACCCCCAAAGCCAACCCTGGCCACAGCCGATTAAATACCGGCCAAAGAATTTCACCAATTTTATAATGTACCCTCACCGAAACTAATGAGGTAAAGATGATTACAGCCAATGACGTTGCGGCTGCAACATGCATACTTAGTTGTTCTGGAATAACATGATTCAGTTGAAAAACAAAAACCAGTCCGGGGACAATTACAATCCCGCCACCAATGCCAATAGCCCCAGACATTAATCCTGCAAAAGCTCCGATAAAGACATAAATGATTCCGCTCATCAGCAAATCAGGTAACATTATGATTTACCTGCCCGGATCAATCCACCAAGCCCTTCATCCTCCAGCGCTTTTTGCAAATGAAACCGGATTTCCGCCGGATGCTCAAACTCCAGCACTTCAGCAAGAATTTTACGGGCATTAGCGATAGCAAAATTCCTGATAACCCACTTAACTCGGGGTAAACTGGCTGAGTTCATACTTAAGGTATCAAATCCCATAGCAATTAATAAAATCACCGCTAATGGATCGCTGGCCATCTCACCACAAATACTGACTTCCACTCCAGCAGCATGCCCCCCTTCAACCACTTTGAGCAGAACGCGGAGCATGGCAGGATGCAAGGCATCATACAAGCCGGCAACCCGGGCATTGTTACGATCCACCGCTAATAAATATTGAGTTAAATCATTACTGCCCACCGAAATAAAATCCACCCGTTTGGCCATTTCCCGCGCAAGATAAGCTGCAGCGGGTACCTCAATCATGACCCCTAATTTGGGTTTCTCAATCGCACACCCTTCTTCCAATAATTCTTCATATGCTTGTTCGATTAAATAGGTTGCCTCTTCAACTTCACTCAAATTGGTCACCATGGGCAGCATGATACGTAAATTGTTCAGCTCTTCGCTCGCTCGCATCATCGCGCGAACCTGGACCAGAAAGACGTCAGGATGATCCAGAGTGATGCGAATTCCTCGCCATCCCAAATAAGGGTTTTCTTCTTCTACGGGAAAATAGGGAAGCACCTTATCACCACCAATATCCAGCGTTCGCATGGTCACAGAACGTGGGGCAAACGCCTTCAGCGTCTGTCTGTAAATAATGGTTTGTTCATCTTCTGAAGGAAAACGATCCCGACTCATAAACGGCACTTCGGAACGGTATAATCCAACGCCTTCTGCCCCAACGCTCATCGACAAGCCGGCATCCATAGCTAAACCAGTATTGACCTGCAGTGATACTCTATAGCTGTCAGTGGTTTCAGCCGGTTTCTCCCGTAAACTGCCCAGACTTTGATTTAATTCAAGCTCTTCCTGCGCCAGCTGTTTAAATTCGCTTAAGATTGTTTTGTTGGGCGAGATATAAACATGCCCATAGAATCCATCGACGATCAAGGCTCTACGGGACACTAATTCAGCCTTTAAACCACGCAATCCCATAACAGTAGGAACGCCCAGAGCACGTGCCAGAATGGCAACATGTGAATTGTTGGAGCCCTTTGCCGAGACGACCCCAGCCAATTGTCCTTCAGGAACTTCTGCCAAGGCAGCTGCTGTGACTTCCTCACCAATCAAAATAGTACGTTTAGGATAAACCGTTTCTTCGCGTTGCGACAATTGCAGCTCGGCGAGCACTCTCCGGCCTAAATCACGAAAATCACTGGCGCGCTCACGCAAATAATCATCTTCCATGCTCTCAAATTGCGACACATGTTTTTTTATAACGGTGGCCAGTGCGGCCTGCGCACTGATTTTTTCTTCACGGATGACGTGCTCTACCTCAGCCCCTAAGCTGTCTTTATCCAGAATACGTAAATACACATCGAATAAGGCATGTTCTTCTTCTGCAACGGTTGCTTTCATGCGTTTGCTCAGGCGACGCATGTCATCTCTGGCAGCTTCCAATGCCTCATAAAAGGTATTTATTTCCTCATCCAACTCTTCAACAGGATTTCGTGGAACCGCGTCTATATCTGCCATAGGATAAACTACAACTGCAGTCCCTATACCAATACCTGGTACACTGCCAATACCCGTCAGAGCAGTTTGGCTTACTTCAACTTTGCTTACTGTTCCAAATGATTTGGGTTGGGTCAATTCGGCCAATTCGCCGGTTGCTTCCGCGTGCGCAATAATTCCACCCAGCTGAGCCGCCAAAGTAATCAAAAAAGATTCTTCTGCATCATCGAACGCACGTTGTTCAACTTGTTGAACAATTAAAACCCCATAGAGTTTTCGGTGCTGAATAATAGGAACACCCAGAAACGCATTTAAATGCTCTTCACCAAGAAGAGGATTATGATAGAAATCAGGATGATCCGGTGCATCTTTTAGATTGATGGGCTCTTCACGTCTGCCGATTAAACCAATAAGGCCACTATCAAGCGCAATGCGCACTCGAAATTCAGCCTGCTTGTTTAATCCTTCTGTGGCAATGAGAACATATTCTGCATGTTTATTATCTATCAGGTAAACGGAAACGGCCTCGGCACTAATGGCTTTATGAATTCGTTGCACCAATATGCCAAGCGCATCAGTTAAATGATGGGCCGCGGTGACGTCCTGAACAATCCGTTTAAGTACTTTTAGCATCTAGGGCCTTTGATTACCTCTCTTCCGTTTCAAACCGTACGGAGTACGGCGAGTTTTTAATAAGGGTTCCAATTCTTTTAAGGCCTGGATATACACCTGCCTCTTGAAAAAAATCACCTGCTCTTCCGGCTCATGGAAATCAATCCAGCGCCAGCTATCAAATTCTGGTGAATCACTTAAATCCAATCTCACTTTTTGCTCACTGGAAACCAGCTTTAACAGATACCATTTTTGCTTCTGGCCTATCACCAAGGGTTCACTGCCATGACGCAAGTATTGTTTCGGCAGCCGATATTTTAACCAGCGCTTGGTAGAACCAATCACTTCTACATCATGCTTGTCCAACCCAACTTCTTCATGCAATTCGCGGAACATCGCTTGTAACGACGTTTCGCCTGCAGCCAAACCACCTTGTGGAAATTGCCAGGCATCATGCCCGCTTCGCCTGCCCCAAAATACTCTATCCGAACTGTTGACAAGGATAATACCTACATTCAACCGATAACCGGCACGATCAATCACCATGATGTCACTGCTTAGACTAAACCGCTAATATCTTGATTTTTCCACAAAGTACAAGACCTTGGCAATTGATTCTGCAAATATTATTTGAATTCATAGCTTCGACTTGTATACTGAGGCCCATAATCCTCTGTTCCTCCCCATGGATCATCCTTAGGGCTAAATAATAGATCGAGAATTCCACTGCTGTATGCCTTTGGTCGCTCTTCAACCAAAATGATACTGGATAGTGCTGCCTCATTCTGCATCGTGCGCATGAGTGCTCCTAGCTCTATTTCTGCTTCATTCAAAAATGCCAATTTCAAATAGGGCATGTGGTCCTGCATTGTTAAGGAAAAAGTAGCTTGTTCGGTACTTAATAATGCCAGATACTCAAGATTTAATGAAAGGGAACCAGAAACGATAAAAGTATAATGGTAATATCGAGCAACTAATTCGCTAAGCAATCTGACCAAAAACGCATTCCAAGCATCTCCGCGCCAGGTTTTGTTCGGAAACTTAGTAGCCTCCGCAATTAATTTTACCCCAGTATGCTTAATTAATTCACAAACAGTAACTAAGGCTTTTTGCATCAATTCGGCAAAATCCTCCTTATGCGCATTTACCTTGATGTATTGTTCTTTCAAAGCTTTTTGCAAAGTTAAGGCACGGCAATAATAAGTTCTTAAATAAAAAGCGTATTCTTCCGTTGAGCCAGCTCCGGCGTTATAGTCATTAGCTAATTCCTTCACTTGAACAAGACATTGTTCAAATTCTTGAGTTTGGATATGCTGATGATCCAATACAGCACGATAAATCTGTTCTATGCCAATACAAATTCTGCATGCGCTTAACGCAAGAGCCAATTTATTCATTAACTCAATAGTATCTGGCTTTATACCTTCCAAAGAATGAAACGCAAAAAAATCATCCTCCTGAACCAAACCTAATCCACTTGCCAAAATGGTTTCAGTAAAATCCTCCCACCCTTCAAATTGATGCTCCAGAAGTTGCTTATCAACAGGCGCTACATCGAGCTGACCGGCTACCCATCGGGTAACGTCCAGAAAGCAGTCTTCATTACTCTCGGTAAAAAAATAATCTGCCACATTTTTCAACATATTTGCTTTAGCCAAAATATAATATTTATGGCGAGCTATCAGTGGATCGATCGCAGTTTTAATTTGTTGCCGCAAAAGTACTGAACTTTTTGAATCCCATTTGCTTTGCATTGCCATCTCCTTGACATCCCTATGGCGTTAATTTCTACAGTGCAGCATGAAAGCTGTCAAGTATTCCCAATAAAATTGCTGCTGTTTTGATTTTTTCGCCATCCCGACAAAAGCGCTATATAATTGAACCAAACAACTGAAAAATTAATGCAGATGAAAAAACGTATTTTAATCATTAATACCGGTGGTACAATTAGCAGCGTCAAAACACCACATGGCTATGAACCTTCTCCTGGCTATGTAGAAACGGCTATGGCCCAAATTTCGGCTTTAAAGCATAAAGACATGCCTGATTATGTGATTAAAGAGTATCAGCCATTGCTCGACTCCTCCAACATGACGGTTCAAGAGTGGAATCGCATCGCTCATGATATTGCTCAAGAATACGAGCACTTTGATGGCTTTGTCGTGTTTCATGGAACCGACACCATGGCATATACCGCCTCTGCTCTGTCTTTTATGCTGGAGAATTTAGGCAAGCCCGTTATTGTAACCGGATCGCAAATTCCTTTATCAGAAGTACGTAATGATGCAATGGATAATGTGATTACCTCACTGTGGCTGTGCGCTCATCAACCCATTCATGAGGTCTGCATTTACTTTAACCAGCATTTATTGCGCGGTAACCGTACGCAAAAAATAAATGCGCAATGCTTTAATGCCTTTGACTCGCCAAACTACCCTCACCTGGCCTCGATAGGTATCAACATTGAATTGCATCGGCATCTGTTACAACAAGCACCACAAAAACCATTTCATCTGCAAACAATTACTCCTCAATTTATAGCAAATTTTCGCCTGTTTCCTGGATTTGCCACCGATGTATTGACCTATATTCTGCACCAACCCTTACGTGGACTCATATTGGAAACCTATGGGGCAGGAAACGCACAAAATAACGACCCACGTTTTTTAAAATTACTAACAGAAGCCTGTGATCGGGGCATCATTATTATTAATTGCACCCAATGCCAGCAAGGGCGAGTAGAAATGAGCCAGTACGCCACAGGGCATACCTTAAAACAGGCTGGCATCATCAGCGGCCATGACATGACTCCAGAAGCCGCTCATTGCAAATTATTGTATTTATTAAGCAAAGATCTGGATATCTCTCAAATCAAAATGCTGATGGAGTCCAACCTCTGTGGTGAGTTGCAGAATTAACACAAGAATGTAGCCGTATTAACGACAATACGAGCTACATGAGACATTTTACGTCGGCTGGTTTACACTGGCACTCGAAGGTAACTCGGCAGGTTGAAACTCCAATTCGCTCATATCTGAAACCAAGCTTTCAGCCAAGCTGAACAATTTACCAAAACGACCCTCTCCAGGATTAAATAGCTTAGTTGGCATTTTCACTGAGAAAAAGCCTCCGATAGAAAGAAAGGGTATCCCAAAGCTGGAGGTCGTGGGTGGAGTAATAATTCGTGTATTATCACTTGCCAAATCAGCAAGTGCCTGTAGAGAGCGTTCCTTTCTGACCGTCAGGCCAAATTGCGGCTTAATAACCTCACTTAAGCCTTGAATTCTAGTCAGCACCGCATCTTCTTTTTGCTTTCTTATTTGAGAATCGATACCGCTTGATGGTTCAAAGATTTCGCTACCGATATAACGTGCAGCATAATCATAAATAATATTTTCAGGTGTATGAAAATAAGGATGATTGATTAAGCGCAATTTAATAGGACCATCATCATTTTCAGAGACTTCTGCTGGTTGATTAAATGCATCTAATTTGGAAAAAAATGCATTGGTATGAAAAATTAAATTGCTCAGCATATCGAGCGTATCACCAGAATCACGTGGTTTTTTGTGGTCTTCATGTCTCTTTTGTACCAACACCCGTGCCGCCTCGATAAGCTTATTAATGGTTTGCGAATCAGCCTCATCATTTCCGGTGCCAACAAATTTAACTATTTTTTCTTCAAGTGCGTCGATTATTATTTTTTTTTGCGATGATAATAACTGGTCATAAATAGAGGGATATCCTGTTTGCCATTCCAATGTACGGGATGTTTTGTTTAATTGCTCTTTAATAAGTATCTTTAAAACTCTTAGAAATATTGTCATTGCCCTACTCCTTTAACAGCAACTCATTTATTATACTAGTCCTGACATCATTAACTTTAAAACAGACTGGTCAATACAACTCCTATTCATACAACCTAACCTAGGAAATCACAAATCTCATGAATTTACAAATTATTATTTTAGCTGCGGGTCAAGGCAAGCGAATGTATTCCAATACCCCAAAG
This sequence comes from uncultured Legionella sp., assembly GCF_937871865.1. Taxonomy (GTDB): domain Bacteria; phylum Pseudomonadota; class Gammaproteobacteria; order Legionellales; family Legionellaceae; genus Legionella. The sequence continues at coordinate 20,093 of NZ_CALMPD010000256.1, forward strand.
GTTCTTCACCAGATAGCGGGCAAGGCCATGCTTGCTCGGGTAGTAGAAACCGCACAGCAATTAAATCCTGATGCAATCCATGTAATTTATGGGCATGGTGGTGAACAATTAAAGAATTCACTCCCTGATTTACCTGTGCATTGGGTACATCAAGCCGAACAACTGGGTACAGGCCACGCCGTGATGCAAGCCCTGCCCCATATTCCGCCACAAGCACAAGTTTTGATCTTGTCTGCAGATGTTCCTCTGATTCAAATGGATACCCTAAAGTCACTCATTGAATGTGGAACACCAACAAACACACATCAATCCGTCTTAGCACTCCTGGTTGCGCATCTTGAAGACCCTCGCGGTCTTGGTCGTATTATTCGCAACAACCTAGGTGAAATTTGTACCATTGTAGAAGAAAAGGATGCAAATGAGCAAGAAAAGAAAATAAAAGAAATTTATACTGGTATATGCTGTGCACGAGCAGCAGATTTGGAAGTATGGCTGCCTCGCTTAGGCAACAGTAATGCCCAAGGTGAATACTACTTAACTGAAATTATCGCGATGGCGGTCGCTAATCAAACACCGATTACATCGTTAGCAACCCAGCATCTGTTTGAAATTCAGGGGGTAAATAACCGCTTGCAATTACAGCAACTGGAACGCGTATGGCAAAGAAGAACAGCGGAACAATTACTCGAGCAAGGTGTCATGCTCGCTGATGCCACTCGCTTTGATCTGCGAGGCAGTCTGGAATGTGGTAAGGACGTATACATCGATATCAATTGTGTCTTCACTGGGAGCGTCGTGCTTGGTGATGGCTGTAGCATAGGACCTAATTGCAGCTTAAAAGATGTAACCCTGGAAGCAGGATGTACCATTCAGGCGAACAGCGTATTAGAGGGCTGCCATATAGGAAGCAATAGTGAGATTGGTCCCTTTGCCCGCCTTAGATCGGGTACAAAGCTGGCAGCAGGCTGCAAAATAGGGAATTTTGTTGAAACTAAAAAAGCAGTATTTGATGAGGGCAGCAAAGCCAGCCATCTAAGCTACCTTGGTGATGTAAGCATTGGCAAAGGAGTAAACATCGGCGCTGGCACTATTACCTGTAATTACGATGGAGTAAATAAACATCAAACGGTTATTGAAGATGGGGCTTTTGTTGGCTCTGATACTCAATTAGTCGCACCAGTAACCGTTGGCAAAAATGCAACCATTGGTGCCGGCAGCACCATTCGTAAAAATGTTCCAGCAGGAGAACTGACCTTAACCGATTCAAAACAAAAAACCGTTTATGGGTGGAAAAGGCCAGAGAAGAAAATATAATTCCATAACGATAAAGGAAACTCTTCAACAACGAAGAAAAGGAATTTAACCGACATCCTGAGGAGCTAGCGACGAAAGATCTTCTAGACTAAGGAGATCCATCGCTATGCCCTGGATGACCTACTTTTCTTTACTTCATGGCGATGTCTCTAATGGCAAAATTCTTGATCGCGACCTATTGCAGACGTATTCGTTCAGGCAATACCAATGCATAATTTTTCTGCAACCGGGTACACAGCCCCAAAATAATAGGTAACGAAACAAAGCACATTAGCAATTTATATTGCCAAACATTTAGAGCCAGATTGAGTATTTGTTCATAAGGATAGATCCCTCCAAACAATAAACTGTAATCAACCAAACATAAAAGAGAACTCGCACTGATACTGGCAATCAATACACGACAGGAGCGATTTAACCCCCACTTCAGATATTTTAGATAATGTAACAGCATGGCATTAGTGAAAAAGGTAACACACAAAGACAAAGTCGCCGCAGGCAACCCTCTCGGTAATATATAGTAATAAAACGGATTTAAATTATAAAATGAAGGAGATGGCAAAGCCACAACTCCCATGAGCAAGGTGTCAAAAATCAATTGAGCTGCGATTAAAGCAACAGCCAACTGCAAGTTTGCTTTGTACCCCCATAATTCGCCAATGACGGCGCTGATGATCATCGTTACAGGAAAAAAAATACAACTAGCAGCCAGGATACTGTCTTTGGTAAATGCAACAATGCGATATTCACAAGCCAGACACATTAATATGACTGCAATAGCCAAACAAAGGAGACAGTGGTAAATAAGCGAGCCCGTATCCTCATGCTGTTCTCTTGGCACCATGAGTAACTGATGTTTATTATAGAGTAAAAAGGACAAATAACTCACGCCAAAAACCAGTAACAATAAAGAGGCAATCATCAAAGAATCAATAAATACTTGTCTAAAACTATGAGCATGAGGTGCTGAAAATAACAGATAAAAATCGATGGAAAAGAATCCGACTCCCCCAAATAATGCCAAAATGACACACTGTTTAGGGGAAGACAAAACATGAGTAGTTCGGGTACAAAACAGCTGATGCGGCAAATAAAAGCTTAGACAGAAAGAAATCGTAGTAGCAAAAAATTTTTTGGGGATGTCTTCAAATACAATTTGATACACGGGATTATCATGCATGAATTCCGCTGCCGGCAGATTGACCAGCACATAAACACCGATACAATAAATATAAAGCGTCACTAAAGAGATATTAAGTAAGTGCCGTTGCTCCCTAAAGGTACAATTTCTTAGCGCCAGTAAATAAAGCCCTGTTATTAATGGGCATAGCAAACTGCTGGTGGCAAAGACCAGGCCTTGGAAGGTTATTACTTTAAACGATACATTAATCAATAAAATCAGACTGGTAATCATGCCAACGGACAGAAATAAAAACCACGGTGTTTGTTGAGAGGACCTGGATTGATTTATATGAATCAAGCAATTTTCCATTTTTTCCATATTATGAGAGGTGATCCCATGTGAACGCTCCAAATTGACCGCACGTATTCAGGATCTGGTTACATTTTGACTCAAATTCGTGAAATACAAATCCTTGTAGAATACTCCTAATCCATTTTTACAGCTCAAATATCATAGGATTGATAAACCTGAGTGGGCTTTATTAAGCTAGTCAGCTCGCGAATATAACACCATTATCTTTGTATTGGCAAGCGAACTAAATAAGTGATTTCTTATCAAGTTATGATGGTCGACTCCAACCAGAAATTCCTGCTAAGCTAGTTCCTTGCCCAAGCAAAACCGTGACCAAATCATTAATAGCGAGCATGACATGAGCAAGCATAAAAAACATTCATCATCAAAAACCGGATTATTGCCAGGCACCGCTGTGTACGTAGGAGAGAATCCACCCAAACCAACTCAGATCATCATTCATATTTATGACACCCACAGTTATGAAAAGATAAACCAACTCCAGATAGAAAAAATAAACAGTGCATTGCTTGATGGAAAGCATGTCTGGATTGACGTAGCAGGTCTTGAAGACAGTAAAAAAATCACCAGGATATGTAATGAGTATAAAATACATCCACTGGTAATTGAAGATTTGCTCAACACCAGACAAAGACCCAAACTTGATATCATTGATGATTATCTTTTTGTGGTGTTTAAATTACTAGAAACTCGAATGGATCAATTAACCTACTCAACAGAACAGTTCAGCTTAATAATAAAGCAAAATTTATTAATAACGTTCAGAGAATCAGAAAGTTACGATTTATCCTCCTTATATAAACGCCTGAGTGCCGAGCATTCACTGGTACGTGAACACGGCAGTGATTATCTGACCTATCTTTTAATGGATTATATCGTCGATGATTATTTTAATTTTGTAGAAGAAACTGGTAACTTGCTGGAAAGCGTAGAAGATCAATTAATCAATAAACCAGAAACGATAGAACTACAAACATTATATACAACGAAAAGACGTACAATCACCTTAAGAAAAACCATAGCTCCATTGCGCGACATAGTACATCTGTTATTAAAAGATGACGGTGGCCTGATTAACGATCGTTACAATCTTTATTTTCGTGATTTGTACGATCATTGTATTCGGTTAGTTGAATCTATTGATTTACATCGTGAAATGTCCTCCAGCATGTTGGACATTTATCTCTCAACGATTAACAACCGCATGAATGAAACCATGAAAATTCTTACGATGTTTGCCAGTATCTTTATCCCTTTAACTTTTATTGTTGGTATCTACGGTATGAATTTCGAATACATGCCTGAACTAGGATGGCGCTATGGCTATCCAACAGTAATGACAGGGATGGCGTTTCTGGCAGTGTTCATGTTGTACTATTTCAAACGAAAAAAATTATACTAGGTTCTGTTAGCAAAAGTTTAATTCGTTGCAAATAAGTCGTCGTTGCGAACAAAGTGAAGCAATCTAGTGTAGGATTTTATGCGATAAACAAAATTTGTTCACAGTAACCGAGGCAGAGTGCTTTTGGAGCACTCTGCATTTAAGATGTTTTTACTGAGATGCATTTAATGTGGCTTGTATCCCGGAGCTAGGCTCGGTATCAGGAAGAGTTACCACGCGGCGTCTGGTAGTAAATAAATTAGAAGCATGAATGGTGTTCGTTTCTTTCTGTACAGGCCTTAATACCGACGCGCTGGCTACTTCGTGTTTTGTTGCACTTAATGGAGCCTCATCAGGATGCGGTGTTTTATCACTGTAGTTAAGAACAGGCTCTGGTCTTTTATTACCAAAAAAACCCAGCTGATGTGCTCTGGCTGACATCAATTGTTCTGCCGAAAGAGTAGGCGACTCTTCACTGGACGATGGAATAAGTGCCGTTTGTTTCTCACTACCAAGCAAGGCCAGAGGCTGTACTCTTGCTGAAACCAAGCGATTTGCCGGAAGGCTTGGAGTATTATCGCGTTCCTCAGGCAAAAGAGTAACAAGAGATTTAGCTCCCAACAAAGTCAGATGTGGGGTAGAACTTAATTCAACTATCGTTTTCACTTTATTTCGTTGCAACCAGTGCTTTAATGAACTTAAGAAATCCCAAAAATCCTCCTCTTTACTTAACATGATGAGAAATTGAGTTAATTTTTTGGGTACACCAAATTTGAGATTGATGGCTAAAGCAACCCCTTTGGGCGGGATCCAGTCCAACGTTGTTTTCGTCTTGCTTTCCCGGTAGGACAATAAAGTTTCTACGGCATATAAGCTTCCTTTCTGGATATCAGGCCAATACATGGCAATAACCGGATCATTAACCAAACCATTGGCCTGGAAAATAGGAGGTACAATCCATTCACGTGCTGTAATTAATGACTGTTTAACTAATCCCGGGAACACTTTTTTTACCGTTTCCAGATCACTATTCAATAGACGGCTGCCGTATCTTAACGCAGGAGATAAGGGGATCAAAGGAGGAGCATCCTTATCTGGTTTAAAATCAATAGGCACTCGTTTCATAACTCCGGCAAAAATAACATCAGCAATGAAGCGGCAGACACGTTCATAAGCATTTAAAGGATCAAATGGTAACGTCGCATCTTTGTCCTCAACTAAAGGAATGCTCATATGCGCAGCAACATTCATATGCAATAACAACAGTAAATATTTCATCGTTCTGTAATAGAGGAATGGCGGCATGCCAACAGTAGATTCAAGCACATAATCCATGAGCATGCTTGACGCTTCATAAGTTAAACCTAAAGCCAGAACAGACTCCGACATCATTGCCTTGTGACGTTCACATCGCTCCGGAGTGACTGAGCGAGTAATATAACGGCCATTGAAAAAAATCCGTAGAACAGAGGCAGTTGCCTCCCCTCCATAAGGAATTAAACTAATCAAAGCAGCAGCCCCATCATTAGCAGCAAGGATAATCGGGGCTCGCCCATCGCCTTTCATCTGGCGCTTAAAATTGCACTTCTGCTCCTTACATAAAGAAGGAGGAAGCACGAGTTTGTTTGAATTAAATGCTGCAGGCCCCACTGAATTCAGAACAGTAATTTGAACAAGGGTCTGCGCTCCTTGGCGCATGGTATAGGCTTGCACACCATAACCGACCAGAGATAAAGTACCTAAAAAAATGGAATACGGCGCATACCATTCGTCAGCTTCATGGCCTTCTCGAAAGTAAGTCTGGACACTATTATTAGCATAGTTTAATGCGACTATGGGAATCACTCCGTTTACCAGGATATAGCCCATTCCATTGACAATTTTCCGGGCAGAAGCATTATTGATTAAAGTAGGGACAGCTTTGCGTAAGGCGAGACCTTGTTCCAGAACCTGGAACGCTGTATTTGCGGTGTAAGTAACTGCCCCTACAGTGATGCTGGACAGGGAAGCATTGCTCCAAGCCCATTTGACTCCATTACTTATTTTCGTACCAACAGATGTAAATCCATCAACAACCGATGACCACCAGCTCATAATGCTCTCCTTGCAACAGCGGAAATTCATTCTAGGGGTAAAAAAATAGAAATACCAGAGGTTTTAATAGGCTTTATTCAGCCAATTTTAAAAAAAAACTGCTGTTGAGAACAGTGAAGCGTCTCTAAAATTTTTTTAGCGAGAATATAAAATATATTTTATTAACAATCAGTAACACCCGATAAATTGACCAGTATCTTGAGGCTGAATGATTTATAAATTTTTATTTTTATATTCGCACAGATCGCGAATCAGACAGGTACTGCAATGAGGATTACGAGCCGTACAGACGTAACGTCCATGTAAAATAAGCCAGTGGTGTGCATCTTGTAAGAACTCAGGTTCAATATTTTTTAATAGCTCCATCTCAACAGCCAAGGGAGTTTTTCCCTTTGCAAAGCCTATTCGGTTCGATACGCGAAAAATATGAGTATCTACGGCCATAGTTGGATATCCAAAAGCGGTATTAAGCACTACATTTGCCGTCTTACGGCCTACGCCCGGCAAGGACTCTAATGCTTCGCGCTGGTTGGGGACTTCTCCATTATAGAGTTTAACCAGTAATTCACAGGTTTTAATCACATTCTGGGCTTTGCTGTTATAGAGCCCTATAGTTTTGATGTAATTTTTTAATTGATCCAGCCCTAAGTCAAGAATGGCTTGAGGTGTATTCGCTACAGCATATAAATGTTCAGTCGCTTTATTCACACTCACATCAGTTGCTTGCGCCGAGAGAATTACTGCAATTAATAATTCAAAATCAGAACTGTAATTCAATTCAGTGGTGGGATGAGGATTTTGCTGGCGAAACCGCTCAAAAATCTCACGACGCTTTTGCTTGTTCATGTACTTTTTTTCGCTTTTACTCGAGCCAATGCTTGTTGAATATAATCCTGTTTTGCTCGTAAGTCTTCAACGTGATCTTGAGATTGCATCGCCAACTGACGTTTTTCTCTATAATTTTGTTGCTGTTCATGTTCTTCCCGCAACAAACGAGCTTGCTTGGCATTAAATCGGGTACGAGCCAGATCCTGGTCATATTGCGAATCAGTTAAAGACACCATGTCAATACAATCCACAGGACATGGTTCTACACATAATCCACACCCGGTGCACTCGTGAGTAATCACAGCATGCATCAATTTGCCGCTACCGATAATTGCATCAACCGGACAGGCTTTAATGCATTTGGTACACCCAATACATTCTGCCTCCCGGATTACCGCAACCGAAGGTTGACGCATTTGTTCCCGTGCCCCATCCAAATACGGTGCTGGATCTATCCTCAGCAAAGCGCCTAGTGATTTGACCGTGGCAATCCCTCCAGGAGGACATTTATTGATTAAAGCAGTGCCTTGCACCAAAGCCTCGGCATAAGGCATACATCCGGGATAACTGCACTCACCGCATTGCGTTTGCGGTAGCAGTGCATCCACCTCTTTTACTGTTGCCATTACTTCACCTTCATGCCTGGAAGTGCTCCTGCATCAGGTTGCAATAAGAAAATCCCTTTACCATCACCAGCAGCCAGAACCATACCTTCCGAGACGCCAAATCGCATGGTGCGTGGAGCCAAATTAGCAACCATTACGGTTAATCGTCCCACTAAATCTGCAGGAGCATATGCACTTTTGATTCCGGCAAAGACCTGTTTTTTTGCATCGCCTAAATCAAGGCTTAAGCGCAATAATTTGTCAGCGCCTTCCACTGGTTCTGCCGCAACTATCTTTGCGATTCGTAAATCTACTTTTGCAAACTCATCAATACTTATCGTGCCTTCGTCAGCTACTGGTTCCTTTTCTACAACCGTTGTCATTACATCTTCCTTAGTCTGGGCAAACATTGCATCAATTTTTTCTTTTTCTACTCGCACCATTAAGGGTTGAAATGCACTAATCTTGTGATTCAGCAACGGATTATTGATAGACTCCCAAGTCAGCGGCTCACAATTTAAAAAGTGTTCTGCAGCCTGTGCCATCTGTGGCAAAATCGGTTTTAAGTAAGTCATTAAAATACGAAATAGATTAATCCCCATGGTGCAAATAGCATGAACCTCAGGCAAACGATCGGCTTCCTTCGCTAAGACCCAGGGTTTATTAGCATCAATGTACTGATTTACTTTATCCGCACACTCCATAATTTGTCGGACGGCACGTGCATAGTCCCGGGCAACAAATGACTCAATCACCGCATCCCTGGCACCGGATATATCCGCATACAATTGTGGCTCAGATAAAGAATCGCTTAATTGATTATCAAAGCGTTTGTTGATAAATCCTGCACAGCGGCTGGCAATGTTAACCACTTTGCCTACCAAGTCGGCATTGACTCTATTGGTAAAATCGTCAAAATTCAGATCCAGATCATCCACCCGTCCATTTAATTTTGCAGCAAAGTAATAACGCAGGTATTCGGGATTGAGATGAGCAAGGTAAGTACGTGCTTCCAAAAAGGTTCCACGTGATTTTGACATTTTTTGTCCATCAACGGTTAAAAATCCGTGGGTAAACACTGCCGTTGGCATTCTATGGCCACTGGCAGCCAACAACGCAGGCCAAAACAAGGCATGAAAATAAACGATGTCTTTACCAACAAAATGATAAAGTTCAGTTTGGGACTCTTTATTCCAAAACTCGGTAAAATCAACACCATGTTCATCACAATATTTTTTAAAGCTGGCCATATACCCTATTGGCGCATCAAGCCAAACATAAAAATATTTATCTTGGGCTCCTGGTATAGGAAAACCAAAATAAGGAGCATCACGCGAAATATCCCATTGCTTTAATCCCGCGTCAAACCATTCATCCAGCTTATTAGCTACCTCTGTTTGTAAATGACCATTTTTGGTCCATTCTTTCAACAATGATTCATATTTAGGTAAATCAAAAAAATAATGTTCCGAATCCTTTTCTATAGGTCTGGCGCCAGATATAGCAGACACAGGATCGATTAAATCAGTAGGGGCATAGGTCGCACCGCAGACTTCACAATTATCGCCATATTGATCTTTAGCGCTGCACTTAGGACAGGTCCCCTTTACGTAACGATCGGGCAGGAACATTTTTTTCTCAGGATCAAAAGCCTGACGAATTGTTTTTTTGACAATATCGCCACCAGCTTGCAGCTGTTCATAGATAGCAGAAGCCAGGGCCTGATTTTCTGGTGAATGAGTTGTATGATAGCAATCATAATCAATGGCAAAGGCCTTAAAATCATTTTCATGACTTAATTTGATTTCGGCAGTCAACTCTTCAGGAGTAATACCCATCTGCTCTGCTTTAAGCATAATAGGGGTACCGTGAGCATCGTCACCACACACACTGATGCATTCAATTCCCAACATTTTATGGGTACGTACCCATATATCTGTCTGTATGTGTTCCACCAAATGTCCAAGATGTAAATGTCCATTAGCATAGGGAAGAGCGCTGGTCACCAGCATTTTGCGTTGTGTCGACATAGATATAGAATACTCTCAAATTTAAAACGGCTAATTATAACGCAAAGAGAAACTAAATGCTGTAAACATATAAGGCAGCGTTAATAAAAATAGGAAGCAGGCTGACAATACGTCTCGCTTGAGACAGGTTTTATTGTTTATAATTTGCTAATATCAAATTAATTACTTCAGATAGTGAACTACAATGACCAATAATCCACGGCTTATTATAGGCATCAGTGGCTCATCAGGTATTATCTATGGCATCAGGCTATTACAGATATTAAAAAACTTACCTATTGAAACCCATTTGGTGGTCAGCAAAGCAGGACAATTAACCCGCGCTTATGAAACGGAGCTAAGTGCCGCCGAGTTAAAAGCATTGGCCGATGTATATCATCCTTGCACCAACATCAGTGCCAGCATTGCCAGTGGCTCGTTTAAAACCTTAGGCATGATCATCGCCCCTTGCTCCATGAAAACCCTGGGAGAAATTGCTCACGGCATCAGCAGCACCCTGCTCACCCGAGCGGCTGATGTGGTGTTGAAAGAACGGCGCAAGCTGGTGCTGATGCCGCGCGAAACCCCATTACACTTAGGGCATCTGAACAACATGGTCAGTATTACCCAAATGGGGGGCATTATTTGTCCGCCAGTACCGGCATTTTATACAAAACCGCAAAGCATAGCGGATCTGGTTGATGAGACTGTAGGAAGGGTACTTGATTTATTTGATTTGGAGAGCGGATTGGTTAAACGGTGGGGCGAGGAATAAAAAACGCGACCTAAGCCGCGTCTCCAATTATTAGATAGAATCTAATTTAAAATCCAGTGCCGTTCATTGCAGTCACATTTACGGTTGAATCTAGCTCATCACTAGCTGATTTGCCAACGGCTTCTAAGTTAACAGGAGCTTTACGGAATAAAGCAGCAGAATAGACTGGCTGCGTATCTTCAGCAGAAGACTCTGAAGATGATTCAGAAGAAGTACCTGATCTATTCATACGATTCAAACCTGAAGTGTTGCCTGGCTTGGCATTTAAGTCAAATAGGGGGTTACGACGTGATTGGCCATCCAGCTTGGTACGGTTTTCCTCTCCTGATTTTTCAAAATCAGATGGACTACCCTTTTTACGACCAGAAAAGAACGCCCCGATAGCAGTAAATGTATTAATAACAGCAGCGCCAACATAAACAACAGCACTAGTAGCAACAGTTGCAGCAGCAGCAACTGCACCCACCTGAGCCAGATAGCCTGTTCCTACGAGAGAAGCAATTGAAACACCGGCTACAGTAAACTCAGTAACCGCAGCCAAGGCGGCAGGCCAGAATGCGACGGTTAGAGCAGCAGCGCCGGCAAGAACAAGGGATGACCAAAATGCAACGGCAATAGCTTTCTGATGGTTTGTGATAAAGTTCGTAATTCCTCGTGCAACAAATTTGGTTGCGTCAAGAATAAAGTTGCCAACAAATCGAACGGCATCAACAGCCAAACCAAAAATACCACGGAAATTCTGTTTCTCTCCTTCCTGGTCAAGGTAAGTGGCACCTAACAATAAGGCACTGATACCGGAAACAGCATATGCAGGCAGATAAAACACACCTTTTGCAAAGTCTTTAAACATCATGTCATTACTCCAATGGGTTATAAATCGAGGCGGATTGTAGCAACGACGTTGTTAAAAGTGAACCAAAAATGCGCAAGACATTGTATCAGAAGTGTAAAATAATGTGGGGTGATTTTGCACCGATATTAAAATAATTTTCCTTTTAGTCACATCTCAATAAATGCGGTAAAATTACGTACCGCGATCGGTCGACAGCATGCGAAACTTCAGAACCAAAGGTGGTATTGGAATCTCTCCACCTTAGCGAAATGACATAGAGTTGGTTGCTATTTCGAGCTCGATAGCTCCTGTTACCTCTGGACAGATTAAAGGGATTGGTCGTGGTTGTTCTTCATCAGAGCAGTCAGAACTCAATTCATGAAACTCTTCAGCATCTACATCATCAAAATGCTCAGGAGTCTGTAGCTTTAAATGATTTTTAAAAATATCGTACGAGGCTTCAGATAAAGGCTTTATGTCCACGTCCTCTTCCTTGACCAAAAGAGGATACACATGGCTGCCAATAGTGATCAATTGTTTCATTGACGCGAGGCTTGCTGACAACAAGACAAAACTGGCGCCCGCCATGATAACCCCCAAAGTAAAAACGGCTAAGGGAATACTCAGCGAAGTCAAAAAAGCCAGTGGGGCAACACCGTAAAGGGTCAGGCCAACAAACGCTGACAAAACGGCAGGATATGTGGCACTTAAAGCCGCCACACCAGCTCCTATAGCTAAAGAAGAAAGAAAAAGCATCGCCAAATACCCTTTATTTCGATTAAACCACTCCTTTACCATAACCCACATAACCAGACCTCAAGGCAAAATTTTTCAGATTATATCATTTTTCCCATCTAAATGAATCATTTATGAACAGAATTTTGGTATGCGGTAGGATCGTCTATTCCGGCCCCAGCAAAGCCACGCTTTCTAAAAGTACAGCTATCACAAGTTCCACACGCCTCTCCATTTTGGTTAGCCTGATAACAGGAGACCGTCAAACGATAGTCAACTCCCAATTGAACCCCCAGTTGAATGGTTTCAATTTTGCTTAAATGCTGCAAAGGAGCATTAATGTGAAAGACATCCCCTTCAAGTCCAGCTTTGGTTGCCAGATTGGCCATAGTTTGAAAAGCCTCAATAAACTCTGGCCGGCAATCAGGATAATGAGAAAAATCAACCGAACTGGCACCGATGTAGATGTCCCTGGCTCCGATGGACTCAGCAAAACTTAAAGCCATAGACAAAAAAACCGTATTACGAGCAGGCACATAAGTAACCGGTATTGATGAACTCCCCTGAAAATAAGGGACGTCAATACGCTCATCAGTCAAAGCAGAGCCAGTAAACAATTGTGAATCCAGAGTTATTATTTTGTGGTCAGCCACTTCAAAATGGGCTGCGATTCTCGCTGCGGCGAGAAGTTCAGCAGAGTGTCTTTGTCCATAAGAAAAACTCAAGGCATAACAGCTAAATCCTTTTGCTTTGGCAAGAGCCAGACAAGTAGTAGAGTCTAATCCGCCAGAAAGTAACACTACCGCCTTTTTCATAATTTTTTGCCTCATTGATTTAGAGCATTGCCTGCTATTAAAAAACTCTGTTAAAATGCTGCCCAATTATGCCACAACTTGGAATGTGATGACGACTAATCTTTTTCCTGTAATTCTTGCCGGAGGCTCTGGCACCCGCTTATGGCCATTATCGCGCCAGAACTTCCCTAAACAATTCCTGGCATTAAACGGCGAGCTGTCCTTGCTGCAACAAACAATGAAACGTGCTCAAAGCCTCCAAAACCGGCATTCGATTATCGTGAGCAATGACGCGCATTATTTTCTTTGCCAGGAGCAATTACAGGACTTTGCTGCCCAAACCACTTATTTGCTGGAACCCTGTGTCCGCAATACCGCTCCGGCGATTGCCTGCGCAGCGCACCACCTGGCTCAGATTGCCGGGGAAGATGCCGTGATGTTAGTACTGCCCTCAGATCACTGGATAGCTGATGATAAGGCCTGGAGTGAGGCCATGCTTGCTGGCGCTCAGTTTGCTCAGGAATACAAAGCAATCGTTACCTTTGGCATCGCACCCGACAGTCCTAAAACAGGGTATGGCTATATAGAAGCAGGTTCCGAATTAAATAAACACGTAAAAGAGGTATCAAGCTTTAGAGAAAAACCGGATGTTCGTACTGCCGCAGAATTTATAGCCGATGGGAATTATTTCTGGAATAGCGGTATGTTTGTCTGTACTGCCGGTACCTATCTGGATGAGTTAAATAAATTTGAACCTGCCATGCATCATTTGAGCAATCAGGCTCTAATCGCAGCGCAACAACATCATGATTTTTTAAGGCTTGATCTGGATGCTTTTTCGCAATGCAAAGAAGAATCAATTGACTATGCCATAATGGAAAAAACCAAGAAGGCAGTGGTAATTCCAGTCGCCATGCAATGGAGTGACCTTGGCTGCTGGACTGCTGTTGCAGATGCGAACGAACAAGATGAACATGGAAATACAATTACCGGGAAAGTCATCGCTCAAGACAGCCATAACTGCTTAATCAATAGTGAAAACCTACTTGTAACGACGGTGGGAATTCAAAATCAGATTATTGTTGCAACCAGTGATGCCGTTTTAGTTGCCGATAAACAATATTCGCAACAAGTGAAAGAATTGGTTAACTCATTACGCAAAGACCATCACCATCTGACTCAGGATCACCAACGGGTTCCCAGGCCATGGGGCTATTATGAAATATTGGCCGAAGGTGGTGCATTTAAGGTAAAGCGCCTTATGGTTAAACCCGGAGCAAAAATATCATTACAAACACATCAGCACCGAGCGGAACACTGGGTTATTGTTGGTGGCGAAGCAGAAGTCATCAACGGCACGCAAAAAATCCTGCTGTCCGTCAATCAATCCACCTATATCCCACAAAATACACTGCATCGATTGAGTAATCCGGGAACTACTCCTCTTTATGTCATTGAAGTACAAAGTGGTTCTTATTTAGGCGAAGACGATATTAAACGTTTCGATGATATTTACGCAAGAACAGGGCTTGAGCCAGTACCCGTTTGAAATGCTTTTGACTAATTCCTCTCATTGGCCTGTTCTGTAATGAGAGGAACTGTATTGTTCCATCCTGAATATCTGTAGTCCTTATAAAATTTTTATTTTATCCCATAATACCCATTTCAGGATTTTCATTGGTAATAATTTAGCTAATTTATGCAAAATTTAGTATCAATAATGTAAATCCATGAACATTATCCTTGTTTTTAAAATACATGCTATGTTATAAAAAAGAACACTTATGCTTTTTTTTAGTATAATTAAAAGGTGATCACCAAAAACTCATAAACATAATCAAGGGGTGATGTTATGGCAACAGGCAGCTTAATTGTAGAATCTTACCTTCAAACAGTAGATATGGATAAGATGGATGAGCTGCGCCGTAACAAAATGGTTGATGATCTTATTGTCCGTCGAAAACAGCAGGGAAGCGTCGATTTTTTAACTCCCCTCACCTATTACCTTGGTGTATTGGAAGATACTGACAAAGTACTGTTTGCGTTCATGAGTCAGGAGCAAAAAGATGCGCTTCTGCGTGAATTGCAAGTAACCTATTTACTGTTACTTGCGCAAAAAAGACATGAACAAACCCATCAGAAAACGGAAAACCTGGAATCCTATGACAGCAGCATTGAGAAATGTCAGCAATTGATCGATGCCCTGAATTATCAAAACGCATGTAAAGCTAAAAAAATTCAGGAGGCGCCTGAATATGGGCACTTGACTGAGGGTAATATTGAAAAATATTTATTCCTGGACCTGGCCTTATGGTTTGGCGAAAAAATTGTACTTATTGCAAGCGGCCATACTAAAACCATTAAAGAGGCCATGGGATGGTTTAATGAGAAGCGTCTTTATTGGGTTTGGGGTGGAGGCCTTTTAAAAACTGTTCTGGATTTGTTACCTCCTGACTTTTTCAATCTGGGGCAAGCAAACGACGTAGTCAGAGCTCCCGATCCTTACACTGGCGCACTGAGCTGGGGATTATACTATTTCCGAGGAGCCCTTAATTTATCATTATTGCTCAAGCATACCATTAATGGGCCTTGGATGAGTGAGGAAGAAAGCAATACACCCTGGACCGAACGTTTCTTAACCCAGTGGGATCAAAGAAAATTCACCCTTCTTAACGATTTTGTATGGGCGACAGGAAATTGTCTTTGTTATTTCGTACTCACCGGAAAAGGTGCTCTAGGTACTTGGGGAGATGCTTTAACATTAGGACTTCTTGTCTTTGATATCTGCCTTGCGGTTTGGGATTTTGAAGAGCAAAGAACGCAATTTATGAAAGAAATGGCGAATTTCGACCAAGAAATAAAAACGACAAAAGAAACGATTAATACTATTGAGTCCAACCTTCTGGCAACCGAGGAAGATAAAAAAAGATTAAGAGAGCTTTATTTGCAATTAGAGGCATTGGAAAAAACCAAAAAGAAATGCCAAAGAGAGTGGGATTATCAAGGCATCACCTTAACGACTAATATAGCCTATGCAGTCGGATTAATGTTAGCGTTTGCCATGTTAGCCATGCCGTTTCTTCCGGTTACGGGTCCGTTGTTAGTCGCTTTTGCGGTGACCGGCACCGTACTCTGCTTTGCATTCACGGTGATTAATAATTCAGTCAAAGGAGGCATGGAAATCTATAAAGCTTATGAATCAAAAAAAGAAGCCAGGGAAGAATATAAAAATAAGCTGGTTTTATTTCATGAGCTATTAGCGAAGAACCCCAATCTGGACGACAATGAGAAGAAATTGCTCTTCCTCGAGATCAAAAAAACCATGGCAGAAACAGAATATCAACAACAAATGATAGTGTTTCAAAGCATCCATTTGGTTCGTTCGTTGATTTTGGAAACCTTTATTCCGGCTATTATATTCGTCAATCTGGTCTTTTTGCCTTTAGGTGTAGGATTTGCAGTGATTGGTGCGTCAATTGGCTTGGCATTTTTAACCAATTATATAATTAATAAATTATTAACCCCAGAAAAAGAAGCCTTAAAAGAGTTTGATGAAAAAGAATACTTGGCCTTTTGTAAAGACCCAGATCATTGGAGCAACAAAACAGCAAAAGCAACACAGACATTCTTCAAACCTGGAGATACAACTTCCGGCACAGTTGAAGAAAAAACAAGCAAGGATACGAACGCAGCTGATATTGATAATATAAGCCCGGATCACCCTTTGCAGGATGATGAATCGGGATCTTGCAAAGGATATGCATAACAGACGTTCAGAAAAATCAAAATAAGACCATAATTTATCCAGCAAAAAAATGATTTTGCTTGGGACAATTGCTAAAAAAGTGTATAATTGCTCTTTTTGTTACACAATAAATGGTCAAACATGAATCTTGAAAAACTCTATGATGTCATTGTAGTAGGTGGCGGACATGCAGGCACTGAAGCAGCACTCGCTTCAGCCCGCATGGGAATGCAAACCTTGTTACTAACACATAATATGGACTTGCTTGGCCAAATGTCATGTAACCCAGCTATAGGTGGTATCGGTAAAGGTCATCTGGTTAAAGAAATTGATGCCTTGGATGGTGCAATGGCTAAAGCAGCCGATAAAGCAGGTATTCAATTTCGTATCCTTAATGCCTCCAAGGGGCCTGCGGTTCGCGCCACTCGTGCGCAGGCAGATCGCGTCCTTTACCGAGAAGCAATAAGAGAACAATTACAATCCCAGGACAATCTGGTTATATTTCAACAAGCTGTTGATGATTTATTGATTGAAGGAGGGAGAGTTACTGGAGTAAAGACCCAAATGGGCTTTACCATGCACGCTCGTGCCGTAGTACTCACGGTAGGCACTTTTTTAGGTGGAAAAATTCATGTAGGAATGAGCCAATATGCTGGCGGACGAGCAGGAGATCCTCCGGCCATCGCTCTGGCCAACAGTCTGCGTGATCTGGAACTTCCTGTTGGTAGATTAAAAACTGGAACTCCTCCCCGCATAGACAGACGCTCTTTGGATTACAGTCAAATGACCGTTCAGCCAGGAGATACGCCGCTGCCCGTCTTTTCCTATATTGGCTCAGTAGATGATCACCCCCAGCAGGTTCCCTGCCATATAACCCATACCACAGAAGCCACTCACGATATTATTCGCAATAATCTGCACCAATCACCAATGTACGCAGGGGTGATTGAAGGTATTGGCCCACGCTATTGCCCGTCTATTGAAGACAAAATTGTTCGTTTCGCTGATAAATTATCACATCAAATATTTGTTGAGCCAGAAGGCTTGACCACGGAAGAAATCTACCCCAATGGTATTTCAACCAGTCTGCCCTTTGATGTTCAAGTTCAGTTTGTACGAACCATTAAAGGTTTTGAACAAGCCCATATTACGCGACCAGGCTATGCCATAGAATATGATTACTTTGATCCACGTGGATTAACTTCATTTCTGCAAACCAAAGCCATCCCCAATTTATTTTTTGCCGGTCAGATAAATGGTACTACGGGTTATGAAGAAGCAGCAGCTCAAGGCCTGATTGCCGGCATGAATGCAGCCCTTCAGGTCCAGAAAAAAGAATTATGGTGCCCACGAAGAGATGAAGCCTATATTGGCGTGCTCATTGATGATTTGGTTACTTGCGGCACTCAAGAACCCTACCGCATGTTTACCTCTCGGGCAGAGTATCGCCTGCTGCTCCGCGAAGATAATGCTGATTTGCGTTTAACGGCTAAAGGGCGCGAGCTAGGTTTGGTCGGCGATATACGCTGGAATATTTTTTCTAAGAAACAGGAATCAATTGAAGCAACTCAGTCTTTATTGCATAACACCTGGGTGCGAACAGGACATAATGAAGCATTGCAAAATGTCCTGGAAAAACCAATGCAGCATGATAACCGTGCTTCTGAATTTCTGAAACGGCCTGAAATTAATTACCAACACTTATTAATGCTTGAAGATTTAAATTTGCCAGACTTGCCTGTTGATGTAACCGAACAAATTGAAATTCAAAATAAATATGCCGGCTATATAGAACGACAGCAACAAGACATTGAGAAGTTACGCAAGTATGAGAATACTGCTCTGCCCGAGCATCTAGATTACAGCCAGGTGACCGGCCTCTCCAGTGAGGTGATGCAAAAATTAGCGAAAATAAAACCAGCGTCAATCGCACAGGCGGGACGAATTTCAGGAGTCACACCGGCCGCATTATCCCTATTATTAGTTCATTTAAAAAAACAACGGCTTAGCGCATGAGTGATGATTTAAAAATAGAACAGCTTCTCAATGAAGGACTGGCGCAATTTGGATTAAATTCCATTAGCACTCCATTAATGCACTATTTGCTTCTGCTGAAAAAATGGAATGCGGCCTATAATCTTACCGCAGTTCGTGATCTGGAATCCATGATCAATAAACATCTACTGGATAGCCTTGCCATAATACCCTGGCTCAAAGGAAACCATATTCTTGATGTAGGAACAGGACCAGGATTACCTGGCATTCCATTAGCCATTGCCCAACCAGAAAAACAATTTGTCTTATTAGACAGTAATGGCAAGAAAATAAGGTTTTTAAACGAAGTAAAACGTCAGCTTAATTTAAAAAATCTTGAAATTGTACAATTTCGGGTCGAAAACTACCACCCAGCTCAAGGTTTTGATACAGTAACAAGTAGGGCATTCAGCAGCCTCGATCAAATGATTCATTGGACTCAACACCTAATTGCCAAAGATGGAATCTGGCTGGCAATGAAAGGACGTTATCCAGATACTGAATTGGATATGATCCATCAAAAATACCGAGTAGAACGCTATACTGTAGATGGTGTTGATGGGGAACGCTGCTGCATCATTATAGATAACACAACCAAGGAATAATTATGGCGAAAGTCATAGCCATTGCCAATCAAAAAGGCGGAGTAGGTAAAACTACGACTGCAATTAATTTAGCTGCATCACTTGCTGCAAACCGTCTGCAAGTATTGCTCATCGATTTAGATCCTCAAGGTAATGCAACCATGGGAAGCGGCGTTGACAAAAATCAACTGGTTCATACCACTAATGACGTATTATTACGTGATTGCCTGGCAGAACAAGCTTGTCTTTCTACTACCTGCGGCTATGATTTAATTCCAGGGAATGGTGATCTGACCGTAGCTGAAGTAAGCCTGATGGATAGAAGCCATAGAGAAACATTTCTCTTTAAAGCATTACAGCCCATCAAAAATAATTATGATTTTATTCTCATTGATTGTCCGCCGGCATTAAACACTCTGACCATTAATGCATTCGTTGCTGCTGACTCAGTACTCATTCCTATGCAATGCGAATATTATGCCCTTGAAGGATTGGCAGCCCTGTTATCAACCATTGAACAGGTTAAATCATCAGTAAATCCTCGTTTACATCTTGAGGGTGTGCTTCGTACCATGTACGATGCGCGTAACCGTTTATGTGCAGAAGTATCTAAACAATTATTAGAACACTTCTCCACTAAAGTTTATAGAACGGTAGTTCCGCGTAATGTCAGACTGGCAGAAGCTCCAAGTCATGGATTGCCCGCATTACAATATGATAAAACATCAGCAGGTGCCGCGGCTTATATGGTGCTCGCCTCTGAAGTGATAAGTAAACAAACCGTAGCAGGCTAATTTGGGGTTAATGTATGACAGTAAAACGCAGTAGTTTGGGGCGTAATTTATCCGCCTTATTAAGCCAGTCGAGCAGCACGCTACTTAATGAGAAACCACATGAAAAACCACAGTCTGATTCTCTTAAATTAGCACTTAATTGCCTGCAGCCAGGGAAATATCAGCCTCGTGGTGAAATGGAGCAGGCTCCGTTACAAGAACTTGCGGAATCAATTAAAAAGCAAGGACTATTGCAACCCTTATTAGTACGCAAGCTCAATAGCGGCCAGTACGAAATCATTGCCGGAGAACGACGCTGGCGCGCCAGTCAAATCGCTGGATTGACCGAAGTCCCTGTAATTTTAAGACAGGTTGATGACGAGACGGCCATGGCTATGGCTTTGGTTGAAAACCTGCAGCGTGAAGACCTCAACGCGATGGATCAGGCACGTGCCATGCAGAGACTAACCAGCGAGTTCGCTCTGACTCATCAACAAGTTGCCGATTTATTATGCAAGTCCAGAACGGCAGTAAGTAATTTCCTGCGCTTGCTTTCACTCTCTGTTTCGGTCAAAAAACTGTTGGAACATGGTGATATCGACATGGGACATGCGCGTGCGCTACTGATGTTAGATGAAGAACAACAAATCCAGGTTGCCCAATTGATCGTTGCCAAAAATTTATCAGTCAGAGAAACTGAAAAATTGGTAGAGCGTGTTAAGGCAGGTAAAACAGAAGCAGTGCCAGTTGAAGAACCAGCTCCTCTATATAAAGAAAAGCTCAGCTCTTTAGCCCAACATCTGCAAACTCAGGTTAAATTAAAGCCAGGTAAATCAGGCAAAGGCTCTCTGGTTATTCATTATGAGAACCCCAATACTCTGCAAAAAATTTTTGAACAACTGATGAACTAAGCAGAACGGATCCTGAAATACAACTTAGCTTGATTCCCAGAGCAATTACAAAAATGCCTTCATAGAGGGCTATTATTACACACAGGATTACGTAACCTCTAATAAGCCTAGGTAAAAGAAAATAACTATTCCGAGACATCAGCTTGTTAACGATCCAAAAACTAAGTATTATTTTTCATTAAAAATAAATAGCCAAGGAAGGGGTAACATCTCAATCAATCAGGTAAACACTGTACCAGCTTACCGCGAACAAGCCCCGCTGCCATCAAAAATTAAGGGATTTCACATTGCTTCGTAGCCCGCATTAGCCTAGCGTAATGCGGGAAAAACTGCCCAGCCTTAGTGAATGGATCCCTGTATTACGACGGGTTACAACATTTTAACTTAATAGCAGAGGGACAAATCGCAATATGTCGGGAAGTTATTGAGATGAGCGCAAGGGAGCGTCGGAAAATGAACCGACAACGAGGCATAAAACTTAAACCGGTTATGCTATAGAACAATCCCATACCTGAATTTGGACAATTATAGGTATGTTCTATGAATCATAAAATAGTAAAATCATTTACATTAATAGTTATGTTGACTGCACTGCAAAACGTGTTTGCAGTGTGCACGATTCTCACTTCCTCGAGCACAGAGGCTACACATTTAAACGATGGTATTAGCATCCTCCTGTCTTCCAACAAAGAATGCCCCAAAGATGTATTTGAATTTCGTAAACAAATCAAAACAGCGCATTTGACCATTGAAACCACAATGGTGGCAAACCGGGGATATCATAATCCCTCAGAAGGAAGTTTTAGCTTTTTTGAAGTGGTAACAGGAACGCTTGATGCAACGATGATTCAACGTGGAGATTTTTTCTTTGGCCATTTTACAACGGTTGATGAAAACAACGAGCTAACCGCTGATCAAGGCCCTGCTGCTGAACCCAGGCTTATGATAGAAGCGTTTGCCTGGGATGCGAATAAAAAATTATTTAATTTTTATGAATTAATTGGTGATGGGAATAATAATCAGTGGTTCTATCGCGGTGATTCTGCCGATATCTATGCCGATAATATGCTGTTACACCGCCAACCCGATCCTTCCCATCCTCAATTTGGCACCCGCCTGCGTTGCTCAGGTTGCCATGGTTCTGCGGCCCGATTATGAAAGAAATTCATCCGCCTTATAATGACTGGTGGGAGCCCATCAGACAACTTGATTTTGACGGGAGAAAATTAAATGAATCGCTTTTTGATATGGTTGAACATTTATTGCCTCCAGCCCGATTAGCAGAAAGCGTCATTTTAGGAATGAATAAATTAGAAGACAGTAAGAGTATACACAATGCAACCTCACTGCAAGAAAGACTACGGCCACTATTTTGCCCTGTTGAAATCAACTTAGCATCAGATATGGAGCCAAATGAAGCAAAAGAAAATGATATTAAAATCCCTGTTGAATTTTTTATTAATAAAAAATTAACTGACAATCACATTGCATTTATTGCCATCACGCGAAGCGCTTATGAACATGCTCTGACTTTAACTGGAAGTCATTTCCCAGAAACCTTATTGCCTGATGCAGATCATGCATGGTTAACCCCTATCAAGGCAGTATCAGATCAACGTGCAATTGAGCACCTAATCAAAATAGGGTTGATTGATGATAAATTTGCATATGATGTTTTAAGTGTAGACATGACCAATCCCATATTCTCCAATGCACGATGTGGTTTACTAAAGTATGTTCCTAACACCTGGGCCAACGATTGGAAAAACAAATTTATTCAAGGGGTTAAATCGTCCCATGATGCCATTGCTCTGGAGTTAGTAAACCAGCTCACTAATGCAGCTCGTACTCCCGAATACCACCGGCAAAACGAAATGAATTTCTTAAGGAATTGTGTAGAACAATTAAAAAGCGAAGAGCAGGTTAAAAAATTATTTTTATTGTTGATGCAGCGTCGTGAAGAAATTAAAGCATCCGAACTATCAAAAAATCGACGAGGCCAAATTCTTGAGCCAGGCTTCCGCGTGATTTTTCCTGAAATAAAGATAAAACCAGTGCCTGGTCAATTGGTGTTAACCGACACTTGTGAAGTAAAGGAGTCTGCTCAAATTTCTAAGTTCCGTTAACAAATTGTATTTATCGCATAAAGGTGCCTTGGGGAGCACTACCTCGCAAATTTTGTTGTTCCAACGCAGAAAGGGATGACTATTTAAACAATTCTATTGTTAGAAAGAGTTCTAATTTGATGACATTCATAGCCACCTGACCCGTGCCCTTATCATTAGGCTGCTCCCCAATGGGGTAGAACAACAAATAAGGACACAGAACCTGGAGGTTTTTAACATTATTTAGGTGTGTGTTGCGATGATTGTTTTGCTTCCTGATGATTGGCAATTTGAGCAATCAAAGAATTTTCGTTTCTAAGCTCCTGTTGAATTTCGTCTGAAGTCATTTGCTTCCATTCGATTTGGCCTCTTTCTCGTGAAACGGCTTTGGCACAACAAGCTTTACCATTTTTAATCTCGATACTGAAGTTCCTGTCTCGGACATAAGCCAAACCAGTATTTGCTCCTATACCAAGATGAAAGCCATACTTACGATCAGCAATGTGGCCTGCTTGGAATTCTTTAAATTGGCCTTTTTGGCTGAGTCCATTGGAACATAATTCATCCATAATAAAATGTTTAATTAAATCCAATTGCTTAATTGGTGCTTTTACTGAAAAGAAACCCGAAGCATTGCTGCTTACTTTAAGCTGTGATTCAGAATTTACCGCTTCTTTTTCCTCATCGACTATATTCAGTGCTGTTAACATAATTTGAGTGGCATCATAATAAGTAACATGCAGCAATCGAGATGCAATCTCAACGATGTTATCGAACAGAAGCCCTGGCGTGCTCGCATAACCTTGCGTAATCCAGGTAAAATCTGAATCACTCGCATTGGCCAATGCAGTCGCTTGAGCTACTGTAAGCCCATACTTATCGACACACTTAACCAATAATGCTATATCAGGATTTTTTGATGCTAATAGCATGTTCCCAAGCACTCTTTCTTCCATACATCGAAGGGAAATTATCTTTTTGACTAAAATCAGCGCCATGCTCAAGAAAAAGGGCAATTACTTTTGGTTTACACGCTAAAATCGCTGAAATGAGCGGTGTATTGCCTCCTCTCTCCATGCTATTGACAATATCTGGGGTACTAGAAATGAGTTCGTTTAATGCATCCATATTTTCTGCCTGAATGTATTGCTCAATCTCAGACCATTGTATTGCAGAGACAGGCTTACCACTTGGCATTATTGCTGCGGGTGCGGTGTTACTACCCTCCACTAAGCGTAATTGTCTTTTAAATTCTTCGCGCAAAGAGGTAGTTGAGGTGGTGGTCAATGAATTGGCATTCTTAGCTAATTCCGTAACGCCAATAGCTTCTTTTGCTACTTTATCGTTTTGCACTAGTGTCGTGGCGGCATTACAAATTGAGGTTAACGGAACACTGGTTTGCATTACATAGGAAGGTTCGTACTTGGTTTCTGGATTGTATTTCCTGCCTAAAAAGACATGAGCCTGTTGCTTAAGCCAAGCGCTTTGTATTTCCATGCCCCATTGTGCAGGATCAGAACCTAAAACGAGCATCCCTTGATCCAAGGAATTAAAGCCCTTAGTGTCGGCAAGCACAATCACTTTATTGCCTATCAGGTATAGATTAAACGTTGTTGGACCAAAAAATATCTTGGTATGATGTTCGTTTTCATGATGAATTTTAACTGATTCATTGACATCGTTAACCGTTACACCTGCTTGTCGTATATGCTGTTCCGCTCTCACTTGAGATGGGCTTTTGAGTGTTTCTTCTTGTTCTACCAGAGGATATTTGCCAGCAAACCCTGTAACAAAAGCTGAGATTAAGAGGGGTTGAGCGAGTGGATCAGTTAAAACATTATGATTTTGTGCAGGATAGCAAGCGAGTAGTGCATTAAACGCCTTTTGAGCCGTTTCCCCAGGAGTACTTTCTTCAGTAAAATGCACTCCCCTTGAGCCGCTTAAAAATTTGAAATATCGTTGTTCAAAATCGGTCAAAGAATTGTTATTTGCATCATGAGCGAAGCGATCATTTTCAGGAATGAGCAATTATTGTCCATGGAGACGTCTCATCTGCACGAAAAAAATGAATCAAGGTGTTGCGTACATAAGAACCCCAATATGGATAAAGTAATTGCGCAGAAAATGCCATATGGTTCGGTGTGGTAATAAATGGATTGATCGAAGGATGATTGGCATCCATCGCTTTTACTGATTTTTCTTTGTTCTTCGCTTGCATTGTTTGAGTCCTTGTAGTCGAAAAATTGTTGATATTGCGCAATCTAATATCTTTACTGCGCAAGACAATTTTGATCTATGTGGCACATACTTGTCCAGATGATTTTTTTATAACTTATATCACTTATTCTGATAACAGATTATTCTAGTTCACTTGATGGTGACGTATGATTGAAGAGGGTAAAGGTAAAAGAGGCAGGAGAGGCCCAACTCGGGTGTTCGCACCTTCCTTGAATTATTGTTGGCTTTATAGTTGTTGTTCAAAATTCACATGGGCCCCCCTTAATGATAAGATGAGGACAGCTATGACAGTGTTCTTTCGCATAAGGATTATGAAATGCCAAACTCTTCCCATTTTTTTCCTAAAACCTCATTTTTTATTAATCAAAAAACCCCAGATCCCCAAAAGAATTTTTTTGAGAACTATTCGGATCATTTAGGGTTCCTTATTATAAAATTTGAACAGAAATTTCTACAACTGCAACAAATGGACTCCGCACAAAATGCGTTGCACTTTATAAGCAAAGAAGCGCTTAGACGATTGAATATGTTTGAACAACTACGTGATCGCTACGATTATTTCGATGAAATCCTTGGCGCCACGGCGCTTCCAGCATTGTGCCTTATTACATCGATCGCCTCATTAAGTGCTGCATTATGGGAAAGTACACAGGCCTTAGCTATTAAAACAGGCTTTACACGTAATGATAATGAAGATCATTTAACCGATGCTGGAGGGTTCTTATTGATTTCTGTAGCATCGATTCTGTTCTCCATTGCCAGCCTCCTAAAATCGGCAATAAGTATAGTGACTCGCCCTATTGTTACCGCACTACAAGGATATGCGGAACAAGATGAAGATCGATTTCACAATGAAGAATCAATGGTTGGTCGAGTGCTCTTCGGATGAAGATGCGACTGTTCCGAGGGATGCTCGTCAATTGCTCCCTTGGATGACTGGATTGATTATTGTTTCCGTTATTCAGGACGCCATAAATTTGTTTTCATCAAATCTAATATTGTATTGCCCTGTCCGTTAATAATAGCTTTCATCATATAGAGGCTGAATCCTTTGACGTGCTCCATCCCAATAGTAGGCGGCATGATTAATTCATTACGATTAATGACTACATCCACCAAAGCAGGGCCGTTATGACTAAATGCCTGTTGTAAATCAACTTGTAATGTTGAAGCACTTTCAACTCGAAAGCCTTTAATACCGATAGACTCCGCCATGGAAGCAAAGTTTGGATTTTTTAATTCAGTGCTGTAATCCAGCATACCGCCAACATGCATTTCCATTTCAACAAAACCCAAAGTACCATTATTAAATACAACAATTTTAATAGGGAGTTGTTCTTGAATCAGGGTTAAAAGTTCTCCCATTAACATACTAAATCCACCATCACCACACAGTGCAATTACCTGCCGTTCAGAATAAACAGACTGAACCCCGATAGCTTGTGATAAAGCATTAGCCATGGAACCATGATTAAATGAGCCTAATATTTTGCGTTTACCATTCATCTGTAAATATCGGGCCGCCCATACAGTAGGAGTGCCCACATCAGCTGTAAATACAGTATCGTCATTAGCAATGCTATTAATACATTGGGCAACAAATTGAGGATGAAGTGGCGATTTATCAGGTGTTTTTGTTGCCAATGCGTCTAATCCTTTACGCGCTTTAAGATAATGAGCTCTGGCTTTATTTAAATGCTCACTATCGTTCTTGGGCTCTAGCAACGACAATAATGCATTTAAAGTACAATTAATGTCTCCCACCACACCTAAATCAATGGTCGTGCGTTTTCCTAATTGTTCCCCGTGCAAATCAATTTGAATAATGTGCGCTTTATCAGGATAAAATTGGCGATAAGGGAAGCTGGTGCCAAGTAAAAGCAACGTATCACAAGCTTCCATTGCGTAATAGCCTGAACTAAAACCAATTAGCCCTGTCATACCGACATCATAAGGATTGTCATACTCAATATATGGCTTACCACGGAGTGTATGCACAACAGGTGCCTTTAACGTGTCACATATTTTTATCAATACATCATGAGCGTCAGCCGCACCAATGCCACAGAATAATGTTATGTTTTTCGCGTCATTCAGGCGCTTTGCGATATCCTGTAATACCGCCACTGGCGGTACTACTTCTGGTTTGACATAGAGTGATTTTTTTTTGTTCGCTAGATGAGGAGCGCATTGAAGAGCAACATCACCAGATATAATCAAGACGGCCACACCTGATTTGGCAATCGCGGTTTGCATGGCAATTTCCAATAATCTCGGCATCTGCTCCGGGCTTTCCACTACTTCGCAAAAGCAGCTGCAGTCTTTAAATAAAAGATTCGGATGAGTCTCCTGAAAGTAATCCCCTCCGATTTCAGCACTGGGAATATGAGCAGCGATTGCCAACACTGGTGCCCGACTGCGTTGGCAATCATAGAGCCCATTAATTAAATGTAAATTCCCCGGTCCACAACTGCCGGCACAAACCGTCAGCTCACCCGTTAACTGAGCTTCTGCACCAGCAGCAAAGGCAGCCGCTTCTTCATGGCGTACATGCACCCAAGCTATATTTTTTCGTTTTTGCAGCGCATTAGTAATGCCATTTAATGAATCGCCAACAATACCGTATATTCGTTTGATTCCTGCATTTTCCAAAGTATCAACAAAAACTTCTGCAACATTTGGCATAATTTAATCCCTGTCTCAAATGAATGTGTCCCTTGAAATAAGAATAGTGCATAAAACCTATCTTAGGATTACTTTGGATGCAATCAATTTAGCTCATCATGTAATTTATCGTTTTTAGTACGGTTAAGAACAATAAATCGGATTACTATCATCAGTATACAGGCCGAATTTTACTGCCGCGAACAATATCATGAACCCGACAAAAAACTCAAAAATGTTCTTTTTAAGCTAGACTTACAATATGAGCTCATATTGATCAGCATGAACCATTAAAACACATGGCAATTAACATACCGATTTGTGCCATGTGACGAGCTTTATATTATTAGGGAGATTGCGGTGTTAATTCAACCCGTACAACCTGTATATGTTACGATTAAAATTGGCGAAAATATTTATGAATGCCAAATGATTAGTTTGTCCGAAACAGAACTGGTAATCAACTGTAATGACTATATGGAAAAAGACAGCCTGGTTTTATTCATTGCAAAATATTTTCGTGGAGCAGCAAGGATTAGGGAAATTGAGTTTATCCAGTTTTTTTTCACGTACAAATTGGAAATAGATACCATTCAATTTCAACCAGGGCTGCTCATCAACACTCGGTTGTAACGAACAACAAGTTCCTACCTTAATCCACGAAGTGCCAAGTCCTCCTTCAAATGCCAATCACTCATTTGCACCTTGTTTACAATTTACGGGTTAACGCTGTTCTGCAAATTACTTTAAAACAGAGAATTAAAAGACTTTTTAGATAGCACTGACTTGTTATAGACCTGAAGCCCAAGGTCAATCGCTGATTACAAATACATAAGAAGTAGAGGTGCCAACAATACATTAACTTATTGTTAAATTTACAGTTATAATCTTTTTTATCAGAATATCAACAAAACATTAGGCATGTATTGACGAACCCAATTAATTTGTTAAGCTGACTCCAATAAAATCTTTAAAAAGAAAGTCATTTGCTTTTAGCGCAACATGAGCGCGCGAGCAGGCACTCATGTTGCGCAGGTTTAATTTGAAACATCAAGGAACGATAATGATTCAACGAATCATCAATAGCTTATTAATCACGGGCATTATTTTACTGAGCTCACTGGCTTATGCCGATGCCGGGCTCTTTTTCAAGATTACGGAATCAGGCCCTCCTGCAACAATAGATCTGGTTTTATGCTTAAATGGCAAAATCCCAGCATCCTGCCAGAACTACCATGTATCAGCCCAAAACCTGCTTATCAGTACAGTGACTAATAGGCACTATCCTGATGCAGGACTCAAGATCCTTACTGACGGCTATCAGCCAGCTGGATGTACTCTGCAGTCTAGTCCTGGTCGCTATTGTTTGTTTGCTGCCAACAACACGCCGGTGGCAATTCATCTAAATTCAAGTACCCAGAAACAGAATCAAACGCTCACCTTTACGAGTACCGCGCCATCAAACCCGATGCCAGGGGGCACGTATCTCGTTACAGCAGCAGCGAGTTCTGGCTTGGCGGTAGACATCACTGTAGACCACAACAGTAGCAGCGTATGTTCAATCAGTGGTAGCACCGTAACATTTAACGCGACAGGAACATGCATCGTGAATGCCAATCAGGCAGGTAATGCACAACACCATGCAGCCTCGCAAGTGCAACAAAGCATGACGGTAAGCCAACAGAACCAAACCATTACCTTTACCAGTGTGGCACCATCTCTCCTAATGCCAGGAAACACATATAACGTTGCTGCGACAGCAAGTTCCGGTTTGGCGGTAGACATCACCGTGGATGCCAGCAGTAGCTGGCGTATGCTCAATCAGTGGCGACACCGTAACATTTAATACTACAGGTATCTGTATTGTGAATGCCAATCAACCGGGTAATACACAATACCATGCAGCACCGCAAGTGCAGCAAACCATGACGGTAAGCAAACAAAGCCAAACCATTACTTTTAGCAGTACCCTGCCATCAACTCCGATAGTAGCTGACACGTATAACGTCACAGCGACAGCAAGCTCCGGCTTGGCGGTAGACATCACCGTGGATGCCAGCAGTAGCAGCGTATGCTCAATCAGTGGCGGCACCGTAACATTTAATACTACAGGTACCTGTATTGTGAATGCCAATCAACCGGGTAATACACAATACCATGCAGCACCGCAAGTGCAGCAAACCATGACGGTAAGCAAACAAAGCCAAACCATTACTTTTAGCAGTACCCTGCCATCAACTCCGATAGTAGCTGACACGTATAACGTCACAGCGACAGCAAGCTCCGGCTTGGCGGTAGACATCACCG
>NZ_CALMPD010000257.1 GCF_937871865.1 uncultured Legionella sp.
AGATCCGTCCAAAACTTAATATTTTTAAAATTGGTTCTTTTTTGCAACGGAGCCCAATAATGAATGTCTTATCCACTTAGATTTTTCTTTGTAGCCCAGCTGCAGCTAAAACTTTAGTGGCAATTTCTTCTATAGAAAACTTTGTTGAATTAATATATGGAATGCCTTCTTTTTTGTACATTGCCTCAACTTCTGTTACTTCTAGTCGACATTGCTCTGCAGATGCATATTTACTGTTTGGTCTTCGTTCAGAGCGAATATGTTGTAATCTTTGAGTATCAATAGTTAGTCCAAATAATTTTTTCTTATAAGGTTTTAGCACTTCCGGTAAATGAAAACCGACCAAATCATCTTCTGTGAAAGGATAATTTGCTGCTAATATTCCGTATTGTAACGCCATATATAAACAGCTTGGGGTTTTTCCACAGCGAGATACACCAATCAGAATGATGTCTGCTTTCTCATAACCGCGTGTTTTTATTCCATCATCATGAGCCAATGCAAAATCCACTGCCTCTATGCGATGCGTATAGGATTTATCATTTGCTACACCATGAGTTCGGCCAACGGTATAAGAGGATTTTTCATTTAACTCAGTTTCTAAGGGACCAATAAATGTGCTGAATAAATCGAATACGCAAGCGTTGGCGCTTTTAAAGAATTGCCTTATATCTGGATCAACCAAAGTCATAAATACAAGTGGTTTAATGCCAGAATCAGCATAAGACTTATTTATTAGTTGAATAACATGTTCCGCTTTTTGTAAGGAGTCAATATAAGGTATCGTTTGCTTTTCAAATGCAATATTTTCAAATTGAGTTATTAAACTGTTTCCTAATGCTTCTGCCGTGATTCCTGTTCCGTCCGAGAGCATAAATACCTGACGTTTCATGATGATCCTTATATAAAAAATTTTTGTTCTGTAAATTTTAAACGATTTATAAAATATAACTAGCGAGTGTACTTATTAATACCCTTCTGCTATCTTAAAACTAGGGTCTTTTGATATTTCATGCCAAAATGGTGTATTGCATCGCAAAAGCTATGGATATTAGATAAATCACCGCGCGTCAGGGTTGTTGGCCAAAATGTCAACCCTTAATAGAAAACATTAATAACAACCGTGTGGAAGGGTACCATGGAGCAAGACAGATATACTAATAATAGCAAATTGTATATATTGGGTATTATTAGCTTAATCCTGGCTTTGAGTTTATTTTTCTTTAGTTTATATATATTCCCATTTTTAGTCTGGAATTTGCATTATGATGTGCCTGACTTCATCAGTCGTATGATCATGTATTTCGAAGATGCTTATTTTTACAGCACCAGCACCAGTAAAATGTTAACGTGGATGATATTTTTTGTTCCAAGCCTTATTGCTGGGTATATTTCGTATTATATTTCTAATTATATTGACGATCAAATACTAGGTCTTGTTAAAAAACCTCCGCCAGAAGAGGCCGCTGAAGCTAATTTGGAATTACAGAACGATGTAAAAGAATCCCTTGGATTAGCAGCTAAAATTATAATATTGATGATTTTAATTTTGGTTATTATTTATTTATTACAAGTATTTGTTCAAAGTACATCCTGAGAGGATAGGAGATTTCATGTTTAATATGAAACGCTGGAAGATAAAACGTCTGATTAAAAAATTAAAAGCCATGCAGAATAACCGGATTAATAACCAGCCGGGTGATGAGGTTATTAAAAAAGAGGTGAATCTTTATTATGAACTCGCTGGTATTTTAAAAAACTTAAAGGGAAACAAGAAATTTCCTTATTCTGAATTAATGATGATTGAATGTTATCGTGCGGCAGCAAATCTGGATGATGCAGCTGCCCATTACCAATTGGCTCAAATTTTTGTAGACGAAGCCAAATGCAGACAGAATTTGCAGGAAGAGGGGGTTTTAACGAGCCCGGCTAATATGAAAACGACTAATCAACTTTATGAAGAAGCACATGCTCATCTTTTAGCAGCAGATAAATTAGGCCATATTGAGGCTAAACGATTAAGAGGACTATGCTTTATCAATGGCTGGGGAGTTGAGACTGATAAGGATAATGGATTTGAGCTTATTGTAGAAAGTATTGAGCAAGAAGGAAGCTGGGATAAAATTCCACAAATTTTTGCTTCAATGGGATTAAATAAACCTGAGTTTTTCTCTGCTATTATGCAACGAAGAAAAAGTAGCGTATAAATTCTGAATTGATTTTTAAAAGAATAATAATATGAAAAAGAATATCCGTTTGCAGATTCTGGATGGCAGCTACGCCATTTCACGTTTAGACGTTACATGTGCAATACCTGCATGGGCCGATGGAGAGGGATTAGTATCTATCAGCCGTGGTGGTGACGAGCTTTCTATTGTTTGCCTTCAAGAGAGAGTACCTTCGGGTGTCGTTAGTCAAGGCGAATGGACTGCAATTCAATTCATCGGCCCTTTTGCATTCGACGAAACAGGAATCGTTCTATCTGTTGTCCAGCCATTATCCGAAGGTGGAATCGGGGTCTTCGTTATTTCTACCTATGATGGCGACCACATGCTGCTTCAAACGGGCGCGCTACTGAACTCTTGTTGCATGCTGGTCATATTTTGTTGCCTGTTTCATTAGCAAGATAAAGAATCCTTTTGAGGATGAACTCATGATATGCAGCTTTGATGCTGCAAAAGCGCAATCAATA
The DNA here is from genome assembly GCF_937871865.1 of uncultured Legionella sp. Lineage (GTDB taxonomy): Bacteria > Pseudomonadota > Gammaproteobacteria > Legionellales > Legionellaceae > Legionella. Next base: position 2,693 of record NZ_CALMPD010000257.1, read on the forward strand.
TTTTTGAATTTTAAAAAGTAACAGCAAGCACATTTGGGGTAAAGCCTGGATCAAATTTCTTGCTGTAGTTATCTTGAATACAATCAACAGTATTCATTAAGCGTCCCACTCCTTCAATTTCAATTCTGGGTCTTTCAATTGTTCTTATTATATTAGTGCTTGTAGAGGCTTTTATTGAAGAGAAGGTTATATTGGTATCACCAAGAACAATTCCATCGAACTGCTCAATATATTGTGCTGTAGCTGTTTGATTTTTAAAATCTCCATGAATATTAGCGACAGGGAGGAGCTCGCCATTTGCTGCTTCCACTTCATAAATAGCAATTCGATCCTGCAAATCTGATTGTCTAAGTTTTGTTATCTCAAAGAGTGCTGGGTTATAAAGAACAGATGTTCCGAAGCGATGAATGCCCGTTTTTGACCATTGTTTTTCTAGTGCATTTATTTTAATAATATTTGAGCTAGCAACACTATTTTCTAGTTTCTCTTTTAAAAATTTAAAGTTCTCAGTTTTAAGAGCTGGTACTTCTTGTAAAGCAAGCAACCCAATACCTTGTTGAAATATTTTAAAGATATATTTAGCCATTGCTTCCATTTGTACTTTGCCATTGACAGGCAGAGCTGTGATGCCATCTATTTGAGCAGGAGGTGCAAGTGGGGAGCCAGGATGAAGTATATTCAGTGTAGCTACAGCGCCCCAGCGAGTATTTTGTATTATTGGCGAATGATCCGTAATGGGCCTGGTAACTAATTGTGGTCCATGTTGGAAATTTATAGTTGGAACAGCTAAATCCAATCGTGTCAAATCTATGGTTGGCATCTGCTACCCCTGATTGATATTGGAGCGATAATGGCTCACAATGGATTTATTATATACAGTTAAAAGATTGTAAGCAATTTTAGTTGGTTATCCGCATTGTTTTATAAAAGATATGGCCCTTTTCTTATGGCCTCTTCTCTTATTTCATGACAATTTGGATTGAGTTTTTACTTTGAAAGTCTCAAAATGAGGGATAGGATCTTGTCAAGCCATTCGAAGACAATCGGCCCTAGTCTTAATCAAGAGTTAAGTATGATTCTGATAAGAAAATGATCTGTATCGGGGTCGTAAATTTTGTAAGTCCTAGATTGAAAAGATATGGGCATTAATTAATAGAGCAAGTAAATTATTCCAAGGTAGGAGCTATTGTCATGCGTTTATTGAAAAAGTACAGTTTTTTAATGATTTATTTATTGCTAATACTTCCCTTTATTGGTTTATATTTGGGGGGATGGGCTACTTTTTTTCCTTTTCTTATCATTTTTGTTTTTATTCCATTTGTCGATGCTTTTATTAGAGATCCTTCCAATCCCACTAAAGAACAGGAAAAGAAATTAATTAAGGATAATTATTTTAAATATTTAACCTATACTTACGTCTTTGCTCAAATCATCATGCTGGCTTATGGTGCATATATAGTGACAACTCAGCATTTACTCTGGAATGAATGGCTAGGTTTTACTATGTCTCTAGGGCTAATTTCCGGAGGAGCTGGGATTAATCTTGCTCATGAAATGATGCATAAAAATAACTCTGTAGCGCAATTTTATAGCAAAGTTCTTTTGGTTATCGTATGTTATGGGCACTTTTTTATTGAGCATGTAAAAGGGCATCATGTGCGTGTCGCAACTCCAGAGGATCCGGCTACCGCACAATTGGGAGAAAGTTTTTATCAATTTTTACCTAAAACATTGATTGGCTCATTTAAATCAGCTCTACATCTGGAAAAAAAGCGCCTTTCTCAGAAAAAATACTCGTTATGGAGTATTCATAATAATTTCTGGTGGATAATAGGTGCTCCTGTCGCAATAAGCCTTGCTTGTTTACTTTTCGGAACAATCGGTACTCTGGCATTTTTTCTCTTGCAATCTTTTATGGCGATACTAACATTGGAAGTAGTCAATTATATAGAGCATTATGGATTGGAAAGAAAAAAATTGGCTAATGGTGGTTTTGAGAAAGTTAATCCGTATCATTCATGGAATGCTAACCACTGGTTAAGCAATAGTATTTTATTTCATTTGCAACGTCATTCAGATCACCACACTTATGGAGCTCGTCCTTATCAGATTTTACGTCATATGCAGCAAAGTCCTCAGCTTCCATCAGGATATCTGGGGATGATCGTTCTCGCCTTGATTCCTCCGCTTTGGCGTGCAGTAATGGATAAACGAGTAATCGAATATAGGAAACAATTAGAGCAACAAGAACTTTATGGGGAAGAGCAATCTATTGCGTGATATAGGGGGATTAATACAGATACAAATCCAGCTTATGGTCAAACGATTAAAGAAAGGGTATGTGCTGAATATGTGAAACCACAGCCAATTAATTCTTTTCCAAAAAAGGACAAATTAGATATCAGGATGTTTGGGGTTAGAACCTTGACATCCTTTATTTAACAGAAAGCCAGTTTCGCACTGATATCTCTTATATAATGGAGATCCAGATACTTATATACATCCCAGAAAACAGATTGGGGTGTGACAATCATTGGAACGAAAAGTTACTCTAAGCAGTTATCATCGCGAAAATATTTTTCATAAATTTTGAGTCATGACACTCCAAGTAGTTTCTTTCCATCTTTTCGTAATTCACCTGTCGGGCCTACATGTCGATATAATGTCTGTTTAGTAATTCCGAGTTCTTCACATAAAGGGCCAATTTTAGTTTCAAGTTTGCCTAAAGAAGCCATTGCAAGCCGAAGCTTTGCTGGGGTCATTTTATAGGGCCGTCCACCTTTTCTACCCCTTGCACGAGCTGAGGCCATTCCTGCTAGAGTACGTTCCTTAATCATTTCTCGCTCAAACTCAGCAAGTGCTGCAAAAATACCAAACACGAGTTTCCCCGCAGTCGTTGTTGTATCAATAGCAGCACCATGACCAGTCAGTACTTTTAAGCCAATGTTTTTTTCAGTTAAATTATGAACCGTATTAACCAAATGGTGAAGATTACGTCCTAAACGATCTAGCTTCCATACAATTAATGTATCACCTTCTCGTAATGCTTTTAGGCAACTTTGAAGACCTGGGCGATCATCTTGCTTTCCAGAAGCATGATCTTGATAAATGAACTCTTCCTTGACTCCTTCTGCCAATAAAGCATCACATTGTAAATCTATCGATTGTGAACCATCGGTTTTTGATACACGCACATATCCAATCAGCATTGTTTCACCTATTTACAGGTCGCAATATATGGAGCCTGCGACCAAACGCCACTTTAGAATTATAAAAGAGTACACCAGTTATTATTTTCTTCTACATCTTCAGGATGTTCTTTATATTCAGGATGATCTTTAGGTAAGTAAAAATACATTTGCCGTCTTTCATCAAATCGTAAATTATGCCCATCAGTACGAATATTTTTTGCATTCTCAGCAAATCGTTCTTTTTCTTCTTCAGTAAATGTTGGTGGTTTAGTTGGGCGATAAGACTTAGTAAGAAAAAATGGTTTTTCTTGATCATTTGCATCGGCTGATAAATCTTCTTTCTTATCTTGCATAAGACACCTTATATATTAGTTAAAAAAATCTAGTACATCATAGTAACAAAAACGACCGGTTATGTGACTAGCCTTAAATGTTCATTAGTACAAATAAAAACAGTCACTTAACTGGTTATTAAATTAACGTCTTTTAAACCATATTGCAAATTGATTATAGAACCAAATTTAATTAATATCCCAGCTTCAATACAATAAGTAGGCACTATTTTTTAGAGTGATATAGGCCAAATCCCTTGTTGGCCGTTTTGAGATATACATGCCTGTAGATTTTTTAACCGATGAGCAATATCAGAGCTACATTAAATATCCTGAGATGCTGACACAAGAGCAACTTGATAAATTTTTTTATCTTGACGATAAGGATAAAGAATTAATTAACGCGTGTCGTCGTGATTACAACAAACTTGGATATGCTCTACAATTAACCACATTAAGATTTCTTGGAACCTTCCTTCCAAATCCGATTGATGTGCCCAATGAGGTTGTCAATTATATAGCAAAACAATTAGCGATTGAACCGCCAATAGACCTTGAATGTTATATGGATCGTAAGGCAACGCGATCAGTGCATTGTACTGAAATAAAAACCATATTTGATTATCAAGATCTTAATGGAATCTGGGGATATCGACTCACTCGCTGGTTATATGATCAGGCGTGGTTTGGTAATGAAAGACCCAGCATTCTTTTTGAACGCTGTACATTATGGCTTATCAGCAGAAAAATTCTGTTGCCAGGCATAAGTACATTGACTGTTTTGATAGCAAAAGTTCGAGACCGGGTATCAAAAAAACTCTGGCAACGATTGACTTTGTTGGTCAATGTCAACCAGAAGCAACAACTCGAAAATTTATTGTTGGTACCTGACGGTAAACGTTACAGTAAACTTGATGAATTAAAGAAAGGACCAACAAATATCAGCAGTACTGGATTAGTGCAGTCATTAAAACGCTATCAATACATACGTGACTTGGGCTTAGGTCAAATAAACATTGGCAATATACCCAAAGCAAAAATTAATCATTTAGCCAGATATGTTACTGTTTCATGGGCACCCTCGATTGCAAGAATGCCTGATGATAGGCGCATTGCAGTATTGTTTTCATTCGCCTATGTTTATGAAATTAGGGCGCTGGATGATGCATTAGATCTATTGGACATGTTGATCACAGAAATCACTGCGGCAGCAAAACGATTAGGTGAGAAAAAGCGTATCCGGAGCTTGGGTGATTTGGACAAGGCTGCATTAAAACTGTCTGATTTTGGCGATCTGTTTTTACAACATGATGGGGAGCAAAATTTGCCATCTGTAATTTATAAAGCCATTTCTAAAGACACCATATCCAATGCGGTAGAAATAATTAGGCAAATTGCAAAACCACATCATGACAAATATTACGATGAGTTGCTTGAACAATATAAGACAGTACGTCGATTCTTGCCAACATTACTTAACACAGTTAAATTCCAAACAACTAAAGAAGGCAAAGCTGTTCAAGCAGCAATAGAATTTTTAGCATCTATCGAAGGGAAGAGGAAACCTTCATTTCAAAATGCGCCACTTGACATTATTAATGCGGGTTGGCGAAATATTGTTATTAATCCTAAGACCAAAGAAATTGATAGACCAGGTTATACGTTATGTGCAATGGATCATCTACAGGCAAATATGCGTAGCCGCGATATGCACGTTGTACATAGTGAGCGATGGTGTGACCCACGTACTAAATTATTAAGAGGTTCTGCTTGGGATGAACATAAAATTCCAGTATGCCGATCACTCAATTTAAATATAGATTTTGATGAGGAATTTGGTTATCTATCTTCAATATTAGAAGATAAATACCAGAAAGTACTTCAAAGACTACCGCAAAATGATGCGGTTGAGATTGTAAGAAACAGTAAGGGCAAAGATAGAATTAAATTATCCAGATTAGAAAAAATTGATGAGCCAGAAAGCTTAAAAATATTGAAAGATAAGATCGACAAGCTGATGCCTCGTATTGATTTTCCAGAACTATTGCTCGAAGCCAACCGCATGTCTGATTTTACAGATGAATGTACACACATTAGCGATAATAACTCACGAGTATCTGGGATTGAAGTGTCCTTATGTGCAGTTATTATGGCGGAAGCATGCAATATTGGCATTGAGCCATTGATTAATGAAGACAATCCACAATTAACGCGCAATCGATTGAGCTGGGTCCAGCAAAATTGCATTCGTGCTGAGACCATTGCCAGATCAAATGCAAAACTGGTAGACCTTCATTCCAAACAACCACTTGCAAAAAAGATGGGCACAGGTAATATTGCCTCTGCGGATGGAGTAAGATTTACCTGTGCTGTAAAAACAGTGAACTCTGGACCTAATAAAAAATACTATGGGCCAAAACGCGGGCTAACCTATTATAATTTTGTATCGGATCAAAATACAGGATTTCATGGGATTGTAATTACGGGCACTCTTCGTGACTCTCTTTATTTATTGGATGGCATGCAGGATCAGCAAACAAGTCTCGATATAAAAGAGATAATGACTGATACGGCCGGCGCTAGCGAAATAATCTTTGCGTTATT